>JAHHRJ010000099.1 GCA_020025885.1 Butyricicoccus sp. | reverse complement strand
TGAGGCTGTCAAAGAACTTTGACAGCCTTTCCAGGGGAACCCAGTCCCCCTAGATACAGAGCCAGTTCTGGTAGAAACTGGCTCTGATACCCCCGGTTTCGCGCACGTTTGCGCGGGTCGCGGGCAAAATCCAAGGCGCATGTCCTTGGATTTTGAAAATTTAAGGTCGCTTCGCTCCAAAATAAAAAGGGTGCAGTGACTTTTTTGACATGCTGAATGCACAGAGTCCAAAGACTCTGTGCATTTTTTATACTTCCGCGATCACACGATACGCCTCAATGAGGCGTTCCTTGGACCATGCTGCATTGGCGGGGCTGGTAGACGGCAGACAGACTGCGGGAATGCCTGTCTTAGGCTCACACAATTTGGTGTAATACTTGTGCGATGCCGCCCCTGTGCAGAAAATCGCCTTGATCTGGGTCTGTGCAATGAGCCATTCTAAATCATTCGGCTCAGGATTGCGAATCGAGGTATCACTTGCGCCCTTGATTTCACAGGCCGCAAGGGTATCCCACATTGCAATTTGATGCCGGAGCGCAAGCGCACGCTTTTCCTCTATGGTCTGCGGTGCTCGTTCATCAAACACAGCCGCAACCACCGGCCAAAACCGATTTTGTGGGTGCCCATAGAAAAATGCCTGCTCCCTTGATTTCGGGCTTGGCATAGAGCCTAAGATCAAAATGCGGGAATCAGGTGCGAACAATGGTGGAAAATTATGTGTTACACGAATATATTCCATTATCCTTCCTCCAGTACGCCCAGAAAGGCGCGAAACGCGGACGGCAGTGCATATTCCCCGCGGAGAGTGTCTGGAGTTACCCAGACAAGCCCCGGTACTTTTTCATCAAGCTCTGCGTAATATCCGGTCATATGCCATTCAATATGTGTAAAGATGTGCTTTGCTGGTGACAGCGCGAGCAGCTTTTCCACCTGCCATCCATCCTCTGCAAGCTGCGCACGGATCTCACGCGGCTGATATGTGCCCTCATATGCAGGCAGTTCCCACATCCGCGCAAGCAAACCGGAATCCGGTCTTCGGCGAATGCCGACAAGTGCACCGCACCGTGCCAAGATCACCGTGCGCGGCACGATCGTTCTCGCTTTCTTTGGGGTGCGCACCGGAATACAATCCCATGTTTTTTCATGGAATGCACGGCACAGATGCATGATGGGGCACTCCCCACAGCGCGGCGCACCGTTTGGAATACATACCGTCGCACCAAGTTCCATCAGTGCTTGGTTTAAGTCACCCGCTCGCGTCTCTGGCATGATTTCCACAAGCTGTGCACGAAAATCCCGCTTGACCTTTGGATCATCAATCGAGCGGAAGTCGCCACCCACCCGTGCACACACACGCAGTACATTGCCATCCACCGCCGGTTCTGGCAAACCAAACGCAATGGATGCAATCGCCCCTGCGGTATAGTCTCCAATCCCCGGCAGCGCAAGCAATTCCTTGTGCGTATCCGGCATCTGACCGCCATACTGTTGACAAATGACACAAGCCGCCTTATGTAGATTGCGTACACGGCTATAATAGCCCAGTCCCTCCCATAATTTGAGGTAGACTTCCTCTGGTGCATCTGCCAACGCCTTGATATCTGGGCAGGTTTTCAGAAACCGCTCATAATATGGGATGACCGCCTCTACACGGGTCTGCTGAAGCATGATCTCAGAGAGCCAAATGCGGTATGGATCTTTTGTGCGTCGCCAAGGCAGGTCACGGTGTCCGCTGTCATACCATGCAAGCAGTTCGGTTACAATCGCTCCCATCATTTGAGCAGCTCCGCACAGTCTCCAATATAAAACATGGTAAAGGTCGCATCCGCGATCTCTGTACCTGTTTCATCCGTCACGATCACATGATAGACGGCTGTGCTTCTTCCATGCTTAATCTCGCGTGTCTTGGCAAACAGCGCAAGCCCGCCCTTGCCCGGACGCAGATATTGAATGGATGCAGAGAGTGTCACGCCCACACGTCCGCGCGATGCCGCCGCCGTTCCAGCTGCCACATCACACAAAGAATAGATTGCACCGCCATGCGCATTGCCGAGCCCATTTAAGTTATTTGGGCTTGCAGGCAGTTCGATCTCTGCATAACCCTCACGTACAGCGCGTACATGCATATTTACAAGTTCATTAAATCCGCCATTCTCCTGCTTCTGGCGGAGATATGCCAAAGCATCTGCCATAATGATAAAAAATCCTTTCTGGTTTATTACTACTAAGATACCACGAGCTATCATATCATATTTATAGATTCTCTTGACACTCCCCATGTCTAAAGACAGGGGATTCTCAGTTCGCTGACCGTAGCCTG
>JAHHRJ010000098.1 GCA_020025885.1 Butyricicoccus sp. | reverse complement strand
AGGTCGCTTCGCTCCAAAATAAAAAGGGTGCAGTGACTTTTTTGACACGCTGAAGGGTCTGTTGCAGAATGCAAATTCTGTGACAGACCCTTTTTGTGCGCTGTTTAGCTTTCAATAATTTCTTCAAACAGTGTGATCGCTTCTTTTCCGTCTGGCGTTTCCGCAGGAAGATCTTGCACATTAGTTAGGCGAAATGTCTGATGGATTTGCCCAGAAGAAGTAAATTCTGCGATTTGAAGCTGTTTCCAAGTGGTTTCCGAGCCTGCATTCTTGAATGTATAGGTGCCATCTTCAAAAGAGAGGGTAGATGTGATAGGGGAACCTTCTTTGTCTGGTTGGGTGATTTGAATGGTGGCAGCGTTTCCAGCGCCCGTCACATTCAGAAATTCCTCAAAGTTTTCACGTCCGACTGTCTCACTGGGATTAGACAAATCAAGCGTGCCGCATTCAAAGAAATGAATGGCGTTTGGGTCTTCTGGCGGCGTATCCGGCTGTTTGGGCGATTCTGGAGATGCCACACTGGGCGAGGTTGGTTCCGGCGGTACATTGGCTGGCTCCTCTGGATTTTTAGGGGTGCAGGCAGTCAGCATAGCGAGCAAGCAGAACAAACCAAATATGCGTTTTTTCATGTTGGTCATCTCCTTTTGTGTGCTTTCAAGAGCGTCTATCCTGTATGATCGGGAATACCTATTTTGTTTTCCTATCTTTGGTCTTATTATACACCGTGCATCTGGTTCTGTCATCTTTTTCTTTCTCCTATAAATGGGGAAAAGCCAAGAAGTATCATGTGAAATGATTGAAACAATAGCAATTTCTATGGTATCATTAAGGCAGTTGACATGATATGATATGAGTTCATAGGAGGTTTTATCAATGGACGCAAAGGAAAAGGCACTGTCTGCACATGAAGCATGGGGCGGAAAAATCGAAGTGGTTGCACGTTGTCCGGTTGCAACACGTGAGGATTTATCTGTGGCGTATACACCCGGCGTAGCAGAACCCTGCCTTAAGATTAAGGACGATGTATCACTGAGTTATAAATATACACGCAGACATAATCTGGTTGCGGTCATCACAGACGGCACAGCCGTTTTGGGACTCGGTGACATTGGGCCGGAAGCAGGCATGCCTGTTATGGAGGGCAAATGTGCACTGTTTAAGGCGTTTGCGGATGTGGATGCATTTCCGCTCTGCGTAAAATCCAAGGATGTAGACGAGATCGTGCGCACCATTCAGCTCATTTCTGGCTCGTTTGGCGGCATCAATCTGGAAGATATTGCAGCACCGCGCTGTTTTGAGATCGAGCGCAAGCTGAAAGAAGTTTGTGATATCCCGATTTTCCACGATGACCAGCATGGCACAGCAGTATGCTGTGCGGCGGCAATGATCAATGCGTGCCGTCTGACTGGACGTAAGTTGGAGGAGATCAAGTTGGTGGTAAATGGCTGTGGAGCGGCGGCGATCGCTGTCACTAAATTCCTCATGTTCCTTGGTGTCAAGGATGTTGTGATGTGTGAGCGTTTTGGTATTGTGTGTGAGGGGGATGAACGCCTCAATCCAGCACAGGCTGAAATGGCGAAGGTCACAAACCGTGCACATATGACAGGGACACTTGCAGATGCAGTACGCGGCGCTGATGTATTTTTTGGTCTGTCAGCCCCTGGTGTACTCACTGCGGAAATGGTCGAGACAATGGCAGAAAAACCAATGGTTTTTGCAATGGCAAATCCTGTGCCAGAAATCTGGCCGGAGGAAGCAAAAAAAGGCGGTGCGGCGGTCGTTGGAACCGGTCGCTCAGACTATCCGAACCAGATTAACAATGTATTGGCATTTCCTGGAATTTTTCGCGGTGCGCTGGATGTACGGGCTTCTGATATCAATGCGGAGATGAATATGGCGGCAGCTTATGCGATTGCAAATGTGATTTCAGACGAAGCGTTATCCGAAGATTATATTATACCTGCGGCGTTTGATGAACGTGTGACCAAGGCAGTGGCAAAGGCAGTTGCAGAAGCAGCAGTTCAAACAGGTGTCGCACAAATATAAATAAATACCCCAAAAGATAACAAAAAACTTGGTCAACTTTGACGCGTTTATGTTGACTTTCGCGGTGCGTTCTTGTACAATAAACATTAACAAGAGATGGCGCTGTCTGGTAACAAAGATGGCGATTTCCAATTTCCATTATGGAGGTATGAAAAATGTTAGATCCCAAGAAAGTAAAGCTCGGTATGTGCCCGATTGGCTGGTCCAACGATGATATGTGGGATCTCGGCGACGAGAACACCTTCCAGCAGTGTGTTTCTGAAATGGCACTGGCTGGTTTCACTGGCTCTGAGGTTGGTCACAAGTATCCAACTGATGTTAAGGTACTCAAGCATATGCTTGATGTACGTGGTATGACCATTGCATCTAAGTGGTTCTCCTCTTTCCTCGTAGACAAGGCATACGAAGAGGTTGAAGCTGAGTTTATTAAGGAACTGGAATACCTGTCTGCTGTTGGCGCAACTGCAATCAACATTTCCGAGCAGTCTGGCTCCATTCAGGGTATGCTGGACAAGCGCGTTCTGAAGGACAAGCGCATCCTGAACGATGAGGAGTGGGATCGTCTGTGCGAAGGTCTTAACAAGCTGGGCAAGCTGTCTCTCGAGAAGTATGGCATCCGTTCCTGCTTCCATCATCACATGGGCACCGTGGTTCAGACCGTTGAAGAAACCACGCGTCTGATGGAGAACACAGATCCGAAGTATGTATTCCTGTGCTTCGATACCGGTCACTTTACTTTCGCAGGCGAAGATCCAGTTGCAATGCTGGGCAAGTTTGCTGACCGCGTGGGTCATGTACATCTGAAGAACATGCGCATGCCGATCGTTGAGAAGGTAAAGGCTGAGGACTGGTCTTTCCTGAAGGCTGTTCGTGAAGGTGCATTCACCGTGCCAGGCGATCCGGACGGCTGCGTTCAGTTTGATGACGTATTTGAGCTGCTTGACAAGGCTGGCTACGAAGGCTGGATCATGGTTGAGGCAGAGCAGGACCCTGCAAAGGCAAATCCGTTTGAGTATGCAAAGATGGCTCGCGCTTACATCAAGGAACACACGGGTCTCTAATTTTCATACAGATATTAGGGGCTGTTTGAAAATTCGAAATTCTGGTTTTTTTCTAATGAGTGGCATCTGCTATGTTAAAAATACGCGGAATCCATCAGGGATTCCTGTGTTTTTGCCTTGCATCTACGCACTCACTGCGAAAAATTCGTCGATTTCTTTGTTTTCAGATACGCCCTAGAAAAGAGTTGGCTTTATGCCAGCTCTTTTTTATCAAATGTGGCGTAATACCCCTTGCTTTCGCTATGGGGATATAAGCCAC
>JAHHRJ010000097.1 GCA_020025885.1 Butyricicoccus sp. | reverse complement strand
TAGGGGGACTGGGTTCCCCTGGAAAGGCTGTCAAAGTTCTTTGACAGCCTCAAAGAGGACTGAATTCAGTCCTCTTGTGTTGTTTGTCCATATGTACGGTATTTATGCATGGTCTGTAAAATGGGATTGATGATCGCACCAGTGGGACAGCTTTTCTTGCATTTGCCGCACCGCACGCACAAGCGGCTGTTTGGCTCTTTGTGCAAATCAATATCCATCGGGCAGACGGATTTACACTTTCCGCAGTCAACACATTTAGATTTGTCCACATCATAGCGCAAAAGTGCAATGGGGTTAAACAGTCCATAAATCGCACCTAAGGGGCACAGATAGCGGCAGAATGGACGGTGCACAACAATACTGCACAAGATTACGCCTGCAAGAATCCCGAATTTCCAGAGAAACAAATTGCCCGCTGCGGCGCGAATACCTGCATCGGCAACGGTTAATGGAATCCCACCAAACAAGATACCTGCTGGGCAGATATACTTACAAAAGGTTGGATCACCAATTCCAACTGGGCTCACAAGGAAAATTGGAAATAGGATGACGAAGAAAATGAGCAGAAAATACTTGATACTGCGCAAAAAACGGTCAGCTGGCAGCTTTTTGCGCTTGATCGGGAATGGAATCTTGTGCAAAAGCTCCTGAAACAGCCCAAAAGGGCACAGCCAGCCACAGACAAAGCGTCCGAAAAATGCGCCGAATGCCATCAGAAAGCCAAGGGCATAAAAAGAAAACTGCCGTCCACGGCTGCCAAGCACGGCTTGCAGGGCACCGATGGGACATGCACCAACTGCACCTGGACAGGAATAACAATTGAGTCCGGGCAGGCAGACAAGTTTCAGCGGTCCTTCATAAATTTTTCCCTCTGCAAAGCCGCGCACATATCCATTCGTGAGTGCGGCAAAACACGCCTGCACGAAAAGTCTTAGATTTTTCATATCAGCCTACCCCAATACATTCCAGACAGATTTTTGTGGCTTTACGGAGTACGATCGCAGCCTCTCCGTCCATTGCACCATAGAAGATCATAAGAAAGCTGAGGGCAAGGAGCACAGGCGCGACACATCCTTTATTCAGCCGCCGCATCAGAAGACTCCTCTGGCTTTTCTGCATCAGAATCTGTATCAGACTGTGCTGCATCATCCGACTTTTCTTCGGCTGCATTTACCATATCAAGGCGTGCTTGCAGTTCTTTTTCCCATTTAGCTTTGTCATGTGCACCCATGATGCCTTGACCTACCAGCTTGCCCTCACTGTCAAAGAAGAAGGTAACTGGTACAGCAGAAGTTGCAGTCAAAACAGGGAGCAGCCCTTCAGAAGGCTGGAGGTGCAGATAGTTTGCCTTCGTCTGGGAAACTATATCCTTTGCAACGGTTAGCATATCCTCCGTGCCATCCAGATCAGCACATACGCCGATGATCTGATAGTCTGTGCCGCCTGCCGCTGCAAGCTCACCAAGATCCGGCATCTCCTTAATACAAGGATTGCAGAAAGTTGCCCAAACATTCATCATGGTGAGCTTGGTGTTGGCAAATACAGAGTCGTCTACGTCATTGCCATCGAAATCTTTGGCTGTAAATTCAAAAAAAACATCTTTACTTGTGTTGGAAGCATCACTTTGTGCTGTGTTGGAAGCATCATTTTGTGCTGTGTTAGATGGCATGTTTGGGGTTGGAGGAGTAGAAGGCTGTGCGCCGCATCCAGACAGAAGCGCCAATAAAAGAAGTGCGGATACCGTTTTTTTCATGAGAGAATCTCCTTTTAAAAATGATTGTATTAGTATATCATAATTGCGGAAGAAAGAAAAGAAAAATTGTAAAATATTTCAGATTTATGATATAATAGCCCTAAACAGTGATCACATAGATAGGGTAAAACAACACCCTGTGAGATACAATACAGGAGGCGTAATGCACAACTTTCGAATCACGATCGCTTATGATGGCAGCCGTTATCATGGCTGGCAGAGACTTAAAAATGAACACACCATTCAGGGCAAGATTGAAGCCGTATTGTCGGAAATGGTGGGGCATCAAGTGGAGATCCATGGCGCAGGGCGCACCGATGCAGGTGTTCATGCGCGGGCACAGGTGGCACATTTTAAAATCCAGACCGCATATTCGCCCAAAGAGATCGCGCAGTACCTAAACCGCTATTTGCCAGAGGATATTGCAGTAACCGATTGCGCCTATGCAGAGGAACGCTTTCATGCAAGACTCAATGCAACTGGTAAGCGCTACGTATACCGCATTTGGAACAGCGATGTGCCAGATGTATTTGCACGCAAGTATCTCTATCGCATGGAAGAGCCGCTGGATGTAGAAAAAATGCGGCAGGCGGCAGGAGAACTCATTGGCAGGCACGATTTTCGGGCATTTTGTGGCAATAAGAAAATGAAAAAATCCACCGTTCGCACCTTATATCGTGCAGAGGTGGAACAAATCGGTGCAGAAGTGCGCATGACATTTGAGGCAACAGGCTTTTTGCAGAATATGGTGCGCATTCTTGCGGGAACTCTGATGGAGGTCGGACTGGGCAAACGCACACCTGATGATGTACGCCCAATCTTAGAAAGCGGTATGCGGGCAGAGGCAGGGATCACAATGCCGCCGCAGGGGCTTATTTTAGATGCAGTATTCTATGATAACGGGCAGGAAAGAGGAGAAGACGCATGAAAATTGGTTTTTTTGGATTTGGCAATATGGCACAGGCAATGGCAAAGGGATTGCTCTATAAAGAAGCGATTGAGCCGCAAAACATTTATGCATGTGCGCGTGATTGGGACAAGCTGCGCAAAAACACTGAGCCATTTGGCTTTGTGTCATGCCACAGCGCAGAAGAAATGATTCCGCAAGTGGATATGGTTGTGATTGCAGTCAAGCCCTATATGATCCCTGATCTTGTTCCTGCACTGCATGACTTGTTGGTGAGCAAAATTGTGGTTTCTGTTGCAGCAGGCTATACCCTCAACCGTTATCAGGAACTTCTGGGTGATAAGCTCCATATCGTATGCACCATTCCGAATACACCGATTTCGGTGGGGGAGGGCGTGATCGTCTGTGAGCAGAAACACAGCTTGACAGAAGAAGAGTTTGCGCAGTTTGATGAGCTGTTTTCCAAGACGGCACTCATTCAGCCAGTAGAAGGGCATCTTCTGGGTGTGGCTGGTACAGTTGCAGGATGCTCTCCGGCGTTTATCAGCATGTTTTTGGAAGCACTGGGCGATGCAGGCGTCAAGTATGGTCTGCCACGCGCCTTGGCATATCGGCTTGCTGGACAGGCACTCTGCGGTACAGGCAAGATGCATGTCATGACAGGCACACATCCGGGGGCAATGAAGGACGCAGTTTGTTCGCCGGGTGGTACAACGATCAAAGGTGTTGGTGCATTGGAACAAAACGGTTTCCGTGGTGCGATCATGAGCGCAGTCGATGCCATTGAGGGCAGAAGCAAGTGAAATAACAAATCTAAAAAGCGGTATCCTTTGGAGGATACCGCTTCAGCGTGTTAAAAAAGTCACTGCACCCTTTTTATTTTGGAGCGAAGCGACCTTAAATTTTCAA
>JAHHRJ010000096.1 GCA_020025885.1 Butyricicoccus sp. | reverse complement strand
TGCTATTTTGTTGAAATAAACCAACTGTGCGGACTTTTCAGAAACGCTCTAATTCGATGCCTCTTGAGAGGCAGCTGGTAATATGCCCTTTTAGGGCTTGTGCAAACCACCAGTTCAACTGGTGGTTTTGATTATGCTCGATTTGTGTTTTTGCAATTGCAGGGCAACTTGTTTTTAAAGTGATGTGGAAAATATGTGGAAAGCATTGCCACACAGCACTCTGGCATTGATATGGACAGCAAAGCAGAGCAGAACTTAAAGATGTTTTTTATAAAATATAGGTTTATACTCAGTTGCGAAATTTGTCGAACGATTTTGATTGCTGTCTAAAATTGGATGTATTATAATAGAATCACACCAGAAAGAAGGATTTTCACTCCAAGGTTTTTCCTTCGATCTGGACGTGGAATGACTCCGGTGGCGATCCGCTGCTGGGGTCATTTTTTTACACAAATCCAATAAAGAGTCAAGGGAAGAAGCAGGTAAATTTACAAAATAAATTCATAATTTTTCGGGCAAACTGACGAATTTGACAATCACTCTTCCATACCAGATATAGTTGTGATATAATGGTCATCGACACAATATATAAGGAGACTTCCGGATATGATTTATATCGTGAAAAAGGATGGCACACTGGAGGCATTTGACATCAGTAAAGTGGTTGCTGCGGTCAATAAATCCGCCAATCGTGTGCTTTATACATTTACACAGGCAGAAACCGATGCAATTTGTGCTTACGTTTCAAACTATATTGACCATATGGAATCTGACCGCGTTGAGATTTGGCAGATGCACAATATCGTGGAGGCAGCACTAGAGAGTGTGCGCCCAGAGGTTGCAAAGAGCTACCGCGATTACCGCAACTATAAGCAAGATTTTGTGGGCATGCTCGACAACGTTTATAAGAAAAGCCAGTCCATCATGTATATTGGCGATAAGGAAAATTCCAACACTGACTCTGCACTGGTCTCCACCAAGCGCAGCCTGATCTTTAACCAGCTCAATAAGGAATTGTATCAGAAGTTCTTTATGAATACCGAGGAGTTGCAGGCTTGCCGCGACGGCTATATCTATGTCCATGATATGTCTGCACGCCGCGACACCATGAACTGCTGCTTATTTGATGTACAGCATGTACTCAAAGGCGGTTTTGAGATGGGTAACCTGTGGTATAATGAGCCGAAGACATTGAACGTTGCGTTTGACGTGATCGGCGATATCGTTCTGTCTGCAGCAAGCCAGCAGTATGGCGGTTTTACAGTTCCTTCCGTAGATCTGCTGCTTGAGCCATATGCACAGAAGACCTATGACATGCTGACAGAAAAGTATAAGAAGCTTGGTCTGTCTGACGAGGTCGTTGAGAAGGAAGTTATGGCAGATATCCTCAACGATTTTGAGCAGGGCTTCCAAGGTTGGGAATACAAGTTTAATACCGTAGCTTCCAGCCGTGGCGATTATCCGTTTATTACCATGACCATCGGAACCGGTACTGGACGCTTTGCCAAGATGGCATCCATTTCTATGCTGGATGTACGCCGCCGCGGTCAGGGAAAGAAGGGACAGAAGAAGCCGGTTCTGTTCCCGAAGATCGTATTCTTGTATGACGAAAACCTGCATGGCGAGGGCAAGGAGCTCGAAGACGTATTTGAAGCAGGGATTTTGTGCTCTGCAAAGGCAATGTATCCAGACTGGCTCAGCCTGACAGGTGACGGCTACGTGCCTTCTATGTATAAAAAGTATGGCAAAATCATTAGCCCCATGGGTTGCCGTGCGTTTTTGTCTCCATGGTATGAGCGCGGCGGCATGAAGCCAGCAGATGAAAATGACACCCCTGTTTTTGTAGGTCGTTGGAACATCGGTGCAGTTTCTTTGCATCTGCCGATGATCTATGCCAAGGCACAGCAGGAAAACCGTTCCTTCTATGAAGTGCTCGACTATTATCTGGAGCTGATCCGCAAGCTGCATATCCGTACTTATGCGTATCTCGGAGAAATGCGTGCATCTACCAACCCACTCGCATACTGTGAGGGTGGCTTCTATGGCGGTCACTTGGGTCTGCATGACAAGATCAAGCCCATCCTCAAGACTGCAACCGCTTCCTTTGGTATTACCGCGCTCAATGAACTGCAAATGCTCCACAATGGCAAGTCCCTCGTTGAAGATGGTGAATTTGCGCTGGAGACCATGCAGTATATCAACCAGAAGGTCAACGAGTTTAAGGAAGAGGACGGAAATTTGTATGCGATCTATGGCACACCAGCAGAGAGCCTATGTGGTTTGCAGATAGAGCAGTTCCGTCAGAAATACGGCATTGTAGAGGGTGTTTCTGACCGTGCGTATGTCTCGAACAGCTTCCATTGTCATGTTACTGAGGATTTGACTTCCATTGAAAAGCAGGATCTTGAAGCACGTTTCTGGGATCTGTTCAATGGCGGTAAGATCCAGTATGTAAAATATCCGATCGCTTATAACTTCGATGCGATCCGTACCCTGATTCGCCGTGCGATGAAGAAAGGCTTCTATGAGGGCGTCAACCTGAGCCTTGCATATTGCAACGATTGCGGACACGAAGAATTAAGCATGGACGTTTGCCCGAAGTGCGGATCTTCTAACCTTACGAAGATCGAGCGCATGAACGGCTACTTGTCTTACTCCCGTGTAAAGGGAGATACACGTCTTAATGACGCAAAAATGGCGGAAATCGCAGAAAGAAAGAGTATGTAATGAATTACCATAATATTACCAAAGATGATA
Source organism: Butyricicoccus sp. (assembly GCA_020025885.1). Taxonomy (GTDB): domain Bacteria; phylum Bacillota; class Clostridia; order Oscillospirales; family Butyricicoccaceae; genus Butyricicoccus. The sequence continues at coordinate 1,018 of JAHHRJ010000096.1, read as the reverse complement.
TGCTGAACGGAGAAGGATTGCGTGTCGTGCTTTGGGTTGCTGGGTGCGGACACCACTGTCCAGAATGTCACAATCCGCAGACTTGGGATGCACAGAGCGGTATCCCATTTGATTACGCGGCAAAACTGGAACTGTTAGACGAATTGTCGCGTGACTATATTTCAGGCATCACATTTTCTGGTGGTGATCCACTATTCTCGGGAAATCGCGCAGAGGTCACACAGTTGGTCTCAGAAATCCGCAAGAATTTCCCGAATAAGACCATCTGGCTTTATACGGGATACCGATGGGAAGAGGTTTGTGATTTGCCAGTGGTGCAGATGTGTGATGTGCTGGTGGATGGACGCTATGAAAAAGAACAGCGCGATCCACAACTGTTCTGGCGTGGCAGTGCCAACCAGCGTGTGATCGATATTGTGCGCACCCAGTCAAGTGGTGAGATCGTATTGCGTCCAGACCCTGTGATGGACAGCGGCAGGAGGTAACTAATATTATGGAAATCAAGATCAAATACTTTACAGATAAAATCGAACCACTCTGCTATATTGCGGGAAAGTCTGACTGGATCGACTTGCGTGCGGCAGAAGAAATCACCATGCAGGCGGGCGAGTTTCGTCTGATCCCGCTCGGCATTGCAATGCAGCTGCCAGAGGGGTATGAAGCACATGTGGTTCCGCGCAGCTCTACTTTTAAAAATTTTGGTATCATCCAGACTAATAGCATGGGTATTATTGATGAGACTTACTGTGGTGACAATGACCAGTGGTTTTTCCCTGCCTATGCGCTGCGAGATACAGTGATCCATGTTAACGACCGTATTTGTCAGTTCCGTATTATGGAGCATCAGCCAACGCTTTCTTTTGTTGTGGCAGAGCGTTTGGAAAATCCAGATCGCGGTGGGCATGGCAGCACGGGTAAAGTGTAAGTATGATGAGACAAAGCGTATCCGAAAAATCGGATACGCTTTGAGGCTGTCAAAGAACTTTGACAGCCTTTCCAGGGGAACCCAGTCCCCCTA
>JAHHRJ010000095.1 GCA_020025885.1 Butyricicoccus sp. | reverse complement strand
ATGGCGCGAAATTTTCGCAAAGCGCCGCAGATGACATTGTGCGGTGTTGCCTTATGATTGTATTTTTTCTTTTTGACATAGCGACACCCCTTAATGTAGTAATTTTATGATCCTACATTAGGGGGTGTTTTGTCATTGTCTGTTTTTCCTGAACCTATTTCCATAGTCATCAGGAGACATTTCATACTCATTATAATTTAGTCATATATTCCTTTGCTTCTAACAGAGACATAGAGGTATGCTCCCCCGAAGTTCCTTGACTGCTTCCACATCTTTTCCTGCGTTTTTAAGCGCAAGTACCTCTGATTTTATCATGTCAGAAATGTAACCAGATGCTAAGCTCCCCTCTCCTGTCCGCGTACATAATTCATCTAACTGCTTTTGCTGCTGTGCGACTTGCTTCTTGAGCTTTGAAATTTCCAAATAACAAAGCAGGAGCATCACAATGAGCAATACAAAATTGATATATTCCATAAATCCTCCTCACACACCTTCCCCATCAAAGGAAGGGATAAAGCTCTCACCAATAGACTCGCCATCCTGCAAAAAGCCGGACAGTCCCAGCGCATGGAACTGCTCTACCGCTTCCTCATATTCTTCTTCAGTCAGCTTGCGGTTCAGCTCTGGAAATTTCTCCATCCCGAATGGTGTATACTGGCGCATCAGACTGACGAGCACACGACCTCCCCAGTGCTCCGCAATATAGCGCAGTACCTGTGCGGTATCTGTATGTAGACTTGGCAGCATCAAATGCCGAATGATCGTGCCGCGTGTCAGCATATGGTTTTCATCAAACTGCGGCTTTCCGGTCTGGTGTACCATTTCTGTAATGGCATCTTTTGCAACATCAGGATAATCCGCAGCTCCTGAATACAGCTTTGCATAATAGGTACTGTAATATTTAAAATCTGGCAGGTAGATATCGACAAGTCCCTCCAGCGCTTTGAGGGTGTCCACCACCTCATAGCCACCATTATTGTATACCACTGGAATCTGTAATCCCTGGTCACGTGCATGGCGCAGAGCGTCACAAACAACTGGTACATAGTGGGTTGCCGTCACAAGGTTAATGTTGTGCGCACCCTCGTCTGCAAGCTCCAAAAAGATTTCCGCAAGCCGCCCAGCATCCACACGCCGCCCGGCGTCGGTACGGCGGCTGATGGTACGATTTTGGCAGAACACACAACCTAAGGTACAGTGCGCAAAAAACACAGTGCCCGAACCATTTTCGCCGGACAACGGCGGCTCTTCCCAGGCGTGTAGGGCAGCCCTTGCTACAAACACTTCGTTTGAAGCGCCGCAAAATCCCCTTTGTCCACTGGTTCGGTCAACGCCGCAGGCGCGCGGACATAATGTACAATGTCCAAACACTTCCATGACCTTATTCTCCTTTTCTCAATTCTCCCCTCCATTATACGATATTTTTTTATGCCGTACAAGCCACGGTGTGATACACATAAACAGCCGCTGGTTGTTATGTTCTCTTTTTAGCGGTTATAGTATTTTTGGTCAATACAAGTGTGCTTTGACGCAGGCGCGAAAACGTAGTACAATAAGTTGTAATGGAGGAATCTGCTATGCGATATATTATTTCAGAGTATGCACACGATGCGCCGCCGCTCTTGCGGGATTTTCTGGTCTATATGACCACCATCCGCGGCAAATCTCCCAAGACGGCGTTTGAATATTTTTTGGACTTGCGTCTGTTTTTGCGGTTTATTAAAATCAACCGCGGACTTGCACCCCATGACTGCCCGCTCGAAGAAATTCCCATTTCTGATATCGACACCGAACTGCTCAGCACCATTCGCCTGACGGATATCTATGATTTTTTGACCTACATCGGAGAACAACGCCCCACACAGGCAAACAGCCCATCCACGGATTACGGGTTGTCTGCGGTTTCCCGCGCGCGCAAGGTTTCTTCTCTGCGCTCTTTTTTCCGATATCTAACTGACAAGGTGCATGTGCTCGAAAGTAATCCGGCAGGTGGACTAGAAGTCCCGGCAAAGCCGCGCAATCTGCCGCGCTATCTGACAGCGGATGATTCCATGCATCTGCTTGACAGCATCGAAGGTAAATACGCCGAGCGGGATTACTGTATCTTGACCCTGTTTTTAAACTGCGGCTTGCGTGTCTCTGAGCTTGTTGGCCTGAATCTAACTGACGTGCGCGAGGACACCCTGCGGGTGCGCGGTAAGGGCAACAAAGAGCGTATGCTCTATTTAAACGAAGCCTGTATCGATGCCATCGAGCAATATTTACCTGAGCGCGTGCCGCCGCATGAAGCCGATCGCAACGCACTCTTTACCAGCCGCAACCGCAACCGCATCAGCACCCAGACGATCAAATGGCTGGTAAAGAAATATATCACCGCTGCTGGACTTGATCCAACCAAGTATTCCGCGCATAAACTGCGCCATACTGCCGCGACGTTGATGTATCAAAACGGCGTAGATATCCGCACCCTGCAAACCGTACTCGGACATTCGCAGGTAGATACGACCATGATCTATACCCACATTGCTGACCAAAACGTTCGCGACGCTGCCGAACTCAGCCCGCTCGCGCATAAAACACGCAAAAAGCGTACTCCAATTGAGTAAAGAAGCATCTGAGAACTACCCCTAAGGAGGAACCCATATGGCAAAACTAGAAGATGTCCTGCACGGAAACATATATGACTGGATAGCAAAAATCCAACATGGGATCTTGCATAGCAGCATGTCCGCTTCTCTGGAAGATTCGAGTGACTTTATCTCTGGTGATGCAAAATGTTTTGTGCGTGTCTTTGAGCGATTCAGCTATGTAGGCAACAACCGTGTAAGCCTGAGTGTAACACTCTTTCAAGTTGGTGATGGACCCATTCATCTCTCTGCAATCACGGCTGGCGGCAGTCAAGCGGTATTCTTTAAAGTCAATACATGGGGTGAAGAAGCGTTTCTGGACAAACTGCGTGAGGTGCTATGCCAATACTGACGCTGGGCGTGCTGATCCTTTCCGCGCTGACCCTCTGGTTCATCTGGAGCAATGTGTCTCTGCAAACCAGTCATTTTTCTGTGTTCTCTCAAAAACTGCCCAATGCCTTTGACGGCTTCCGTATTGTCCATATCTCAGACTTGCATAATACATCATTCGGCAAAGATAATCAAAAGCTGCTTGCACGTATCCAACGTGAGAAGCCCGATCTCATTGCAATCACAGGCGATCTCATAAATTCCTATCGCCCTGACCTTGCGGTCGCGCTTGTGTTTGCCAAGGAAGCGGCAAAAATCGCCCCCTGCTATTATGTGACCGGCAACCATGAATCCCGCATTTCTGCGTATGAACAGCTGAGACAAGGCTTGCTGTCCGCTGGGTTCACTATTCTGGAAAACCAAACTACCGAAATTTCCCACAATGGAGCAGCCATTCAAATTGTCGGTATCACCGATCCCAGCTTTATCAAGGTCCATCATCCCAAGATTCGCTCATACGCAATCGTTTCCGATGCACTTACGCCCTTGCTGTCGCAAGATCATCAGCAGTATACACTCCTACTCGCACATCGACCCGATTTATTGCAAACGTATGCTTCTTTTGGGATTGATCTTGTACTGTCTGGTCATGCCCACGGCGGACAGTTCCGACTGCCGTTTATCGGCTCAATCTTCGCGCCCAATCAGGGATTTTTCCCGAAATACGCCTTTGGACTGCACCAAGTTGGAAACACCCAGATGATCGTGAGCCGCGGACTTGGAAACAGCAGTTTTCCCATTCGCTTTTGTAACCGCCCCGAACTTGTTGTCATTTCATTGCACAATAAATAGCCCAAAGACCAGAATTTTAACTTTTCAGATAGCTCATAAAAAAGTAAGGTGCTAACGTTGACACTCCCCATGTCTTAGAGACAGGGGATTCTCAGTTCGCTGACCGTAGCCTGCACCGTGCGAGGTCTTACAT
>JAHHRJ010000094.1 GCA_020025885.1 Butyricicoccus sp. | reverse complement strand
ATGTGGCTTATATCCCCATAGCGAAAGCAAGGGGTATTACGCCACATTTGATAAAGCAAAAAGTACTTGTCCCACAGAAGCACCTTTTTATTGAAGGATTGTATACAGACAAGAAAACCGGCACAGATATGAAATCTGTACCGGTTTTCTCTTTTCTTACCTTCTTTTACTTTGTTTGCCTTTTAAAAACACACTTACTTCTTGAGTGCATTGACATATGCCAGAATGACTTCCAGCGAACCATCGATGCCCAAGCGTCCGGCATTGATACAAAGATCATAGTGATCGCTCTTCCCCCACATCTTACCCGTATAATAATTATAGTAAGTCGCGCGCTGTTTATCCATCTTCTCGAGCGCAGCCCGTGGAGACTTTCCAGAGAGTTCATAGTCATCATGGGTCTGGATGCGCTGCAAACGGTCATCCAAAGAGCCTGTGATAAAGAAATCAAACCGGTTGTCATATTCACGCAGCACATGATCGGCACAGCGACCAACCAAAACCGCCGGACCGCTGTCCGCTACTTCACGGATGATATTTGCCTGTGCCAAAAACAGCTGATCGGTCAGGGACATGCCATTGAGTCCAGTGCTGCCGAACATGGTCAGCGAATACAAGAGGCTGTTTGTTGCACGCTTATCCAGCTGATCAAACAAATCTTCACTGAAGCCGCTCTTCTTTGCTGCACGGGAAATCAGCTCACGATCATAGAATGGGATTCCGAGGCGCAATGCGAGCTTTCTGCCAATTTCTCGACCACCGGAACCGTACTGTCTGCCAATGGTGATAATCAAATTATTTGCCATAAAGAACCCTCCACTCTATGTATAACTTGCATAATAGTTCTGTAATTAGTATTGCACATCTTATGCAAGTTGTCAACTATCTTTCCAAAATATTTCACACACACCTTGCAAGAAAATGCGTGTGAAACAAAAGTCTTAGTCTTCTTGCACCAGCATTTTTCCAACGCGGTAGATGTCGCCCGCGCCCATTGTAATGATCAAATCACCTGCATGTGTTTCGCGCTCTAAATATACCACAATTTCATCAAAGTTGTCAAAACTCTCTGCCCCTGAAATTTCCTTCGCCAAATCAGAAGCATAAATGCCAATGGTATTCTGCTCACGCGCAGCATAGATGGGCGCCAGCACTGCCTGATCGCATAACTGCAATGCCTCAATAAATTCCGAGAACAATGCCTTGGTACGCGTATAGGTATGCGGCTGGAACACGCAGAAAATACGATCGAACTGCATCTGCCGTGCCGTTTGCAGCGTCGCACGCATTTCAGACGGATGGTGTGCGTAGTCATCGACTACCAGTGCACCGTTTTTCATCTTTCCAGTGCGCTCAAAGCGACGCGATGAGCCCTTGAACTGCGCAAGTCCTGCCGCGACATGCTTTCCTGCTACGTTCAAAAACCATGCAGCTGCACAGCATGCAAGCGCATTGAGCATATTATGATACCCCGGAACAGAAAGCGCTACATGGGTGTAGAACTGTTTCTCCACCACAACATCAAAGCGGTAATACCCATTTTCAATCGTGATATTTTCCGGACGCACATTGGCAGTCTCGGACACACCAAAGGTCAAGATCTTTCGATCTATGCCCTGTACTGCCTGCATGGCGTGGATATCATCTGCATTTGTAACCACAAGTCCATTCGCTGGTGTACGCAGACAAAATTCATGGAACGAGTGTACAATATCATCAATATCCTTGAAAAAGTCCAGATGATCAGCTTCTACGTTCAGGATGACCGCAATGGTCGGCGAAAAGGACAGGAACGAATTGCAGTACTCACAAGACTCTGCAACAAAGCATTCATGTCCACCAATGCGCAGAGTGCCGCCGATCGCAGGTAGATTACTTCCCACCATAACGGTCGGGTCGAGTGCCGCCTGCATTGCGATCAGTGTCATCATAGAGGTGCTTGTCGTCTTTCCATGCGTACCAGACAGGCAAATCACGTCCTCATAATCGGTCATCAAATAGCCCCACGCTTCGGCACGTTCCATCACTGGGATCTCCAGCGCATGTGCCCGCATGATCTCAGGGTTATCATCATGCACCGCAGCGGTGCGCACAACAAGGGATGCCCCCTCCACATTCTGTGCTTCATGCCCATAGTAAACACACGCGCCCAAACGCTCCAAACGCTCTGTTACCGCAGACTGTGCGCGATCAGAACCGCTCACAGGGACGCCCATACTTAAAAGCAATTCTGCCAGCGAGTTCATCGACACACCGCCAATACCAACCAAATGGATCTTCTTTTTATTCTCAATATATGGCTTGATGGACAATTCCATACCAACAGCCTCCAATAATTAAATTTTTCTATGTATTATTATATGGGAATCTTGGAAGAATATCAAGCAGGAACACGAAAACCATGACGATGTAAAAGGAGACCGCAGCTTATGGAGATCACTGAAATCAAATTCCGTCGCTTTCCCACCCATGGCAGATTACGCGCACTGGTATCTGTCACCTTTGATGACGTATTTGCTGTGCATGATATCAAGGTGATCGAAGGAGACGACCATCTGTTTCTTGCCATGCCTGCCCGTCGCAGTGCCGACGGACGTTACCATGATATCGTACACCCGATCGGACCCACGCTGCGTCAAACGCTTGAAGACCGTGTTATCTCTGAGTATGAACGACTGACTGCACCACACGCAGTATAAACAGTATTGCCTTAGGCTTTTTCTTGCATTCTGCTTCCAGATGCGCTAAAATAAGGACGTCTAAAAAAGGAGTAGAATGCAATGCGCGTTATGATTTTATCTGTGACCGCTGGCTTTGGTCACCATGCAACAGCAAAAGCGGTTGCGGATATGCTGAGAGAAAAAGGTGCAATCGTGGACACCGTAGATGTGTATGCCTATCTCAGCAAAATCGTAAAGGAAACCATTGATAAGGGTTATCTTTTCACCTCAAAGCACACACAGGAACTATATCGACTGGTTTATCTGCTCGCAGAAAACCATGGGTCTGGCTATTTTACAAAACCCATCCCAATCATCAATATCGTAAATGCACTCGGGGCTTCCAAGTTTGCCCGCATTGTCAATGACTTTGCGCCGGACGCCATCGTATGCACCCATGTTTTTGCTGCACAGCTGGTCGATGATCTCAAAAAGCGTCAGCTGCTGACAGCGCCAACCATCGGCATTATCACAGACTATACCCTGCACCCCTATTGGGAGGATGTGCCGCACATTGAATATATCGTGACTGGCAGCGAGCTGCTCACCCATCGTGCGATCAAGAAAGGCATTGAGGCGTCCCGCATCCTGCCGCTTGGCATCCCGATTCATCCGAAATTCTGTCAGCCGATCTCTCAGGAAGATGCACGCACACGGCTGGACATTGACCTTGACCGTCCAACGATCTTAATGATGGGCGGCAGCATGGGCTATTCCAACAACAATAAACTGATTCGCCAGCTCAATCTTTGTGGCATCCCCTTCCAGCTGCTTGTCGTATGCGGCAACAATAAAAAGCAGTATGAAGAAATGCTCCAGCTCAAGGAAAAGCTGGACGGGCCGTGTATTCTGCATCCCTACGGCTTTGTTGACAATGTGGAAGAAATGATGAGCGCCGCTGACTGTATCATTACAAAACCCGGTGGACTGACCGTATCCGAAGCACTGGCAAAAAACCTGCCTATGATCCTGGTCAATCCCATTCCGGGGCATGAAGAACGCAATGTTGAGTTTCTGATGAACAACGGCATGGCATGCCTTGTCACTAAAACATTCCCCGTAGATGAAGCCGTGTATCATCTGTTTAAGAGTCCACACCGTCTGCGCACCGTGCGTGAGACCATGAGTGCTATTGCACATCCCAATGCAACGGAGCAGCTTTGCAATTTTATCTTAAACGACCTCCCCACAAATCACACCAAAGAATAACAACAATGCACAGAGTCCAAAGACTCTGTGCATGAGGCTGTCAAAGAACTTTGACAGCCTTTCCAGGGGAACCCAGTCCCCCTAGAT
>JAHHRJ010000093.1 GCA_020025885.1 Butyricicoccus sp. | reverse complement strand
CTGTAATCTAACAAATTTTTACCATGTGGGTGTCCAACTTGCACTTGCAATTTACAAATATATGTCAATATAAGAAAAGTGGTAATTTTTTAAGGAGCTGTAACGAAACAAGCAAAAATTCCTGATCTATATACAACCCCAGTGATTTTTCTCAACCATCAAACATTTCTTTTGCAGTTATAAAAATGCGACTCTGTCCCACCATCTCGGCTTTTCAGAGTCGCATTTTGCTGCTAGATATGGTATTGTTACAATTCGTTTAGGTACTGATATTATACAGGTGTTTCAATCAGTTCCATCCAACGCCCGTAGTTTTCATGCTTCCGCTCAAAATGATGCGTATTTATAGCTTCCTGTACTGCAATATAATACCATGCGTCCGGTGGGCTATCCGGTCAAACCTTCATGTTATCCAGCAAGTCATCATAGTTTTCTGGCAACCGAAGCAGAACACGGACAAATGGTTTTATCTGGTGCGAATGCCAAGATGGAGTATCGTGCGTTAAAGATTCTATATGGAAATCGTGTACAGATAAACCAACGTATTTTAATGGTTTAGAAAAGAAAAAGTTATTTTATTTGGTGAGATACGCTGTAATAAACAGTCTCAAAGCACTGATTCTTGCGAATTAGGGCTTTTTTCTTATTTCTCTCAGGCTTTTAGGGCGTATCTGAAAACAAAGAAATCGACGAATTTTTCGCAGTGAGTGCGTAGATGCAAGGCAGAAAACGCAGCAGATGCCACTCATTGTAGAAAAAGACCAGAATTTCGACTTTTCAGACAGCCTCTAATAACAACAAACAAGTTTTTACCATATATTATAGAACAATATGGGTTTTATCACACCTTGCAGTAAATCAGTCGTTTGGTGTCCAAAATGCACAGACTACCCCATATAAAATACAGGTCCGCGCGGCGGAAAAGGCAGGCTGCGTCCACGCGGAACAAGAAAAGCGTGATCTCGCCCATAGAGATTCAGTCGATCGCATTCACAGTCCGTAATAATCAGCAGCGGTGCTTCCTTGGAAAAGTCAGGCGCATGCTCCAGCAATTCGATCCCTGGCTGGAGTACCGTGCCGCCGCGTCCCCGCACCTTGACGCTGCCAGCGATATCGGCCGCCTCCATATACCCCTGATCGTAGGGCGCGGCATCGCAAAATACCACACGCACCCGATTTACATCCCGTGCGGCACTATAACTGGCAATCGCTCCCAACGCAGCAGCCAGCATCGAACGATCCATAGAGCCTGATGTATCCAGCAGTACGCCGAAGGTTCGTCCCGCCTGCGCAGTCTCTTCATACCGCCAAGAGGGGCGTGGAATATCTGGCGTGGCAGACTGTCGGCGGCTGAGGCGTGCGTATGTGCGGTGCTTTTCCAGTGGTTCGAATCGCTCATCAAACCATCTTGCCAGCTTCACATCCCAAGGGATCGGCGGCTGGGACAATGCCCAGATCTCCTCTATCAATCCTTCTGGGAGATATCCTCGGTCCTGACTCTGATGATAGTCCAATCCGTGCTGAATGGCAGAGCGGCACCATGCGTCCAGATCGACGAAATCCTTGGAGTCTGTCCAATCGGATGGGGCAAACAGGATATCATGCTGCGCCATGCGCTTATATTTTCGCAGATTGGCAGCCAAAATATCATAGATACTTTCTGCTGACAGACCCTTCAGTTCCGGATCAAAGAGTAACCCTTCTGGCATTGAGCCAACTTCCATATCTCGAAGCCACTGATTGATCACATAGTCGCATGCCACGTTCCATAGCTCTGGATCTCGTTTTCCCAACCGCGCCTCATGGCACAAGGCAGCATGCAGATACTCATGTGCCAAAACGAATCGCCACTCCTGCTCAGTCAGGTTCGCACCAGCGCTTACATAAATTTCTCGCATATGGATTGAGATTGCAGCCACTGGGATATGCATTCGCTGGACGACCAACGGGTCATCCACCAGACGAAAGCCAGAAGCCACTCCACCGAGTAAGGGATAGCTGGACAAAAACCATTCCTGCGCACGTTGAATCGTGCTCATTCTTTGATACGCGCCCGGCTGCGTATCGACACCCCCAGCGTAATCGACAGCGGAGCGCAACGCATCACGGAGACTCTCGGCAAAAAGTTGTTTCCAATCTACGGAGCGATATCGCCAACGAGAACGGATCTGTTCCCAACTCATATCCGCCCGTCCACTGCTCATCGTCGAGAAATGGAAGTAAGCAGAGTTACTGTGTTCTCTCAGCCATTGGTAAAGTGTCTCCTCCTCTCGGGTATTGGGAGGCAGTACCCCAGACAACGCCTCAGGCGGTGTACCGATATGCAGATCAGCCAGATAGCGCGTTACCACACAATCACAGGCAGCATTCCAGATGGGGTCACCGTCCCGATCCTCTCGAATATGCCCCAAAGCCAAATGAAGCAAACAATGTCCAATGACATATGCCCACTCCTGTGGTGTCGCGCGGCGGTGGCTGTTGGCATAGATACCACCATCGCTGGTGACACGCGCCCAGTCCTCTCGCGCCATAGGATAACTGTCATCGAAGCGTAGGACTGCCTCTTTTATCAATGGTCCCAATACGGGATTCTGTGTGACCAGTCTACATCCAACCTCAAAGGCCTCCTGTGCTGGATTTGTTCCCTTTGTTTTCTTCATTTTCATTTATTTCGCTTGTCCGCGAGGCGCGGAAGATCTCGGAACAGCTCTACTACAAACCAGTCTGGCAGTTCTTTTCCATCCTCAGGAGTGACTGCCATTCGTGCGATTTCCAGACTCACATCAGCCAGCGCAGTAATACAGCTCTTGGCTTGAAGAACCAAAGTCTGGCTATCATTGCTGAGTTTACTCCGTTCCGGAGGAAGCTCCTTTACCAACCGCGCACGGAGGGACTGTGCCAGAAAGTAAAGCACATCTCTTTCCTCTGGCTGACTTGGCCAAGGCTGTTCTTGGGACAGGATCTTATTCAGGGTGTATCGGCTGCGCACCTGTCGGATATACGCCAAAAACTGAGTTGCATGCTGCGGGCTTAGACTGCCGGCAGCCAAAACGCGCAGGCTGTCCTCGCTGATATCCGAACCATAGCTCTGGATGGCGTCACTGAGCATGTGCCATGAACGAGGTGTAGAAAAAGGCTCCTCGCTCTTTGGCGGCTTTGACCATAGGTGATCTGGTCGGCTGGAGATATAGTCGTATATGTAAGGATGGATATTATTTTGAGCTGCCCACTCCAGCCACAGGCGAGGGATCGCAGTCAGCTCTACATGAAACATTCGATTGATCAGAGCGGAGGACATAGGTCGCGTGATCGCATTATCCTGCGCTCGATTCCCTGCGCCCACAACGATAGAGCCCTCAGGCAGATGATATTCTCCAATGCGCCTCTCATGGATGAGCGAATAGAATGCCTTTTGCACCTCAGATGAGCAGGCGTTTAACTCATCTAAAAATAATACATAAGGCTTCGTGCGAGCGATGTTTCTGGGTGGGCAGAACTGGCTAAATCCGTCCTGAATCTGAGGAACACCGATAATATCTTCCGGAGCCAATTGGCTGCCCAAAAGAGAAATGCACTCCAGTCCCAGATCATCTGCAAACTCCTGAACGATTGCAGATTTTCCGATACCGGGTGCGCCCCAAATAAACACTGGACGAATGAGCCCTACATTCAGGAGGATATCCAGCAATTGTTTATAGTTGACGGCAACAGCAAGATTCATATGATATGCTTACTCCTTTGCTCTGTTCATAGATTGAGTCATGATTTTTATTTTTTCATAATCATTATATAGCAGAGCTGTTATATACGCAATAGACGACCTCTATTCTGAAATGTCATGAAAACGGAGCCTATCTCAAAATAATAAACTAATTTACATATTATTTCTCTGAATCAAAATCTTAAAAGCCCAGTTCACTCTTGTATTGCACTGGGCTTTTGTGTCCCAATAGTGCATCATAGACTCATTGTTGAAGAATGCGGCTTTTTACCAAAAGTGCCATAAAGCCCCTGCCTTTAGGCATGGGGATATAAGGCACACATACATTCCCCGTTTATGAGGGTATTGCCTTGTATTAGATGAAAAATAGTAGTATAGTG
>JAHHRJ010000092.1 GCA_020025885.1 Butyricicoccus sp. | reverse complement strand
GTCGCTTCGCTCCAAAATAAAAAGGGTGCAGTGACTTTTTTGACACGCTGAAACGACCCCATCGGGGTCGTTTTTTTTGTTTTAGTAAAATTAAACTAAAATTGCATAGGAGTACCTTTTGCAAATGAAAACACTTGGTTGCTTTTGTTGTAAAAAATAGATAATTTTTGGTGTATTATAGAAAGGTACTTGCACAAAATTGCAGAAAGTAGTAAACTAGAATCGGTAGAAGATCAATGGATCTGCACTGGTAAAGAGAAGTAAAAGAGACTGAAATAAAACGAGGTGTATTCAAATGTCTATGGAGTTAAAACTGACAGGACTGAAAGATTTTATTCGCCCGTGGGAGCTGTCCTGCATGGCACCGCTGGTTGAGACCAGCACACGTATGCTGGAAGAAAAGACTGCTGCCGGAAACGATTTTCTGGGCTGGTTAAATCTTCCGAATGACTATGACCGTGAGGAGTTTGCACGCATTGAGCAGGCTGCAAAGAAAATTCAGGGCAACAGCGAAGTTCTGATCGTGATCGGCATCGGCGGCTCTTATCTGGGCGCACGTGCTGCAATTGAGTTTGTAAAGGGTCAGTTCTATAACGGCGTTCGTCCAGAGGGTATTCCGGAAATTTATTTTGTTGGCAACAACATTTCTTCCGGTTATCTGTCTGATATCATTCGTATCATCGGCGACCGCGATTTCTCTGTGAATGTAATCTCCAAGTCTGGTAAGACCACAGAGCCGGCAATCGCATTCCGCGTATTCAAGAAGATGGTCGAAGAGAAGTACGGCAAGGAAGGCGCAAAGGATCGCATCTTTGCAACCACCGACAAGGCACAGGGTGCGCTCAAGGGTCTGGCAGACGCAGAGGGCTATGAGACTTTTGTGGTTCCGGATGATGTTGGCGGTCGTTTCTCTGTTCTGACCGCAGTTGGTCTGCTGCCGATGGCAGTTGCTGGACTGGATCTGGAAAAGGTGATGCAGGGCGCACAGGATGCAGTCCGTGACTTTAAGGAAAAGGACAACATCTGCGCACAGTATGCAGCACTGCGCAACATTCTCTATCGCAAGGGCAAGCAGACCGAGATTCTCGTAAACTATGAGCCATCTCTCGTGATGCTGGGTGAGTGGTTTAAGCAGCTGTTTGCAGAGTCTGAGGGCAAGGATCACAAGGGTATCTTCCCAGTATCTGCAAACTTCTCCACCGACCTGCACTCCATCGGTCAGTTCATTCAGGATGGCACACGCAACCTGTTTGAGACCGTTGTTTGGGTGCGTGAGCAGAAGCAGGATCTGTTCATTGAAGCAGATGGCGAGGATCTCGATGGTCTGAACTATCTGGCAGGTAAGAGCGTACAGTTTGTAAATTCTAAGGCTTACGCTGGTACATTGCTCGCACACTGCGACGGCGGCACACCAAACATCGTGCTCGAGATCGACCGCAATGACGAGTACCATCTCGGATACCTCATGTACTTCTTCGAGAAGGCTTGCGGCATTTCCGGTTACCTTCTGGCAATCAATCCATTTGATCAGCCGGGTGTAGAGGCATACAAAAAGAATATGTTCGCATTACTTGGCAAACCTGGATTTGAAAAGGAAAAGGAAGCCTTGGAAGCAAGACTTTAATGGCAACATTTTATGCAGGCAGGGCGGTTTTCGCTCTTGCCTGCATTTTTTCCAAAGGCATGATTTGTATGGATTGGAGGATTTAGAATGAGCAATCAGGAAATTCGTGCAAAAGCAAGGGCACTGTATGGAAAATACTTTGCGGCTGTTCTCCTCATTGGATTATGCGGAGAGGGGATACAGGATATTTTATCAGGCTTGTTTGAGGCATATTATGGAGCGCAAGTACCAATACTTTTGACCATATTGACACAGTTTCCACTGATTCCGTTGACAGTTGGTGCGATTGGCTGCATCGAACCGTTGTGGACAAGTGAACAGGTGCAGCTTCGACGGCTGTTTGCGTTTTATGCCCCTGCATCACGGCTTGGACAGTCTCTGCTGTTGGGGATTATTCCGCTGGCAGCTACTTTAATTGTGCTTGTGCCAAGTGCACTGCTTATCATGTTCTCTGGATCGGTTGTGCTTTACATCGCATTGCTGATCATAGTTTTATGGCTTTTTCTGCGCTTACAGATGGCAACCATGCTCTTTGCAAGCGGACGGTATACCAAAGCGCTGGATGCGCTGACAGCCTCTTATCAGCACATGCGTGGCAGGATACTTGACCTCATTGGCATGACTGTTGTTGTACTTCTTCCGCAGGTTCTCATTACAGCTCTTTTACAGGCTTTGTCTGAACAAAATAACGGCTTGTGGATATTTCCAGCGTTGGAAATCTTATTTGCCATGCTGTATGTTCCGTATAGCATGTTTGCAATTCAGGGGTGGGTCCTGGAAGAAATCAAGGATTCCGAACAGCGACAGGAATCGCAAAACAAAAGAAACCAAAGCCCAATCCTCCCAAAGATTAAAAAGGGACTCGAACCAAGAATACAGGATTTTGACGACAAACAACTGTAGATTGTCCTTGTAAAATGGTTCCAGCAAAGGTATAATGATGTATGGCAAACTGCCGGAAGCGAGGAAAGTTATGCTGATTGCATTGGATATCGGAAATAACCATGTCACGATCGGTGGGTTCGACGGGGACGACATTCGTTTTGTTGCCGCGATCGCAGCCAACCCAAAGCAGACAGGGGAGGAATACGCCTGCCTGATGCAAAATGTATTCGCACTGCACCATGCAGACCAGACGCCCATTACAGGCGCTGCAATCTGTTCGGTTGTGCCGGGCATGGCACATATCCTGCATAAAGCGGTTGCTTTCCTGACGGATGGACCGATTTTGGAAGTCGGTACAGGAATTAAAACGGGACTCAATATCAAGATTGCAGAGCCGCGCACGCTGGGAACAGACCGCGTGGTGACTGCGGTACATGCGAGCCAAACCTATCCCATGCCTTGCATAATTGTGGATCTGGGAACCGCAACCACATACACTGCACTCGATGCATCGGGGGCACTGGTAGGCTCCGCCATCACAGCAGGCGTGCAGCTGTCGCTGTCCGCGCTCAATGAGCATACAGCACAGCTTCCTACGGTTGGATTGCGTGAGGTTCCGAATCATGTACTTGGCAAGAGTACAGCAGAGGCACTGTGCATTGGTGCGGTATATGGAACAGCGGCAATGATCGACGGTCTTGTGAGTCGATATGCAGAGGCATTGGGTGCAATGCCCACTGTGGTATTGACGGGCGGTATGGCGGAAACCATTCGACCATATCTCAGAACCGATACCGTCCATGAGCCAACGCTGGCTTTGCGCGGTCTGGTGGACATCTGGCACCGCAACCACGGCAAGAATGCCAAATAAAAATTTGCGCTGTACCCTAATGGGGACGGCAGCAGGAGGTAAATTTCATATGCAAAAGAAAATGGATGTGCGGCTGCTCTCTCAAATGGCACTGCTCACAGCACTGATGCTGGTCATGGCGTTTACACCGCTCGGCTACATCCCACTCCCGTTCATGAATGCGACGACGATGCATATTCCAGTCATCATCGGCGCATGTCTGTTGGGACCGAAGATGGGTGCTGTTCTGGGCGGTCTGTTTGGCATTACAAGTGTACTCAAGGCAACCATAACCCCAACCATTACATCATTTGTATTCACCCCATTTTACAGCTTTAGCCCAGAATTTCATGGCAGCTGGATGAGCCTCGTTGTGGCAATTTTGCCGCGTATACTGATTGGTGTGGTGGCAGGACTGCTCTTTCAGGGACTGCGCAAAATTGTGCACAATGAAACGATTTCTCTTGCAGTATCGGGCTTTGTTGGCTCAATGGTCAATACCATTGGTGTTATGGGACTCATCTACCTGCTCTTTGGTGAGCAGTATGCGGCAGCTGGCGGCAAGGACCCTGCACTGCTACTCGGCGTTATTATGGGCGTCATTGGTATGAATGGCGTACCGGAGGCGATCATTGCGGCAATTCTGACAACGACGGTATGCAAGGCGCTCTTGACGGTGACACGCCGGAGCACCAGTCGGGCATGATCCATTTGACATGAATATAGTAAGGACTGCCTTTTTAGGCAGTCCTTGAGGCTGTCAAAGAACTTTGACAGCCTTTCCAGGGAAACCCAGTCCCCCTAGATACAGAGCCAGTTCCGGTAGAAACCGGCTCTGATACCC
>JAHHRJ010000091.1 GCA_020025885.1 Butyricicoccus sp. | reverse complement strand
CTGGAATTGATGTATACCATTGGTGGATGGAAGATGGAGTATTGCCGGGGCAAATTACATTTGAGGAGGAAAACGATGAATAAAGAAAAACGCAAGATTACGCCGGGTATCTACCGGCATTTCAAGGGTAATCTGTACAGGGTAGTTCTGATTGCGTGCCACACAGAGACACAGGAAATGATGGTCGTATATCATGCGCTTTATGGAGAGTATGGATTTTTCGCTCGACCGTATGAAATGTTTGCAAGTCCGGTCGATCGGGAAAAGTACCCCGATGCAACACAGGAATATCGCTTTGAAAAATGTGAATGGAGTATCTGAGAGCGGGCGAGACCCCAAGCGCTTGTGGTTTTGAATGGAGGGAAGCCGTGGAGTACAGCGCGGAGATCATGAGGTACTTGGAATGGAGGTATGGCATTAACGATGCGTGGAAAAAGGGCGTACATACGAGAAGTTCTGCGGGATTATCCGAAAATTTGTGCAAAGCCGATGGAGAAGCGAACCAGAAACGAACAGCGGCGTTTTGAAAGCGTGGAGCGTATACTGGAACAGGTCGATCAACTGCAAGATGCAATGGAGAAAAGGCAGCTGATTGATCTGGTATATTTCAAACAATCACATACCTTATGTGGTGCTGCTGTTAAGCTTTATATCAGCGAAAGGACTTCTGTGAGGTGGAATCGCGAAATCATGTGTATTGCTGCTGACTCTATGGATTTGATGTAAACAAGGAGAGCGTTTTGTGCGCTCTCTTTTATTTTGTAAAAACAGCTTGACAATATACGTACGTATATTGTATAATAGAATCAGAAAGGAGGTAAAGACGTTGAGTAAAAAACACAAAAAGAAAAGCGGCAACAAGAATGACCAGTCTGCAAACAAAATCAATCTTATTACCGCAATCGTGAACCTTGTAGTTGCAATTCTTCTGCTGATAGAAAAACTTACAAGGTGATGGGAGGGGGAGCAATCCCCCTTACCATCAAAATTATAGCATGGTACAGACTTAACGTCAATGAAGCATGAGCACAGCAATTTATATTCTTTTGGGTATCAGTATTATGTTATCTATCGTTTCAATTTGTTTGTCGATTAACAGAAGGAAGTGAGAGAATGGACAAGAAAGATTATTCAGCACAGAAAAAACATATTCGTACGCACTATACGCGCTTTCCGCTTGATCTTCGTCCGGAAGTCTTAGCGGAATTTAAGGAAATATGTTCAAAAAACGGCACGACACCAACAGCTGAGATAAAAAAATTTATTGCTTCGTATTGTGGAGCGACACGTAAAAAAACAAAGTAAACATGGCGTGATCGAGTGCTGGAAATCTTATAGAATTAGAGTGTAGGATATAAACCTGCACTCTATTTTTTATCCCGTAGGAAAGGCGGTGAGGATCATTGCAGAAAAGAAACTGACCCCGAAGCAAAGGCGTTTTGTCGATGAATACCTCATTGACCTCAATGCCACACAAGCGGCGATCCGTGCAGGGTACAGCCCCAAAACGGCGAATGAGCAGGGCGCACGCCTGTTAGCGAATGTTAGTATTGCAGAGGCGATCCGAGAGGCAAGGGACAAACGCCAGCAGCGCACGGAGATCACACAGGATCGTGTGCTTCAGGAATACGCAAGGCTTGCCTTCTGCGATCCGCGCAGGCTGTTCAACGCAGACGGCTCGCCCAAACCTATTGAGGAACTGGACGATGACACGGCGGCGGCTCTGGCAGGGCTTGAGGTGCGGGAGGAATTTGAGGGCAAGGGGCAGGAACGCACGCTTGCCGGATACACCAAGAAATATAAGCTTGCCAACAAGTTGGGGGCGCTGGACAGCCTTGCAAAGCATATGGGCTTATTTGATGCCAAGGAAGAAGACTCCGAGGATGAAACCATCAAGATCGAAATTACGGGTATTTGACTATGGTCATCAAAAAAGAAGTCAATGCGCATTTCCGGCAATTTATAGGGGATTGGGAACATAAGTTCTATTTTCTGCTGGGTGGATATGGGTCATCGAAATCGTACCATGTGGCGTTTAAGATCATCCTGAAATGCCTTGCGGAAAAGCGTAAGGTGTTGGTAGTCCGTGAAGTCTATGAGACGATACGAGAATCATGCTTTTCACTGTTTGAAGAAATTGGAGAAAGCCTTGGTCTCATGGATGACTACAAAAAGCCTATGATGAAGTTCACCCGCTCGCCTATGAAGATAACTTTCCGGAACGGCTCAGAAATCATCTTCCGGGGAATGGATAATCCGGCGAAGCTGAAATCCATCCACGGGGTGAGCATCATCTGGATCGAGGAAGCATCGGAAATCAAATATGCCGGTTATAAGGAGCTGCTTGGACGTGCAAGACACCCATCCCATAGCATTCATTTCATTCTGTCTGAGAATCCGGTGGACAAGAACAACTGGACATACAAGCTGTTCTTTCAGGATGAAGAGAATGAGCGGCTGATCTTGGATGATACACGACTGTATGCCGAGCGGGTAATCTGTACGGATGACACCTATTATCATCATTCCACGGTGGATGATAACAAATTTTTACCGCAGTCTTATGTAGAACAGTTAGATGAGATACAGACCTATGATCCTGATTTACACCGCGTGGCAAGAAAAGGGCAGTTCGGCACGAACGGTCTCAAGGTGCTTCCGCAATTCGAGGTTGCCGAGACGCATGAGGAAGTCATGGGCAAGGTCAATTCTATTCCGGAGCGGTTCAAGTTCAACGGCATGGACTTCGGATATGAGGTCTCATACAATGCGCTTGTCAGATTGGCGGTAGATGACAAAGAAAAGATCCTGTACATCTACTGGGAGTACTACAAGAACAAAATGACCGATGATCTGACCGCCGCAGAGCTGAAAACGCAGGGTGCAGATCGGTTTCAGATTTCCGCTGACTGTGCCGAGCCTAAGACCATCGCCTATTACAGGCAGTCCGGCTTTAAGATGCGCGGCTGCTATAAGCTGTCACGGCTGGAAAACACCCGAAAAATCAAGCGTTTTAAGAAAATCATCTGTTCCCCTGCGTGCAGGAACTGTATCAAGGAACTGAAGTCGCTGGTCTATGCTGCGGATCGCAATGGCAATCTCATCTATGATGAATTCAACATTGACCCCCATACATTCAGCGCGATCTGGTACGCCTTGGACAGGTACGATGTAGCAGATGTCAAGCACATCCCACGCAACAGCCGTGGGGGAAGCTTTCGACCATGAGAAAGGAGGATCGCATGGCAGTAGAAATCACCGGAATCCTTCCGAATATGATCCGGGACGAACTGGAAGGGCTGTATGGAACGACAGTGCTTCAGGATATGAAAGAGATCATCGGCTTATATGACGTATATGAGCGCGGAGCCGAATACACGCCCGAAGGCAGTCTGGACTATGTTCCGGCAGACCTGCGCTACAAGACGACCCGTGCGCTCATTGACAAGGAAGTACGCTTTCTGTTCTCCAAGCCGCCTGAGTTTTTCGTGGACACAGCTGGACAGGAGACCAGACAGGCGGCGGCGATCTATCAGCGGCTCATAAATGCAGTGCTCAGGGAAAACGGCTTTGCAAATGCACTGCTCAAGGCTGCCAAGGACTGCCTGATCGGCAAGCGCGTTGCACTGCTGTTCAATATCCATGAGGATACGGGGATTCAGATCAGCTTTTTGCCCAGTCTGGAATTTGTCTACGATGTAGATCCCAACAACGCCAACCGGCTCGCGAAGATCATTGCATTCTACGCAATGAATGACGCGAAGTCCAAGCTGGAACAGCGGATCTACAAGAAAAAATACTGGCTCGAAGGGAATGCCTGCTGGTATGTGGAGGAGGTCTTCGATGGTGCAGGACGGCTCATCGAAACGCTGACCCCACCAACAAAGACGCGTTTTTCCTTTATCCCGGCTTGGGTCATCGTCAACGATGGTCTCACGGGCGATCTGGTCGGCGTGTCAGAGGTTGCCCAGCTGCAAGGCTATGAGAGCTGGTACAGCCGCTTGGCAGCGGCAGATATGGACGCAGAACGCAAGGGCATGAACCCGATCCGGTATACGGTGGATGCGTCACCCGAATCCACACAGGGCTTGTCTATTTCGGCTGGAGCGTTCTGGGACTTGGCAACTGACCAGAATCAGGCACAGGAGCGTGCAGCACAGGTCGGCGTGCTGGATTCGCCTATGGGATACTCCAGTGCCTTGACCACGACCCTTGATCGTATCAAGAATACCATGTATGAGCAGTGCGCTGTCCCGAATGTATCGCCGGATGCTCTGCGCGGTGTAGTATCGTCTGGAAAGACGCTCAAAGCCGTGTACTGGGATCTGGTGGTGCGCTGTGATGAAAAAATGGTGG
>JAHHRJ010000090.1 GCA_020025885.1 Butyricicoccus sp. | reverse complement strand
AGGTCGCTTCGCTCCAAAATAAAAAGGGTGCAGTGACTTTTTTGACACGCTGAGAGGTGCTGAAAAGCACCTCTGCATATAATTGATGGTTGTGCGTTGTATGGCACATTAAAAATAAGATACTTTAAATGTGTACAATAAACGAAATAATCACCTTTGGGTGGTTATTTTTGTTTCAGAACATATACAGGGAATACAAGAGAAAATGACAGTTTAATTAAAAAAATAGAAAATAAGCGGAAATGGTAAACTTATTTGCATAATATTCTGTCATATTTCAAAACATTTTGCAGGGAAAGCTGTAAAAATTCAGCATATACAGAATGGGTTGTGCATTATGCACAAATATTGGTTTACAAAAAGGTGTAACTTGCCAGCGTGTTTTTCTTTATTCGTATGTTATAATAAATGTGCTGGCAGTAACCAGAAAATTAGATGAAATGACGAAGTAAATCGGGATTCATCGTAAATAGACGAAACGGAGGCACCCAGATATGAAAAAATATGTATACCTGTTCTCGGAAGGCAATGGCTCCATGCGTGAGCTACTGGGCGGCAAAGGCGCGAACCTGGCGGAAATGACCGGTCTTGGTATGCCTGTGCCGCAGGGTTTCACGATTACAACTGAGGCTTGTACTCGTTATTATGAAGACGGTCGTCAGATTTATCCGGATATTCAGGAACAGATCATGGAATATCTGGATAAACTGGAAAAGATGACTGGAAAGCATTTGGGAAATCCAGAGTCCCCTCTGCTCGTGTCTGTCCGTTCGGGCGCGCGTGCCTCTATGCCTGGTATGATGGATACCATTTTGAATCTCGGTATGAATGATGATATTTGTGAAGCAGTTGCAGGTATGACGGGCAACCCACGCTTTGCACGTGACTCTTATCGTCGCTTTATTCAGATGTTTGCGGACGTTGTTATGGAACTGCCAAAAAATACATTTGAGCAGTTTATCGATCAGGTCAAGGACAAGCGCGGCGTGACGCATGACAACGAGCTGGACGAGAACGATATGCTTGAACTCATTAACCTGTTTAAGGATCACTATGAGAAGAATCTTGGTGAGCCGTTCCCGCAGGATCCGAAAAAGCAGCTTATGGAATCCGTGCGCGCTGTATTCCGCTCGTGGGATAATCCGCGTGCCAATACCTATCGCCGTATGAATGATATCCCTTACTCTTGGGGCACGGCTGTCAACGTACAGTCCATGGTTTTTGGAAACATGGGTGAAACCTCGGGCACAGGCGTTGCATTTACCCGTAATCCAGCAACCGGCGAAAAGAAGCTCTATGGTGAATTCCTAATGAATGCGCAGGGCGAAGATGTTGTTGCTGGCATCCGTACCCCACAGCCCATTTCTGCACTGGCAGACACAATGCCAGAGGTTTATGAGCAGTTTGTAGATATTTCTCAGCGTCTGGAACAGCATTATGGCGATATGCAGGATATGGAGTTTACCATTGAAAATGGCAAGCTGTATATGCTCCAGACTCGAAACGGCAAGCGCACCGCACAGGCTGCACTTAAGATTGCAGTCGATCTGGTAGATGAAGGCATCTGTACCAAGGAGCAGGCAATGCTCAAGGTGGAGCCGCAGCAGCTGGATGCACTCCTCCACCCAACTTTTCAGCCAGATGCACTTAAAGCTGCAACCCCAATTGCAACTGGTCTGCCTGCTTCACCCGGTGCGGCTTGCGGTGCAGTTTACTTTACCGCAGAAGAAGCAGTTGCAGCACATAAGGCCGGTGCAAAGGTCGTTCTGGTACGTCAGGAGACTTCCCCAGAAGATATTGACGGTATGGTTTCCGCAGAGGGCGTTATGACTGCGCGCGGCGGCATGACCTCCCATGCAGCAGTTGTTGCACGCGGTATGGGTACTTGCTGTGTTGCTGGCGTTTCCGGCGTTAAGGTATCCGAGGAGTACAAGACAATTACATTTGCAAATGGAACCGTGATGCATGAGGGTGACTTTATTTCCCTTGATGGCTCCACGGGTCATGTATACGAAGGCAAGATCGATACACAGGAAGCAGAGCTTACAGGCGATTTCGGTCGCTTCATGGGCTGGGCAGATGAACTGCGTGTCCTGAAGGTACGCACAAATGGTGATACTCCACGCGATGCAATGCAGGCACGTAAGTTTGGTGCAGAAGGCATTGGACTGTGCCGTACAGAGCACATGTTTTTTGAAGAAAGCCGCATTCGTGCAGTACGTGAAATGATCGTTGCACCAGATGAGACACAACGTCGCAAGGCACTGGCAAAGATTTTGCCGATGCAGCGTGGCGACTTTGAGGCAATTTATCGTGCGATGGGCGGTCTGCCGGTGACCATTCGCCTGCTTGACCCACCGCTGCATGAGTTCCTGCCCTCTGATCCTGAGGATATTGCAGAGCTTGCAGAGCAGATGGAGATGCCAACCGAAAAGCTGGAAGGCATCGTGGAGAACCTGCATGAGTTTAATCCAATGCTGGGTACACGCGGCTGCCGTCTGGATGTGCTGTATCCGGAAATTGCAGAGATGCAGACAGAAGCAATCATTTCTGCGGCAATCAATGTATGGAAGCAGGATGGTCTGCGCATTACCCCAGAGATTATGGTTCCACTGGTTGTGGATGTGAAGGAGCTGCGCTTTGTAAAGCGTAAGATCAAGGCGGTTGCAGATGAACTGATTGAAGCCGCTGGTATTCCGATGAAGTATCTGATTGGCACAATGGTTGAGACACCGCGTGCAGCTGTTACCGCAGGTCAGGTTGCAACTGAGGCAGAGTTCTTCTCCTTTGGCACCAATGACCTCACCCAGATGACTTATGGCTTCTCCCGTGATGACGTAGGCAAGATCCTTGACCGTTACTTTGAAGAGAAGATTCTGGAATCCGACCCATTTGCACGTCTGGATCAGGATGGCGTTGGTCAGCTTGTCAAGATGGCAGTTGAAAATGGACGCAAGACTCGCCCAGATATCAAGCTTGGTATCTGTGGTGAGCATGGCGGCGATCTGTCCTCTGTTGAGTTCTGCCACCAGATTGGTTTGACCTATGTTTCCTGCTCGCCTTACCGTGTGCCGATCGCTCGTCTCGCAGCAGCACAGGCTGCTGTAAAGCATCCACGTCCATGAGCATGATCTGAGCATGCTTGGTTCAGTGGCGTTCCAAACGGAAAGCCTTTGATTTATTGAAATTGCAGATACGCCCCAATTCGTGAGTGAATTGGGGCGTTTTTTGAGCGCGGGATTTGTACAATATCATGTTGCCAGAAAGCTATTTCAATCATGGAATGAGAGAACGAAGAAATTATAGATCAGGCAGAGGAAAAGCTGTTTTGGGAATTCCTACTCTCTGGCTTGAATATGATCGTAGATTTTTTTCTTTGTGAGCATTGATTTTTGGTATCAGTCAGACAGTGTACGTTCTGGAGGGCATTCGTTTGGGACGATACAAAAATTAACGAAAAAATCAAAGGAGGTTCAATAATGGACGAGAGTAGCTTATCACCCACAAGATGGAAATGTCAATATCACATAGTGATTGCGCTAAAGTTTAGAAGAAAAGTAGTGTATGGAAAGCTGAGAAAAGATATTGGAGAGATTCTACGAAGGCTTTGTGAGTATAAGCATGTGGAGATAATAGAAGCGCATGCAATGCCGGACCATATACATATGTTAGTATTCATACCACCGAGTTTATGCGTATCAGAATTTATGGGATATCTGAAAGGCAAAAGCACCCTGATAATTTTTGAGCGGAACGCAAATTTAAAGTACAAATATGGAAAAAGGACATTGTGGGCAAAAGGGTATTATGTGAGTACAGTGGAAGGAAACAAAGCTGCCGTACAAATATATCCGCAACCAAGAAAATGAAGATATGGTGGCAGACCAGATGAGCTTCAAAGAGTATGCAGATCCCTTCGGGTATCTAAAGTAAAGAGCAACACCAATTTTGCAGTTGGTGTTGCTTCTCTGCGCCTTTAGGCGCTGCTGGTATTGTTACCCTTATAGGGTTATTATTCATACCACGTCCTTTCGGGCGTAGTTTTGATAACTTTTACAGAAGGTTATTTTCTTGAAATATGAATTATGCGACAGCATCCTTTACCATAAAGTGCCATAAAGCCCCTGCCTTTAGGCATGGGGATATAAGGCACACATAGATTCCCCGTTCATGAGGGTATTGTCTTGTATTAGATGAAAAATAGTAGTATAATGTTTTCATGAAATATAAAAACAATAACAATGTGGTATACTCGTGCAAATATCATGTAGTTTGGTGTCCAAAATATCGGAGAAAAGTCTTGGTCAATGGTGTTGATATACGATTAAAGGCCCTCATAAGGGAAGTCTGCAATGAATATCATATCGACATTATAGAAATAGAGATTATGCCAGATCATGTCCATTTGCTAATAGAGGTAGACCCTC
>JAHHRJ010000009.1 GCA_020025885.1 Butyricicoccus sp. | reverse complement strand
TCTGACGAGAAATTTTTCCGAAAATCGCTCTTGCTGAATTATGCGGTATTGCCCTAAAAATATCTGAAAAAATTTGTTTCGTTAGAATTACAACATATTATTTTCTGATCTTTTCGTATAATCAGAGCAGTTCGAGAGAGTGATTGTACGAGAAAGGAAGAATTTTCTATGAATACAAAAATGTTTTGCTATCAGTGCCAAGAAACCGCAGGCTGCACAGGTTGTACCCATGCAGGTGTATGCGGAAAGAAAGCAGAGACTGCAAATTTGCAGGATCTTCTGGTATACGTGACGCGAGAGCTATGCAAGGTCTTGGTACAGGTTCGTGCAGCAGGAGAAAAAATTCCAGCATCTGTGAATTTTTTGGTCACAGAAAACCTCTTTGTAACGATCACCAATGCAAATTTTGATGACACAATCATAGAACAGCGCGTACATCAGACCATTGCACAGACGACCCAGTTTGCAGCGAAATTGCCAACCGCACCAGCATTTTGGGATGGCTCTGGTGACTGGCAGGAAAAGGCAAAGACAGTTGGCATTTATGAGACAGAAGATGCGGATGTTCGCAGCTTGCGCGAGCTTATCACCTATGGACTCAAGGGTATGGCGGCGTATAATCACCATATCAATGCATATGGAATATACAATGCAGAGGTAGACAGCTTCTTGCAGGAAGCGCTCGCAAAGACCAGAGATGGCAGTCTGGGTGTCAATGAGCTAATCGCCCTCACAATGGAGACTGGTAAGTATGGCGTATCTGTTATGGCGGCGTTGGATGAGGCAAATACAAGCGCATACGGAAACCCACAGATCACAAAGGTAAATCTCAGTGTGCGTAAGAATCCTGCGATTCTGATTTCTGGTCACGATCTCCATGATTTGGAAATGCTGCTGGAGCAAACCGCAGGAACTGGCGTTGATGTTTATACCCATTCGGAAATGCTGCCAGCACACTACTACCCAGCGTTCCAAAAGTATCCACACCTTGTGGGGAACTATGGCAATGCATGGTGGAAGCAGACGGAGGAGTTTGAGACCTTCAATGGTCCGGTATTGTTGACGACAAACTGTCTGGTACCGCCAAAGGATAGCTATAAGGGTCGCATTTATACCACAGGTGCAGTGGGTTTTGCAGGCTGTAAGCATATTGATGCAGATGAAACCGGACACAAGGACTTTTCTGCACTCATTGCGCACGCGAAACAGTGCCCGCCGCCAGTAGAGCTGGAGACAGGAGAAATTGTAGGCGGTTTTGCACACAATCAGGTGCTTGCATTGGCAGATCAAGTAGTGGAGGCAGTCAAGAGCGGTGCAATTCGCAAGTTTGTTGTTATGGCAGGTTGTGATGGACGCGCAAGCAGCCGCAACTACTACACAGATTTTGCAAAGGCACTGCCCAAGGATACCGTTATTTTGACAGCAGGCTGTGCAAAGTACAAGTATAACAAGCTGGCACTGGGAGATATCAATGGCATTCCGCGTGTACTGGATGCAGGACAGTGCAACGATTCTTACTCGCTGGCTGTGATTGCGCTCAAGCTCAAGGAAGTGTTTGGGCTGGAAGATATCAATGATTTGCCAATTGTTTATAATATTGCATGGTATGAGCAGAAAGCTGTGATTGTACTGTTGGCACTTCTGTACTTAGGTGTAAAAAATATTCATCTGGGACCTACTCTGCCTGCCTTCTTGTCCCCGAATGTTGCGAATGTTTTGGTGGAGAACTTTGGCATTGCAGGTATTGGAACGGTAGAGGACGATCTGAAGCTACTGATTGGGGAGGCATAAGAGTATGTTAATCGAAGCACTGCTCAAAGAGCATGAAGAAATTTCTCGTTTTTCGGAAAAGTTAGAACAGAGATGCATTGCACTCATGGAAGAAAACGAATTTTGTGCAGATGTATTTCGAGAGGATATTGCGTTTATTCGTACCTATGCGGATGAACAGCACCATAAAAAAGAGGAAGATTTATTATTTCGTGCAATGCTCGAAGAAATTGGGCAAGCGGCAGTGCCAGCCATTCGGCAAGGGATGCTGGTAGAGCACGACATGGGACGCATGTATGTGGGAGAGCTGGAAAACGCAGTCGAGCGCTATGCGAAAGAGCGAACACCAGCAAATAAACTGGAAATTTTAGCACAGGCAATGGGATATGTACATCTCATTCGGCGGCATATCTACAAGGAAAACAATGCTGTATATCCGTTTGCACAGCGTGCATTATCTCAGGAAACGATGCAAAAACTTAATGAACAATACCAAAAGGAATGGAAACCGAACGAGATTGCATAATAAAATACAGTGGAGATTGATTTCTCCGGTATAAAAATAACTTACAGCAACAAAGACTGTGAGACTGATTTTTTCAGTCTCATGGTCTTTTTGTTTGATCAATGAGCTTATGTAGAAGTAGATTTGTTTATAACTTTGTGCTACAATTTGTTCAAATAAAGCAAGTCATAAATTGAGATTTTGAGGTTTTATTTATGGATGATAATATGAAAATACTTTTACAACAAAAGAAAATGCAGCTAAAGATAAGGCAGAAAAGGATAGCGATACAGCAGTTAAGAGAAGGTTTTGTTCAGAATATAGAGCGATTTAATGAAAAATACAGATATGCTGATGAAATTGAAGTGGCAAAAATTCAAGATTTCATTTCTAAGCTCGATTTTGTCAGACCAGGACAACTGGATATCAAGGAAAGATCCCATTTTCTTCATAATAATGTTTACTTATGTTTTCTCATGGGAACAAGTGCATTGTTCGAGATTTATATATTTGGAAAATATGATGATATAATAAGCGATTATGATGAATGGGAAGTTTTCAGCCCTTATTTGTTACTTGTAGATGAGGATTTTAACCATTATGTTTACATTAACGATTACGGAGAAATAATGGAATCACAAATAATATAAACACAGCTTTTACCAGAGTCAGGGATCTTGTCGAGGATACGATGACTGTGCATTGCCATAACACTCAGGTGAAATATGAAGGGGCTGTACAAAAAGTCCCTCGACAAAAATTTAATGCAACAAATCCCCGACTATTGCAAGGTGATTACCTACTTTAGCCGGGGATTTTCCTACAATTTCAAATTTGGGTCTTATGAAAAAAAGAGTTTTTGTACAGCTCCTGTGATATTTTGCAACAGAAAGGTTGAATTGTCCTTGTGATGAACAGCCTTGCATCCACTCGATTCTTGTGCCTTTGTGAAAGGAATTATGATTTGTTAGCCAATACCGCCGCAAACAATTCCCAGAACAAATACTGCAATGGTTAGAATGCAGAAGCCATATTTATAAAGCGGATAGTACCAGCTGCCAATACGCTTGGTACGTCCGAGGGATATCGCATCCTCAACAGCTTGCTTGCCCCAAACCCATGCAAACATGATACCAGCAAGACCAGCACCGAGCGGGCAGATGTAAATAGATACGAAGTCCATCCACTGCGCCACAATACCTTGGATACAAAGAGAGACAACAACACCAACAACGGCAATTGTTGTAACGGCTTTTGCACGGTTAAAGTGCAGGTTATCCTGAAGTGTTGCAATCGGTGCTTCAAACAGGTTGACAAGGGAAGTCAAGCCTGCGAACAGAACTGCAACAAAGAATATGATCATAACCATATGACCGCCAGGCATTGCTGCAAACATATTTGGCAGGTAAATGAACATCAGACCAGGACCACCATCAAACTGGGTGGTGCCAGCCGCTGCCATTGCAGGAACGATCACGAGTGCCGCAAGCATTGCTGCAAGTGTATCGAACAGTGCGACCTTCCATGCAGAGCTTACGATATCTTCCTTATCTGGGAGGTAAGAACCATAGATAACCGTGCCATTGCCAGCCAGAGACAGGGAGAAGAAGGACTGACCCAGTGCATAAACCCACATCATAGGATTACATAGAATCTCTGGGTCAATGGTAAACATCCACTGATAACCATTGGATGCACCTGGTCGAAATCCAACATAGATCGCAAGACCGAGGAACATCAGGAAAAACAGTGGAATCATGATTTTGTTGGCTTTTTCGATGCCGCCTGCAACACCAAGTACCATGATCGCAAAGGTAATGATGAGTGCAAAAATGAGCCAACCATTGTTGCCGAATGCTGTGGCTGTACTTTCAAATGCAGCCGCATATCCGCCAACATCGCCGATATCAGAGCCATGCGCAAGCGCAGAGCCAGTAAAAGAACCAAAGGTATACTTAAAAATCCATCCGACAACAACGGAATAACCGATTGCCAGTGCCAGTGCGCCTGCCATGGGGAGCAGACCGATCTTAGCACCAATACTTCCTTTGCCGCGCGATGCACAGGCTTTTGCAAACGCGCCGACGGGTCCCGAACGCGCTGCGCGTCCAAAACTCATTTCGCCGATCACGCCAGAAAAGCCAATCAAGATGTCAAAAATGAAATATGCTAACAGAAAAGCGCCGCCATATTTTGCAACACGGCTGGGGAAGAGCCAAATATTGCCCATACCAACCGCAGAGCCAATACAAGCCAAAATAAAGCCCCATTTGGATTGCCAAGAATCGCGCTGCACAGTTGCAGTATTTGCGTTATTATTTACCATAATGACACCCCTTTTTATGCACAAACTAGATGACAGTTTTGCTGGGGAAGGGAGTTCGATTGTTTCTTATACCAATCCGTTTTTCTTCATTCCACTATCAGACTTTTTCCTCTATTTTGTGCTTCTCCTTGTCAATGGAAAAAGCCCGCGAACTTTTTAATTGTCCGCGGGCAATTTTTCTTAATTTGCTGTCACAACTCGGTTTGGAGTATGAAATGATTGCACATTATCCCATAAGGATTGAGAGGAAAGTTTATGATTCGTTTGCATAAGGCTCCAAGAATGCGTGGAAATGACGCATTGGCAGCTTATGACCGAATGTAATTTTCATATTCGGAATGCTTTCGCGATCCTTATACAGTTCAGCAACAGCAGCGATGACGTAATCAAGGTGCTCCTGTGTCAGCTGGCTGCGATTGACTGCAAAACGAACCACGTTACAAAGCTCTGCCTGCTGTTCTGGTGTCTTGAGGTCATACTCCATGGAGAAGTCACCCAGCTCGGACACACGAATACCATAGCGACGAATGAGCTCGATGGATAAACCAGTGCCTGCGAATGTCTCATGACCACGCTTGCCATCAAAAAACTTATCAACGTCAATGTAAACGCCATGACCGCCTGCTGGCAGAACAACTGGAACACCAGCCTTGTAGAAGCCCTGTGCCAGATATTCGCATTGCTTGACACGCGCATCAAGATAGTCAAAGCGACCACACTCATAGAGACCAGCTGCCAGAGCCATGATATCACGACCGGACATGCCGCCGTAGGAATCGTTGCCATACGAAGAGATTTGCTTTACCTTCAAGAGGTGACCGATATCAGTCTTTACTGTGCCATCGTCATTAAAGTCAGAGAATGCCTTCCAGAAGTAGCCCTTGTCACGGAATGCCAGAATACCGCCCATGTTGGAGTGACCGTCCTTCTTAAGAGAAGCAGTGAAGCCATCACAGTAGGAGAACATTTCCTTTGCGATCTCAAAGATGGACTTATCTGCATAGCCTTCTTCGTTGACCTTGATAAAGTAAGCGTTTTCTGCCCAGCGTGCAGCGTCGAGCATAAACGGGATGTTGTACTTATGTGCAATTGCGCTGGAAGCACGCAGGTTTGCCATGGAAACCGGCTGACCACAAACGGTATTGTTGGTGATCGTTGTGTAAACCAACGGGACATTCTCAGGACCAACTGCCTGAATCAGCTGCTCGAGCTTTTCGGTGTCCATGTTGCCTTTGAATGGATTCTTTTCGTACTTACCGCCTTCTGGAACTTCCCACAGCAGATCCTTGTTATACAGGTTACGCGGGATAGAGCCCATCTGCTTGATGTTGCCCTCAGTGGTGTCAAAGTGACCATTCGACGGAATGGTAAATACCTTGCCCGGATAGCGCTGCCCCAAAATCTTACGAACCAACTCAAACAGAACAGATTCAGCAGCACGACCCTGTGGCAGGATGAATGTGTTTGGACGCTCCATCTGTGCAGAGCCGCCATTAAATAGACCCCCCTCGTACTCACAGAGGTACATTTCATCCATCATTTTTTCGATGTCTTCACAGCCGGTGCGAACCAGATCGATAATACGCTTCTGGTCATCACCGCGCTCGAATACATCGCGCAGAGCGTCTAATAATACGTAATAGCCCTTGTTGCGTCCGTAAGCCTCATCGCCCATCATCATAGTCGCCCACTGCAAGTCTGTCATTGCAGTTGTGCCGGAGTCGGAGAGCATATCAACGGTCAGCATGCCAGCAGGGAAAGCAAACTCGTTGTAATGGGTTGCCTTCAGTGCGCGTTCGCGTTGTTCCAGTGTAACATTTGGAATGTTACGGGTAACATAAGTCATGGACTTCGGAGCTTCAACATTCAGCGGATACTTCATAATAAATTACCTCCATAATTTTGGCGCAGTGCGCCTGCATTTTCGGAGGTACCCCGGTCATCGGTTGCCGACATCCCTATGGTTCGGCGGGTGCGACTGGCGGACAGTACCTTTTTACTAGGGCGTATTTGAAAACAAAGAAATCGACGAATTTTTCGCAGTGCGTGCGTAGATGCAAGGCAAAAAACGCAGGAATCCTTGGTGGATTCTGAGTATTTTTGACATAGCAGATGCTGTTCATTGTAGAAAAAGATCAGAATTTCGACTTTTCAGATAGCCCCTAAGGTGAGCTATTCGGTTTTTCCCTTGTTAGAGGGCTGCGATGACCTCGATTTCAACGAGGGCATCCTTTGGCAGACGCGCAACTTGAACAGCAGAACGTGCTGGATAGCCGCTTTCTTGGAAGAAGGTGCCATACACATCATTCATTGCGGCAAAGTTCTCCATATCACTCAGAAATACGGTGGTCTTAATCACGCGATCCATTCCAACACCAGCTTCTGCGAGAATGGCTTTGACGTTGTTCAAAGACTGTCGGGTCTGTTCAGTGATTCCTTCTGGGAATGTACCAGTTTCTGGATTGAGCGGCAGCTGTCCAGATGTAAACAGCAAACCATCCACTGCAATTGCCTGTGAATATGGACCGATTGCAGCGGGAGCCAATCCTGTGTGAATTACTTTCTTCATAAGGGTCTCCGCTCCTTTCGTATAAAAACATATCACTGTATTTTCCCTTTGTCAAGCAGAAATTATACACTTTGTATAATATCACTGTTTAAATGTTTGTTTCTTGTGTGAAATATACATATAGAGTTGCAGAGGGTGGACAAAAGCTGGATAGGAGAATTGGGCGAACCACAGATGAAAAACAGATACCATATAAGAACTGTACTGTTATGGAATGAAAATAAGAATAGATGACAAGAAAGCGGATGCATTGTTTTGTAAATATTTTGTGCGCAGGATGGAAGAAACGGAAGAATTTGGTCGTTATATTTCCTGCTTGTATGGGTCACAATACTATCAGCAACCCCAAAAAACACAAACGAAAAGGAGAAAACAAATTATGGCTAGCAAGAATAACAATTCTAATCAGATGGCAGTACCGGCAGCACGCGCTGCAATGGATCGCTTCAAGATGGAAGCAGCAGCTGAGGTCGGTGTAAACCTCAAGGATGGTTATAACGGCGAGCTGACTTCTCGTCAGGCAGGTTCTGTTGGTGGTCAGATGGTCAAGAAGATGATCGAGGCTTACGAGCAGAACATGGCAGCACGCGGCTGAGCCAATTTGTCCTAAGTTTGATCGGATGACTGGTAAATCACGTCACACCGATTAGACCCTCAAAAATTCAGCGAATGCTGAATTCCAATTCACTTGCGGAAAGGTCTCCCGTTTCACAAAAAATTGTGTTTCGGGAGACTTTTTCTGTCTTGTTTTGCAGAACACATAGAAAATGCACCCCTATATGTTTCCTTGAAATGCTTTGGATTCCAAGGGCTTACATATCGGGGTGCATGAAACTTTGTATTACTATTTGTTTTGCAATCAGCTGCGCACAGAAGTTTCTTCTTGAGACATGAGGCGTTTGGTAAGCAGATAGTCGCCCAATACGATCCCATGCGCGACCAAGAGCGCAGCAAAAGACTTTAACATTTCCAGCATGAATGCCTGTGCTGTTATTTCAGGCGAGGTCCGATACAAAAGCAGATAAATCCACATAAGGACACAAGCCAGCACACTAAAAACCTGCCAAGACAAAGAATGCTGGAGCTGCATACGCGTAATAAACAGATGCATCAGGCTCTGTGTGCCAAGTAAAATGGCAATCAGGAATGTAAGTGAGAGCCATTCATCAAAAGAAGTGGCAAACGGGGATACAATGAAACGGCCAAGAGAGAAAAAGAGCATCAGTAGACCGAAACAAATGGCAGCATTGACTGCACGAGATGATTTACGCAAGATGTCACCTTCCTTCCACGAGTTCACTGTGTTGTGCGTGCGTTGCAGCAGCTTTTTTGGTCAGCAAGTGTGCTGTGACCAAATATTTTGCGAGCACAGCCAGATGAATGAGCGAAAAGGCGATCAGATGCAGGCAAAGCCCCAGCTTGATCTGGTTTGGAACAAGATCCGCCATGTAACGCACGAGGAAAAGGCTGCACCAGACAGCATCACAGCCAAGGATAACGGACACGTGCCAGCGCAGGGGATGCCGCGGCGTAGCGCGTCCGATCTGGACGTGCATTTGGTTTTGTGCAGCAAACAGGAGCGCAGCACAGATCATAAAGACAAGACTATGGGACTTTGATGCTGTGAAAAGATAATAGAGGACGGTGCTGGATGATAAAAATACGATGAATAAAGCCACACAGATGGGTAGTGTATACGATTTGCGCAAGACGTCACATCCTTTCAATCAATTGTGGAAATTTTGCTGGGATTTGTGCGCGTTTTTACTCATTGGCATCATCTTCCTTTTGTTGTGTGTTCTCATTATATCCTATAAAATTGCTTAAATCAACAAAGTATTGGAGTCTGCAGGTACACGATGATAGAAAAATAAAAATGGGATGATTCCTGATTTGATTTTGCATAAAATCAGAGTATTTTTCTTGATATAGGATTGCTTATTATTTGAAGTAATTTACATTTTAGGTCAGAAAGACTTGCGAAAAGTGGTAAGATAGGGGTATAATATGATAAACATATCTTGTGATTTTACTAAAAGGATGGAACGATATGGCGACATTAAAAGAGCTCGCAGAATATACAGGATTTTCAATCGCTACAATTTCCCGTGTGCTGAACAATGACCCGACAATGAGCGTCAGTGAAACGACACGCGCAACGATATTAGAGGCAGCAGGAAAGCTGCATTATAAATCTTCTTCCAGACAGCGCCGTGTGCGCGTTGCGCACAGCAAACAGCTGCGTATTGCGATTGCAGAAATGCTGTCTCCTGCGGAGCAGCTTGCAGATCCCTATTATTTATATCTTAAAAATTATGCGGTACAGCGCTGTCAGGATCTTGAATATATCGTAGCCCATGTACAGGAGCACATGGGTGTATATGAGCTGGATACAACAGGGAAAATTGATGGCGTGCTGGCGATTGGTATTTTTTCCGAAGAACAGATCAAGGCACTGTCTAAATTATCTGAAAATCTATTGTTTTTAGATTCTTCTCCAGATGAACTGCACTATGATTCGGTTGTGCTCAACTTTCAGCTTGGCGTGGAGCAGGCAGTCGATTATTTGCTCGCACATGGTCATCGTGAAATTGGATTTTTGGGACCTTGCCGCAAGCTCGATCAAAAAAAACGCCCTGCTTTGGAAGTGCGGCGTGAAATCTTTATTCGCTACTTGCAGGAAAAGGAATTGTTCCAGTCAGAATATCTATTTGATGCACCCATGACAGCCGCAGATGCGCGTGCGCTGTTGTCTGAGCGTCTTGCCCAAGGCGCGCCAATGCCAACCGCAATCCTGGCGGCAAATGAGGAAGCGGCAATCGGTGCAGCAGGTGCACTGCGTGGGCAGGGTATGTCCATTCCAGATGATCTTTCTATTATCAGCTTCAATGATACACCATTATCTGCACTGACAGATCCGCCGCTCACAAGCGTAAGTACGCACGTAGAAGCCATGAGCGCAACAGCAATCGAGCTTTTGGCGCGCAGAGCATCTACTGGTTCGAAACTGCTGCCACTGAAAATTGTGGTGCCGCCGACCCTCAGTGTGCGTGAAAGTGTAAAAGAACAGGATATTTGACAAAAACGACTGCCTGTTATCTTGAGGCAGTCGTTTTTTTGCACAAAAAAGCCAGATGAAGTTTGTTCAATTGCCCAGTAAAATAAATTGAATTTTTACTAAAATACTGTTATACTGAAATTAACATACATCGTTTATCACAATCTTTTTGAAAGGCGGGATTTTTTATTATGAAAATACAATCGACCCTGACAACGGAGTTAAAAGAGGGTGCACTGGACGCACGCCTGACCGCGATTTATGGCTGTAAGAGAACGGAAGTGCCGCATAAGCGTGAACGCCTACTGGTACTTATGGATACATTTGCAAAAACCTATGGTGTAGACCGCGAAGTTGGTCTTTACTCTGCACCGGGACGCACCGAGATGGGCGGCAACCACACCGACCACCAGCATGGACGTGTACTGGCAGCTGCGATCGATCTCGATGCAATCGCTTGTGCAAGCAAGAGCGGTTCCACGATTGTTCGTGTACTGTCTGCGGGATATCCGGAAATTAAGATTGACCTTGCAGTATGTGAGCCACAGAAGGAAGAAGAAGGCACAACTGCTGCACTGATTCGCGGCGTTGCGGTAAAGATCCGTGAAATGGGTTATCCAGTCTCTGGATTTGATGCTTGCGTGACCTCTGAGGTACTGAGCGGTTCTGGTCTGTCTTCCTCGGCAGCGTTTGAAGTGCTCATTGGTGCAATCGTCAATGATATGTTCTGTGAGGGTGCGCTGACGCAGGTACAGCTCGCGCAGATCGGACAGTATGCAGAGAATGTGTTCTTTGGCAAGCCTTGCGGTCTGATGGATCAGTTGGCAAGTGCTGTGGGCGGCATTGTCTCTATTGACTTTGCAGACCCGGAAGAGCCGATTGTCAATCGTTTGGATTACGACCTGTCTGCATCTGGACATGCGCTGTGTATCATTGATTCTGGCGCAGATCATGCAGACCTGACTGACGAATATGCAGCGATTCCGGGAGAAATGAAGCAGGTTGCAGCATTCTTTGGCAAGGAAGTTCTGCGCGACGTAGAGTTTGAAGACTTCTGGGCAAATCTTGCAGAGATCCGCAAGAAGACAGGCGATCGCGCGATCCTGCGTGCAATGCACTTCTACGGAGACAACCTGCTGGCACTCAAGCAGGCACAGGCGCTGGAAAAAGAAGATTTCTATGCATTCCTTGCACTGGTACAGCAGTCTGGCACCTCTTCTGCGGAGCATTTGCAGAACCTGTACTGTGTATCCCAGCCGCAGGCACAGGCGGTTGTCTTAACCATTGCAGCAGCACGTAAGCTGCTGGAAGGAAAGGGCGCAGTACGTGTGCATGGTGGCGGCTTTGCTGGAACCGTACAAGCATATGTACCATTCAGCATGACTGAGCAGTTCCGCGCAGGTATGGAAGCGATTCTGGGAGATGGCTGCTGCCACTTCCTGACTGTTCGTCCGGGCGGCGGCGTTGTGATCGCATAATTGATTTTGATTTTATAGAATTTGAGTTTGACCTGAATATCATAGGAGGTTTTTCATCATGGCAGTTCTTGTACTTGGTGGTGCAGGCTATATTGGTTCTCATACCGCACATGCACTGATCGCAGCTGGACGCGATGTTGTAGTAGCAGATAATTTGGAAACAGGATTCCGTGCAGCAGTTCCGGAAAAGGCACGTTTCTATGAGGGCGATATTCGTGATCGCGCATTTGTAGATTATCTGTTTGAAAGCGAAAAAATTGAGGGTGTCATTCATTTTGCAGCAAACTCTCAGGTTGGAGAGAGCATGAAGGACCCGCTCAAGTATTATGACAACAACCTGTGCGGCACAAAGACCCTGCTTGAAAGCATGGTTGCACATGGTGTGGATAAAATCGTATTCTCTTCCACAGCAGCAACTTACGGCGAAGCAGAGCGTATGCCGATTCTGGAAACTGACCCGACTGACCCGACCAACTGCTACGGTGAAACCAAGCTCTCCATGGAAAAGATGATGAAGTGGGTTTCTCTGGCACATGGTCTGCGTTTCGTTGCACTGCGTTATTTCAATGCGTGTGGTGCCCAGCCAGACGGCTCCATTGGTGAGGCGCACAATCCTGAAACCCATCTGATCCCACTCATTTTGCAGGTTCCCAACAACCAGCGTGAGCAAATCGCAATCTTTGGCGACGATTACCCAACTCCAGACGGCACTTGCATCCGCGACTATATCCATGTATGTGACCTCGCACAGGCACATATTCTGGCGCTGGATTACTTGCTCAATGGCGGAGAAAATAACGTATTCAATCTGGGCAATGGCGTTGGCTTTTCCGTAAAGGAAGTCATCGAGCAGGCACGTGCAGTAACCGGTCATCCGATCCCAGCAAAGATCGAAGCACGTCGTGCAGGTGATCCGGCACAGCTCATTGCATCGTCGGATAAGGCGAAGACTGTGCTTGGCTGGAAGCCTGAGTATGATGATCTGCATACGATCATTGAGACCGCTTGGAAGTGGCACAAGAGCCATCCAAACGGATACACCGAATAAGCAGGAGGCACAACAAGTATGATTGATATTGCAATTGTAAAGCTGGTACGCTATGCAGAGCAGACAGGTCTCATTGCACCAGAAGATCACACGTGGGCAGTCAATACATTGCTGGAAGCACTGCATCTGGACAGCTATACAGCACCAGAGTTAGATGATGCGGCGATTGATCTGCCAGCAGTCCTGGACGAACTGCTCGACGATGCACATGCACGTGGTGTGATGACAGAAAATTCCATTGTATATCGTGACCTCTTTGACACA
The DNA here is from genome assembly GCA_020025885.1 of Butyricicoccus sp. Lineage (GTDB taxonomy): Bacteria > Bacillota > Clostridia > Oscillospirales > Butyricicoccaceae > Butyricicoccus. Next base: position 38,351 of record JAHHRJ010000009.1, on the reverse strand, counting down.
GCGCTCATGGGTCGCCTGACCCCGCCGCCGCGCGAGGTCATTGCAAAGTTTCGTGCCCTGTATGCAGAAGATCCTATCCGTGCGACGGACTGGTACTACCGATTTAGTCAGGATACCAACTACATTCGCCGCGATCGTATCGCAAAGGATGTACAGTGGAAGACACAGACAGAATATGGCGAAATCGATATCACCATCAACCTGTCTAAGCCAGAGAAAGATCCGAAGGCGATCGCAGCGGCACGCAATCTGCCAGCATCTGCATATCCACAGTGCCAGCTGTGCCATCAGAATGAAGGCTATGCAGGTCGCGTGAACCATCCGGCCCGTCAGAATCATAGAATCATCCCGATCACGATTGCGAATAAGCCATGGTTTATGCAGTACTCTCCCTATGTGTACTACAATGAACACTGCATCGTATTCAATGCAGAGCACACCCCAATGAAGATCGACCGTGACTGCTTCTGCAAGCTGCTCGATTTCGTGGGACAGTTCCCACATTACTTTGTAGGTTCCAATGCAGATCTGCCGATCGTAGGTGGCTCTATTCTGGCACATGACCATTTCCAAGGCGGTCACTATACCTTTGCAATGGAGACTGCGCCCATCAAGACGCCGCTGACCTTTGCAGACTTCCCAGGAGTGCGTGCAGGCATTGTAAAGTGGCCGATGTCTGTTATCCGTCTGACCTGTGCAGACCCACAGAAGCTCATTGAACTGGGTGACCGCATTCTGACTGCATGGCGCGGCTACACAGACGAGAGTGCAATGATTCTTGCAGAGACCGACGGTGTACCGCATAATACCATTACACCAATTGCCCGCCGCCGTGGTACAGACTATGAGCTGGATCTGGTTCTGCGCAACAATCTGACCACAGAAGCGCATCCGCTTGGACTATATCATCCGCATGCAGAGCTCCATCACATCAAGAAGGAGAACATCGGACTGATCGAGGTTATGGGTCTGGCTGTTCTGCCAGCACGTCTCAAGCAGGAACTTGCTGTATTGGCTGAAAAGATGGTCAAGGGCGAGGACCTGCGTGCAGATCCGCGTACCGAATCTCATGCAGATTGGGCAGAGGGCTTTGCTTCTGAGGTGACAGCAGAAAATGCAACCGAAGTCATCGAGCGCGAAGTAGGCAAAGTATTTGCGACTGTTCTGGAGCACTCTGGCGTATACAAGGATACCGAAGCGTTTGTTCGCTTTGTCCAGACCGTAGGAGGCAAGGCATGATCATTACATCAGAAGTGTTTGGCACAACAAAAGATGGAACACAAGTGACGCGCTATTGGCTCTGCGATGGTGTATGTCGTGTGGCGGTGCTGACCTATGGCGGCATCATTCAGGCGATTGAAGTGCCTGACCGAGACGGTAAGCTGGTGAATGTCGTGCTTGGCTTTGACAGCCTAGCTGGATACGAAGCACAGACCTGCTACATTGGTGCGATGATCGGACGCTGTGCAAACCGCATTGGACATGGCAAGTTTACTTTGAATGGTATAACATATACGTTGCAGTGCAATGACAATGGCGTGAACCATTTACATGGCGGTATGGTTGGCTTTGACCAGAAGCATTGGCAGGCACAAGTGCAGCCGGATGCATTGGTGCTCACCCTGCACAGTGCAGATGGGGAAGAGGGCTATCCGGGCAATCTGGATGTCAAGGTAACCTATCAGCTGAAGAACGGCGCATTGTCTCTCCATTATGAGGCAGACACCGACGCAGATACCCTGTGTAACCTGACCAACCATAGTTACTTTAACCTTGCCGGGAAAGGTGAGGTTGGTGCACAGAAACTCCGTATCTGTGCATCACAGTATGCACCGCTTGGCGCAGAGAATATTCCAGATGGTACGAATGCGGCAGTCGCTGGAACGCCAATGGATCTGCGAGAACTGACTCCGCTGGGTGCACATTGGGATGAAAACTTTGTGCAGCTGCGCAAGGCTGGTGGCTATGACCACCATTATTGGGTGGACGGCACAGGTATGCGTCCGTTTGCGCAGGCTGTTTGCGAAGAGAATGGCATTCATCTTTCCGTAGAGTCCGATATGCCGGGTATGCAGCTGTATACCTCAAACTTCTTGGAAGGTACAGGAGGTAAGAGCAGTGTGGATTATGGCAAACGTGAGGCATTCTGCCTGGAGACACAGTTTGTTCCAAATCCATCCGCTTGGACTGGCGAACTTCAGCCGATTTTGAGAAAAGGCGAGCACTATGCACACACGACCGTGTTTGCATTTCATGCAGAATAAATAACCAAACCGTCAAAAATGCCATAAGCATTTTTGACGGTTTTTTTCTCCAGAATGTGGACAAAATGAAAGGAATCCCTTAAACTGGAAAAGGAGTTGGCATTTGAAACAATCATAAAGTGTCAAGAAAGGGAGAGAAACAAGTATGTATACAGTGGTTGTTGCGGATGATGAAACCGAACTGCGACGTTCTTTGATTGCAAAAACCCCTTGGGAAGATTGTGGATTTCGCGTTGTGGGCGAAGCGGAAAATGGAATGGAGGCGCTTGAACTTGTAGAACGATTGCAGCCAGACCTGCTTTTGACAGATATTCGTATGCCGTTCTTATCCGGCATTGCACTGGCAAGAGCGGCGCGTGAGATCCGTCCGGCGATGCACATTGCCTTTTTGAGCGGCTATGATGATTTCGCTTACGCCCAGCAAGCAATTCAGTATAACATCATTCGGTATATGCTCAAACCGATCTCATCTGCGGAGCTTGCAAAGGAACTTTGCGAGATTCGTGCAAAGATTGACAGCAGAATGCAGGAGGTAACACAGGGCGATACAGAGAAGCTACACCCGCATGACTTTCTTATGCCATTGCTGCTTGGTGCGGATACTTTGCTTGTGCCAGAGGAAAACGAGGTGTGGCTGAGAACGCAGGCGGTGGAATGTGGTGTGCTTTCAGAGTTTAGTAATAAATTTCAATATGTAGTACTTGCAACTGCGATTTGTGACGAGAAAGATAAACCCATTACAACACGCAGACATGTGCACGCGGTAGATCGGGTCTTGCACAAGTATTTTCGGGCGTCGAGCTGTTTTATCGGTGGGCGTGTGATTTCGCTCGTTGCAGACAGTGTATTGACGCTTGGAGAATATCTGCACATTGCAACAAGCGATATTTCGCAGACCATCGAGCGTGCGACCGGACAAAAGTGTACGGTCGGTGTCAGCCGTCCGGTGACAACGCTTTCTGCCTGCCATGGCGCGTATCGTGAAGCGCTGGGTACGTTCGACTATATGAGCCGTGAGGGTGTGGATACTCGTTATATTGCAGACTTTGAACCAGGACGTGCCATCCAGTCAGACTATTCTGAGGTATCTGCACAGCTGGAAAGCCTGATCAAAGGCGGCAAGAATGAGGAGATCCATGTATTTTTGCAGCAACAGTTCGAGATCTTACGCAAGGGCTCTTGTTCGGGATTGGAAGTGGGACTGCTCACAGTACAGCTGTTATCCTCAGCATGTCGCGCGGCAGGTGCGGTGGTCGATCCTGAGACGGCAAATGCGTTATGGAGCACTTCACCACTCGCGGAGATTCCATTCAAGGCACGCTCTCTGGATGAGACGGCGAATAGCATTGAAGATTTCTGCTGTCGGGTGGCGGAAGCGATCGTGCACCAGTGCCGAGAAAGTGGTGATATCGTATGTGAACAAGCACTTGCTGTGATCCAGACACGCTATGCAGATACAGGACTTTCGTTGGTGTCGCTGAGTGAGTCTTTACATATCAGCCCGAATTACCTGTCCGCGCTCATTCGCAAACATACAGGGGATACGTTTATTAACCTATTGACAGCGAAACGCTTGGATACGGCAAAGGAATTGTTACAATGTACACGCCTTAAAGTCATGGAAATTGCGGAACGCTGCGGCTATACAGACCAGCACTATTTCAGCTATTGCTTCAAGAAACGCTTTGGTGTTTCGCCGCTGACCCTGCGCCGCCAGCAAAGCGGGGAGGGTGGAAATGAAAAATAGGCGAACGCTTACATTATCAGGGCTCATCATCCTGCTTGTAATAGCAGTGACGGGTAGCATTGTGATTTTGTCCACATGGATCTTTACAACGTTGTATACCAATGCGCTGCGCAGCGGTGCGGCGACAAGCTCAGAGCAATCGCTGCATCAGGCGGCAAGCGTGATCTCGGACTATACAGCAAACACCAATCAGCTCATGCATCGCGTGGCTTTGGAGTTGAAACGCAAAAAAAATGCCGAAGAGCTTGGAGAGACCCTTTCTACGCTGGTAGAAATGCGAGAGGATCTATGCAATATTGCGGTGTACTCTATTGAAGGGAAGCTTTTAGATAGCTGGTCGAGTAAGCAGGTGCGTAAGGAAGTCACTGGAGCGCTGAACTTACAGGACGTAGAAGTGGATGCAAATGGGCTGTATATCACATCGCCCCATGTCCTCAACTTATATAAGGACTATTATCCGTGGGTCATTACGATCGCTTGCCGAAGCAATATATCTTGTTACGAAGAAGAGGAAGTCTTTGTCACGCTCGATTTGCAGTTTTCTTCCATTGCGGCATATGTGGACGATGTAGGCACAGGCACACAGGGATACACGTTCTTGATCGATCAGAAAGGACGCCTTATATATCACCCACAGCAGCAGCTTATCTATGTGGGCATTAAAAAAGAGGATACGTTGCAGTATTCTGGACGTGGAGATGGCGTATACACAGAGGGCAACACCCTGCGTATCGTGCACTCGATCCCCCAAAGCAGATGGCGCTTGGTGGGGGTCAATTATCTCGATGAGTTGGTAGAGACGCCGCGCAATGCAGCACTCCGCATGATCTTTATTGTCGGTTCAGTGGCGCTCATTCTGGTATTGGGCGTTGCCGCATTTGCTATGGGGTTGGTTTCTGCGCCCATTCAGCGATTGGTGGCACAAATGCACCGGTTTGAACAGGATGCAACGGGGTTCCAATATCAGCCAGTCAGCGGTACGCAGGAGATCGCGGTATTATCGGATTCTTTTGGACATATGGTGTGCCGCATACAGGAGCTGATCGAAGAAGTGAAACACGATCAGGAAACCTTGCAAAAAACCGAACTCAAAGCCTTGCAAGCACAGATCAACCCACATTTTTTATATAACACTTTGGACTCGATCCAGTGGATGTGCGAAGTGGGACGCACAACGGATGCAGTACAAATGGTAGGTGCACTTGCGCGACTATTCCGTATCAGCATTTCGCGCGGCGCGGAACTCATTCCGATTCGGCGGGAACTGGAACATGCGGAAAGCTATTTGATCATTCAAAAGTTCCGCTACAAAGACCAGTTCCAGTATCGCTTTATTGTGGATGATACTTTGCTCGATTGCCTGTGCAGTAAAATTACCTTGCAGCCCATTATTGAAAACGCGATTTTGCATGGGTTTGGCGAGTTCGTAGACGCGGGGGAGATCGTGATCGAAGTGCGAGACGATGGTGAAGACATCATTATGTCCGTGACCGACAATGGAATTGGCATGGAAGAAGAGGACTGCAAGCGGCTTTTGCAGGAAAAAGAAGACCGTGCGAGCGGGATTGGTATTAAAAATGTAAATGACCGCAATCAGATTTATTTTGGCGAGCAATATGGGCTGGTGATCGAAAGCGAACCTGATGAAGGAACGCGCGTCACCATTCGATTGCCTAAGACATGGAGGGATGACCGTGCACCGTCTATATAAGATTTTATTTTGCAGTGCGGTGTGCTTGTTTTTAGTGAGCGGCTGTGCACTGCTCGAGCAAAGCGCACAGCCGCCGCCGCGTCCGTGGGTGTCAGTGATCGTGAAATCTACGCAGTCTACGTTTTGGAAAACAGTACAGTCGGGCGTCAAAGCGGCGGCGAATGAATATAATCTGCAATATACCTTTGAAGGCCCGCTTTCTGAAGAAGATGCCGAGACACAAAATAAAATGATCAATGATGCGGTTGCACGTGGTGCAAAAGCGATCGTCATTTCTGCCATTGATGCAGAAGCCTTGAAGCCGACCCTTGAAAATGCAATGCAGGCAGGCGTGAAAGTCATAGTGATCGACTCAAATGTTGAGGCGAAAGGTATATCAGTTCGTGTGGGAACGGACAATTATGCGGCGGGACAAGCGGCGGCAAAGGAACTCTTAGAGGCACAGCCTGAAACCAAATGCATTGGCATGGTCGGGTTTGATGTGCGGACGGAAAATGGACAAGCGCGTGAGCGCGGCTTTGTGGATGCGATCGAAAAAGATGGACGGGCGCAAATCGTGGAGCAGATCCATTCTCCATCGGACTCGGCGCAGGTGCAATCAGCAACCCGTGGGATGCTGCGCCGCCAGCCCAAACTGGATGCCATTGTCACATTTAACGAAATCACGACCCTTGGTGTGGGACATGCGATCGAGGAAATGAAATGCAAGGAGCGCGTACATGTGGTGGGATTTGACAACAATGTCGTATCAGTCGGCATGCTTGAAAGCGGTGAGATCGACACACTAATCGTGCAGAATCCGTTTGCAATGGGCTATCTCTGTATGACCAACGCTGCAATGCTGCTGAATAATAAGCCGATTTTGGAGCCAGAGATTACAACAGAGATCCGCGCGATTCGCCGTGACAATATGTATAGTGAGGAAAACCAAAGGTTTCTGTTTAATTTCACAGAAAACACATAATCGTATTAGAAAATATGCACAAAAAGTGGATGGGGGAAAAAGTTAAATTTGATACTTTGCGTAAGAAATTCAACAAGATTCGTAAAACATTGCATTTCAATTGTGCTATGATTTTTATATAATAAAATCAACGAAACGGACAAGTAGTCCGAATGTTGAACGGAAAATAGAGGAGGATATTCAAATGAAAATCAAGCGCATTATGGCAGCAAGCCTCGTTGCTTCTATGGCTCTGACTTTGGCAGCATGTGGCGGAGGCGGACAGCCGGCAGGCGGCGACGCAGAACAGGGCGGTCAGGCTGCAAGCGACCTCAAGGTCAGTGTTATGTACTATAACTACGCTGATACATATATTGCATCTGTTCGTGGCGCATTGGACAAGGCACTCGGCGGTATCGGCATCACTCCTTCCAATCAGGATGGTAACAACAACCAGACCACGCAGACCGAGCAGGTTCAGAATGAGGTTACCAAGGGCGCAAATATGCTGGTCGTTAACCTCGTAAACACAGGCTCTGATGACGCTGCAACCGGCGTTGTTGATAAGGCAAAGGCTGGAAATCTGCCGCTGGTATTCTTTAACCGCGAGGTTTCTGATGATATCATCAGCAGCTATGAGAACTCTACTTTCGTAGGTACAAATGCACCAGAGGCTGGTCACATGCAGGGCGAGATGATCGGTAAGTATCTGGTTGAAAACTTTGACAAGTGCGACCTGAACGGCGACGGCAAGATCTCCTATGTACTGTTCAAGGGCGAGCAGGGCAACGCAGAGGCTGAGTTCCGTACCCAGTTTGCTGTTGAAGACGCAGACAAGGTTCTCGAAGAAGCTGGCAAGCCGAAGCTCGAGTTCTATGATGCAAAGAACGCAGACAAGTATTTGGTTGACAAGAATGGTGCTTGGTCTTCTGCTGCTGCAAACGAGTACATGACTACTCTGCTGTCTGAGTACAACGATGCAAACAAGAACATGGTTGAGCTGGTAATCTGTAACAATGACGGCATGGCAGAGGGTGCAGTAACTGCACTGAACACCGTTGGTTACAACAAGCAGGTTGAGGAAGGCAAGGAAGCTGGTCCGTATGTTCCGGTATTCGGCGTTGACGCAACTGACGCTGCAAAGGATCTGATTAAAAAGGGCATGATGACCGGTTCCATCAAGCAGGATGCTGAAGGTATGGCACAGTGCATCACCGATCTTGTAAACAACATTGCCGCTGGCAAGCCGCTCATGGATGGCATTGCAGACAAGTATACAGTAGATGAGGCAAACAAGATCCGTATTCCTTACCAGGTATACATGGGCGAATAAGTTTATATAAACTGTCGCGATTTGGTTGAACGAATAAGCCGCTGCCGCGCAAAACGGCGGCGGCTATTTTTCCGGAATACAAGCGTGGCGCGAATCGGCGCGCTGCCAAAAGGGGAGGAATAAACTATGCAAAATGACGTCCTGTTGCAGATGACGGGCATCTGTAAACAATTTCCCGGCGTGCGTGCACTTGACGGCGTATCCCTGACCGTGCGGCGCGGTACGGTGCATGCACTGATGGGAGAAAATGGTGCAGGAAAGTCTACACTGATGAAGTGCCTGTTTGGTATTTATGAAAAGGATGAAGGCACAATTACATTGGGGGGCAAGGAGATTAACTTCAAGACCTCCAAGGAAGCGCTGGAAAACGGTGTAGCTATGGTGCATCAAGAGCTCAATCAGGCTTTGAAGCGCACCGTTATGGAAAACTTGTGGCTGGGCAGATATCCACTGAAATTTGCAAACTACATCGACGAAAAAAAGATGTACAAAGATTCTATCGCGCTGTTTGACAAGCTCGGTGTTAAGGTTGATCCCCATCGTACCATGAGCACCATGCCAGTTTCACAGCGTCAGATGGTTGAGATCGCAAAGGCAGTCTCCTATGATTCGAAAATTATTGTATTTGATGAACCGACCTCCTCACTGACTGAAGTCGAGGTTGAGCACCTGTTCCGCATTATCAATATGTTGAGAGATCAGGGCTGCGGCATCATTTATATTTCGCATAAAATGGAAGAGATTCTGCGCATCTCGGATGATGTTACGATCATGCGTGATGGACAGTGGATCGCAACACAGCCTGCAAGTGAGCTGACGATGGATAAGATCATTAAGCTCATGGTAGGGCGTGAACTAACCAACCGTTTCCCACCAAAGACCAATACACCGGGAGACATTGCACTGGAAGTTGAGGGGCTGAGCGCACAGTATTCACATGTACGCGATGTATCTTTCCAGCTGCGTAAGGGTGAGGTACTTGGAATTGCAGGTTTGGACGGTGCCGGACGAACTGAGGTTCTCGAAAATATCTTTGGTATCGCAACACGCTCAGCAGGTACATTGAAACTGGACGGTAAGGTCGTACAAAACCGCAATGCATCAGAAAGTATTAAAAATGGTTTTGCACTGCTGACCGAGGAAAGACGTGCAACGGGTATTTTTGGTATTCGCTCCATTCGTGAAAATACGGTCATTTCCAGTCTCAAAAAGTACTTAAAAGGCGGCTTGTGGCTGAGCAATAAGAAAATGGTAGAAGACACCGACTGGGTAATCAAGTCGATGCGCGTTAAGACGCCAACACAGGAAACCAAAATCCGTACACTGTCCGGTGGTAACCAGCAAAAGGTTATTCTTGGACGTTGGCTGCTGACCGAGCCGGAAGTTCTGCTTCTGGATGAGCCGACACGTGGTATTGACGTTGGTGCAAAGTACGAGATCTATCAGCTGATTATTGATCTGGCAAACCGCGACAAGGGTGTTATCATGGTATCGGGCGAAATGCCTGAGCTTCTGGGTGTATGTGATCGTATTCTGGTCATGTCAGGCGGACGTCTGGCAGGCGAGGTGGATGCCAAGACCACAACACAGGAAGAAATTATGACACTCGCTGCCAAGTACGTATAATCTGGGGAGGAAAAGGCTATGGGAAAATTTAATTTCAAGCAAAGATCTGCCGAATTCAGCGCACTTAGCGCAAAGGAAAAGCACACATTCTGGAAAGAATGGTTTATCAACAACTCGCTCTATATTTTCCTTGTCGTTGCAGCAATTGGCATTGGTATCTATAATCCAAATTTCTTTGGCATGCCATCTATTGTCAATATGCTTTCACTGACCGCTGCAAACCTGCCGATCGCAATGGGTATTGCAGGCACGATTGTTCTGACTGGTACTGACCTGTCAGCTGGTCGCGTCGTTGGTCTGACCGCTTGTATGTCCGCTGCATTCTTGCAGGCAGCAGACTATGGGAGCAAGATGTTTCCGAATCTGCCGCAGCTGCATCCGGCACTCATGATCTTGGCTACACTGGTTGTTGTTATGATTGTTGGTGCTTTGGTCGGTCTCGTAAACGGTTTCTCCGTTGCAAAGTTTGGTCTGCATCCATTCATCGTAACTTTGGCAACACAGCTCATCGTTTATGGTCTGCTGCTTCTGTTTACAAACCTCAATGGCAACAATGGTGCACCGATCTCTGGTCTGGCTGGCTACTACAAGGAAGTTGTAAATGGCTCTATTCTCAAGATTGGCAATGTACCGATCCCGAACTACGTTTGGTATGCACTGATTCTGGCAATCGTTATGTGGTTCATCTGGAACAAGACCCGCTTTGGTAAGAACATGTTCGCTTGCGGTTCTAACCCAGAAGCTGCAAATGTATCTGGTGTAAACGTTGCGCAGAATACTATGATGGTATTCATTCTGGCTGGTATCATGTACTCCTTCACTGGTTTCATCGAGGCAGCGCGTATTGGCTCTAACAGCCCAGCAACTGGTACAAACTATGAACTCGATGCGATCGCAGCTTGTGTAATCGGTGGTGTATCGTTTGTTGGTGGTATCGGTTCCATCAGCGGTATTGTTGTTGGCGTACTGCTGCTGCGTATCATCTTTGTTGGCTTGACCTTCTTGTCTGTCAGCGCAAACTTGCAGTACATCATCAAGGGTCTCATCATCCTCATTGCATGTGCGATCGATATGAGAAAGTACCTTGTTCGCAAGTAATTTAACACAAAAAAACTGGAGGCAAGGTCTCCAGTTTTTTTGTTGGAGTAAGACCTGTGTGCGCGCGAAAAATACTGGATTTGCGTAGCATACTATGATATAATAAAAATGTATGATATGTTAGCCTAGACTAACTAAAATCCTGAAAGGAGTTCCCTATGTATTGCACCCGACAAATTACACCTACGATCACTTGGGTAGGTGGAAATGATCGCCGCCTTGCGCGATTTGAAAATTTATTTCCAGTTGAACGTGGTGTTTCCTATAATAGTTATCTGATTGTAGATAAAAAAACTGCTCTGATGGATACCACAGATTCAGCGATTTCACGACAGTTTATGGACAATATCTTGCATACCTTAGATGGACGTCCACTTGATTACTTGGTAGTCAACCACATGGAGCCGGATCACTGTGCAGGGATCGAAGAGCTGATGCTTCGTTTCCCGCAGATGCAGCTCGTGGGAAATGCCAAGACCATGACACTGATCCAGCAGTTCTATGATATGCCGTTGGACGGACGCACTGTGGTCGTAAAGGAGGGGGATACTCTTCCTTTGGGACAGCATACCCTGCAATTTTTCTTTGCACCGATGGTACACTGGCCGGAGGTCATGGTCACCTATGAGCAGACTGAGAAAGTTCTGTTTTCCGCGGATGCCTTTGGTGGCTTTGGTGCACTGAGCGGCAATATTTTTGATGATGAAGTGGGTTTTACACGTGACTGGCTGGATGATTACCGTCGTTACTATGCAAATATTGTTGGTAAATATGGAATGCAGGTGCAGGCAACCCTGAAAAAGCTCTCTGGACTAGATATCCAGTTCATTTGCCCGCTGCATGGTCTGATTTGGCGTACCAACTTGCAGATGCTGCTGGAAAAATATGATCTTTGGAGCCGTTATGAGCCGGAAGAGCAGACAGTCACACTGTTCTATGGTTCGATGTATGGAGATACAGAGAATGCGGCAGAAATTTTAGCGACAAAGCTCGCAGATGCTGGAATTCGCAATATTGCGATGTATGATGTATCTGGCACAGATGTTTCTGTACTGATTGCTGAAGTGTTCCGATGCAGCCATGTGGTATTGGCAGCGCCCACATATAACAATGGTATTTATCCGCCGATGTTAGGGCTTTTGCATGATATGCAGGCACTCAGTGTACAAAGCCGCACGATTGCACTTATGGAGAATGGATCTTGGGCACCAACAAGTGCAAAGAATATGCGTGCACTGATCGATGGCATGAAGAATATGACCGTGCTGGAACCAGTGGTCAGCGTGCGTTCTGCCCCGAAGGAGCAGAGCCTTACGACGATCAATGCAATGTGCGATGCAATTTTGGAATCTCTGAAAAAGAATTAAGGGCTGTCGTATAATAGCATCTTGTAAAAAGCAGCGTAATATTAACGGCGCCGAAATCGGGATATACCTCGATTCCGGCGCCGTTTCTTAGAGGGTTATTTTCTTGAAATATGAATTATGTGACAGCCCCTGTTTCTTTTGATTATGAAAGTGTTTGCAGATACTCTTCTACGAACTTGGAGGCGGTTGCACCGTCTGCGGCGGCAGTAATGATCTGACGCAGTGGTTTCTGGCGCACATCACCCACGGCAAATACACCAGCAAGATTGGTTCGGGTCGTCTCGTCTGCAATGATATATCCCTGTGCGTCGCAAGATACCTGATCGGAAATCAGAGAGGTATCCGGAATGCGTCCGATTGCAACGAATAGACCATCACATTCCAAAGAGGAAGTCTCTCCTGTCACACGATCGATCATCTGAATGCTGCTCAAATGCCCATCGGTGGTATTCAGTGCATCGATCTGCTTGTTCCAAACAAATTCCAGATTTTCCGCATTTTGCAGCGGCGTCAGATAGCTCTGGGTCGCACGCAGAGTATCACGGCGGTGTACCAGATACACCTTTTTGCACATCTTGGAAAGCGTCAGTGCATCTTCAGCAGCAGAATTGCCGCCGCCAGCGACAACAACGGTCTTGCCGCGGAAGAACATGCCGTCACAAGTCGCGCAATAGGAAACGCCGCGTCCACGAAGTGCTTCTTCATTGGACAGACCTAAGAGACGCGGAGAAGCACCAGTTGCCAAGATCACTGCTTTGGCGAGGAATGTGCCAGAACTTGTGGTGATCTGCTTGGGCTGGGCGGTGAGGTTCATTGCAGTTACTTCTGCATATTCAGTCACAGCACCAAAGCGCTCTGCACCGCGCTGCATACGCTCAGCAAGCTCAAATCCATCAATGCCTTCATCAAAGCCGGGGTAGTTATCTACTTGGGTCGTGGTTGCCATCTGACCGCCAGCAGAAAGCTTTTCTAAAACGAGGGTGCGTAGACCAGCACGAACACAATAAAGCGCCGTTGTATAGCCGCCTGGACCACCACCAATGATGACAACATCATAAAGCTGTTCCATAATGAGAAACCTCCTGTATTAACCGCGCTGGGATGTGATCCATTCCTCAAGCTGTGCCTGAGAGCTTGGTGCGATCAGCTTGTCACCATGCGCGCCATTCTGGAACAGATAGAAGGTTGGGATTACTTCAACGTTAAAGCGCTGTGCGAGCTCGGGCTGATCGTCGGTATTGATGGTTGCAATGATCACATCGCTCTTGCCGTCCATGCGGTGCAAAACTGGCTCAATGCGGCGGCAGTAAACGCACCACGGTGCGGAAAACTCAACAAGTACAGGCTGGGTTGCCTCAAGCACTTCTTTTTCAAAATTCTCAGTGGTTAAAGTTAACATATGAAAAGCCTCCTGTGCAATAGATGTTATTGTTTGTATGCTCATAGTATACCCGGTTTTATTGTTCTTTGCTGTGACTAAATCACATAAAACAGGTAGGAATGATTGGGCAGTTTGTAAAATGCAGTTGCAGAAAGAACTATGTGCAGAGATAGACAGTGCTTTTTGCGCTTAAAAACGATTGTTTTGATTGAAAAATGCCGCTGTGATCTCTAAAACTGCATTAACAACGAGACTTAAGCCAAAAAATCGAATCACAAGGCGTGTGACACCAAACGGATTTATCAAGATGATCGCGCCAAGTATAATGGGGATCAAAGTGGAAAGCAGGAAGGGGATACGAGCTGGGGAACGCATTTGGAATGCATCGATGGCAAAGGGCAGCTTGGAAAATCCGGCGAAAAATAGAAGTGTTCCCAATGTAAACGGAAGGAAGGACAAAATCAGACGTGGAAAAAACAGGATGATCAGACCAACAACAAGCAGGAATATGCCAACATATTGATCAAATGGGGAATATAAGCCCTGTTTCTTGCTGCGCTGATACCGAACAAGGCGGATGGCAGCATAGGTCAGTGCACTTGCTGCGAGGGCAAAGCAGAATAGGCTTCCGCTCATCCCGGGATAACGAATCAAAAAGATGCCAAGAATCAGAGAAAGCAGGGTGATAAGCATGGGATTCTGTCGGTTTGAACCACCTGAGAAGAATGTAAACATAATAAAATCTCCTTTATCTGTGATTTCATTCTAGCACAGCTGTGGAACAAATGCCAGAACGATCTTTTTATTTGGGCAGACTGACAAGAGAAAATGCGAAAATAAGAAAAAAATTGTATTGTTTGCGGCTATTCGCTTTTCATGGAATGGTGTATATTAGGATAGCTAAAGGGGGAGTTTGGGATGACAAAGACGATGACAGAAGGCGGACCTGCACGCCTCATTTTTTTGTTTGCATTGCCATTGTTGGGCGGAAACCTATTCCAGCAATTCTATAATATGATGGATGCGCTCATTGTTGGAAACATACTTGGCGTCAATGCATTGGCTGCGGTTGGCTGTACAGGCAGTATTATGTTCCTGATTTTAGGATTTGCACAGGGGGTTACATCGGGTTTATCGATCGTGACCGCACGGCATTTTGGTGCAAATGATTTGGAGTATGTGCGGCGCAGTTTCGCGGCAAATATTGTAATTGGTGCAGCTGCAACCGTGATCCTCACAGCAATTTCGGTTCCGTTTGCACGTCCGATTCTGCGACTGATGCAGACACCAGCTGCGATCATAGATGATGCATATTCTTATATTGTCGTGATTTATGGGGGCGTATTCGCGGCAATGTTATTTAATGTATTATCCAATGTACTTCGTGCATTGGGAGACAGCCGAACGCCGTTATTCTTTTTGATTATTTCAAGCATTTTGAATGTGATTTTGGATATTACATTCATTCGATATGTGGGTCTGGGCGTTTCAGGTGCTGCTTGGGCAACTGTCATTTCACAGGTCGTATCTGGCGTACTCTGTATTCTATATATCAAGAAGAAATTTCCAATTCTACATGTACGCAAAGAAGATTTTCATTTGACCGCTGGCGAGATCAAGCAGCATTTGGTTGTGGGTCTGCCGATGGGCTTTCAGGCTTCTATTATTGGTATTGGCGTAATCATTTTGCAGATCGTCCTCAATCAGCAGGGGGAGCAGGCTGTCGCTTCCTATACAGCGGCACAGAAAATTGAGCAGCTGATTTGTTCCCCGCTCAACTGCTTTGGTATGACGATGGCGACCTATACCGCGCAGAACTATGGTGCGGGAAAAATCAATCGCATTCGCATGGGTGTGCATCGCTGCATGGCAATGTCTTTAAGCTATACTGCCATCATTACTTGCATTGCACAGTTTGGCGGTGCAGCACTTGTAAACTTGTTTGTCATGGATACGCCAGAAGTTGTAATGATGGCAGCACAATATCTGCACCTGACCAGTCTATTCTATTGGACACTGTCACTGTTGTTTATTCTTCGCTATACGCTGCAAGGTTTGGGGCAGGGGCTTGTACCAACCATTGCGGGGATTATGGAGCTTTTAATGCGTGCGGTCGGCTGCGTAGCATTTGCGGCTCCCTTTGGATTTGCGGGGATTAGCGTTGCATATGCCCTTGCTTGGCCGGGATCATTGCTGCCGCTGCTCATTTCGTATCTCTTTACCATGCGGCGGCTCGGGAAAAATATTTGTGGAGCTGAAAAGAGTGTGATTTGAGAGTTTTTACAGGAGAACACGATCGAGACGACTGGTGCAGGAGATACTTTTGGTGGATGTGCACTCCATTATGTTTCGGAGCACGGACTGGAGAATCTGACAGAATAGCAGCTGACAGAGATGCTGCGCTTTGCCAATGCCGCAGCTTCTTTGATTACAACCAAGAAGGGGGCACTGTGCGTCATGCCCACAGAGGATGCGGTCAAACTGCTGGTTGAGACAAGATAAAATGATACCCTGAAACACAAAGAACCTACACGCCTTTCCTTGTGAAGCTGTGTAGGTTTTTTTGTGTAAAGAATCTGGAAGCCAACAGAAGGAAGCCACGTTTATCAAACTGAACATCAAATACTGTTAATAAAATTTTGTAAGAGATGGAAAATATTTGTATGTTCTGTTTGTTCCAAGAATTTACAGAAAAGACTCGAGCACTGTCCTTGTGACATGGACAGTAAAGGGAAATTTAAATACAAACAATTCTCACTTTTGTAATATTGCATGAAATAGAGAGGGAATGACAGATAGGTGTTGTGAATCATGTTGAATATATAGGTTTTTGAAACATATGAAACAAAACCACATATTTGCCTTATGGAAAGCAAATATGTGGTGGATTGTTTGTATTTGTTGGGAATTTTGTTCATATTTTACCAATCTTTATACCAAAAAATACCATAGTACTTTCCTTTGGGTTAGTATCATACCACAAAGTAAGTTCTTGTGTAGATTCTTCATATTAAGATATAATAGAACGAAGTAAATATCTGTAAAAAGATGCTGTGATATGGGTGCAAAAACAGAAAAATATTCTCTGTACACTAGGGAAAGGGCGTTGTGATTAAAGACGATTTTGTTCGCCCCAGTCGCACATAGAATCTAAGATCGGTATTAAAGATTTTCCGCGTTCGGAAAGACGGTATTCCACACGTGGTGGGATCTGTGGGTATTCTGTGCGAATGATGAGTGCATCTGCTTCTAATTCCTTAAGTGTGGCGCTTAGGGTTTTGTATGAAATCATTTTAATAAATCGTTTGAATTCATTGAATCTTACAACCTCAAAGATTGAAAGCGTATATAAGATCGCTACTTTATATTTTCCGTTGATTAGCGAAAGTGTGTAGTGAAATCCAGAATCTTCTAATCGTGCATTTTCCATTGCACGTAGAAAACTTTCTCCCATATAATATTCTCCTCAAAAAATACGATAAATTGATAATAACATACGATTATAGTAACAATATGAGGGGATGTTGTCAATAGATGATACTGGCAAAGAAGAGAATTAAAACAAGGAAGGAAGATAAGAATGGAAGTCAGTAAGAAAAATTTTAAGAAGGGGTTGCTGTTCGGTATCTTAGTTGGTATTGCCTGGGGCTTGGATGGCGTTCTAATGGGACGCGTTGGTCTGGACAAACTTTTTACCGATGAGGCTTTTGCGATGTCGCTGGGTGTTTCCGAGACCAGCTTCGCGCTCTCTCCGTTGGTCACCGCATTTTTTCATGAGAGCTTTTGCTTTTTCTGGGTCGCACTGGTGCTGCTCTTTGGAAAGCAGTTAAAGCATGTGTTTTATTTGCTCTTTAAGACCAAGAAGGGAAAAGCAACAGCGATTGCCGCACTGGTTGGTTCGCCGATCGGTATGAGTGCGTATCTGCTGGGGATTAAGTATGCAACAGCACCTTATGCTTCCAGTATTTCCGTTATTTATCCGGGTGTAGGTGCAGTCTTGTCCTACTTAATCTTGAAAGAAAAGTTATCATTGCGTGCAGTCATCGGTATTGCAGTCAGCTTGACTGGCTCTTTCATGCTGGGCTTTAACCCGAGCGGTGATGTGCCAGCTACCTTCTTTAAGGGGGTTATGTTTGCAGTGCTTGCCGTTTTTGGCTGGGCATTGGAAGGCGTTATCATTGGCTTTGCGATGAAGCACATCAAGGATGAAGACCACATTCAGGCAGCACCACAGCAGCTCTTGTGTCTCAGATATTTTATTGCCATGATCGCTTATGCAGTTATTGTTCTGCCGGCAATTGGTGGTTATACAATGGCGGGTCAAATCGTTTCCAGAGGTCTGGTATTTGGCTATGCTGGAATTGCGATTCTTGGCGCGATCACATACCTTTCTTGGTATAAGGCAGTCGATCTCATTGGTTCGGCAATGGGTACAGCGCTCAATAGTACAGCTGCTCTCTGGACGATTATCTTTAGTGCAGTCCTATTTGGCAGCAAGATCACATTACCGCTGGCACTTTGGGGCACTGTAATTGTCGCAGGTGTATTTATTTTTGCAATTGATTTCAAAAGTTTCCGAAAGCAATAATTTTTTGTTACACAGATGATAGCTGATAAAAATCAGGAGAAAATTGTATGTTAAAAAAAGAAGTCCTAGAAAATATGCAGACGATCGTGGATAACTGCATGGGCGAGGAGACACCAGCTTGTGAGGCGACCTGTCCCATGCATACAAACGTCAAAGAATATGTAAGGCTTATTAAAGAGGGCAAAGGCGAAGAATCTATCAAGGTAATCCGCGATAAGCTCTTTTTGCCAGGTACACTGGGAAGAATCTGTGCGCATCCATGTGAAAAACAATGTAAATGGAGTGAGGGCAAAAGCCCAATGGCGATTGCTTCTCTGAAAAGATACGCCGCAGACAATTTTGATAAAGAAGAAATTTGGGATGTTTCTGTAAAACCAGAGAACGGCAAAAAGGTTGCAGTGATTGGTGCAGGTCCGGCTGGATTGCAGGCAGCGATTGATCTGCGCAAGGAAGGCTGTGCAGTTACGATTTTTGAAAAGCTGCCAGTACGCGGCGGCATGATGCATGTGGGGATTCCAGCATACCGTTTGCCACGTGATATTCTGGAGCATGAGATCGAATATCTAAACCGTTTGGGTGTTCAGTTTGAACTGAATTGTGAAATTGGACGCGATAAGGCGTTCTCTGATCTGGTGGAAGAATTTGACAGCGTGGTCGTAGCAGTCGGCAAGCATCAGGGACGCGTAGACAGAAGTCTCAAGCATTTTGATGCAGAAGGTGTTTTCAGCGCGGCAGCTTACCTCAAGGAAGCATCTCTGACTGCGGATGTCAAGGGCGCAGGCAAGGTCGTGCTGGTTGTTGGCGGCGGTGACGTAGCGATGGACTGCGCAAGAACCTCTCTGCGTATTCCGGGTGTGGAAAAGGCATATTCCATCTGTTTGGAGGATAGCTTTGACAGTATGGCATCCTCCAACCATGAGATTCAGGGCGCACGCAAAGAAGGCATTAAGTTCAATCATGCACAGGCGATCAAGGACATTCATGTGGATGAGAATGGACGTGTATGTGGTGTGACCTTAAAAAAATGTGTCTCCATGTTTGATGCGGAGGGTAGATTTGCACCTTCCTATGATGAGACAGATACACGCGAACTGCACGTTGACACCATTGTATTTGCGATCGGTCAGGGCGTAGAGGGCGAGTTTGCGAAAGGTATACTCACCCAGCGTCCGAATTCCACCTTTGCATGCGACAAGATGACCCTGCAATCGCAGGACAATGAGAAGGTATTCATTGCAGGCGATGCGTCTGGTGAGTCTGTGATCGTCATTCAGGCAATGGCAACTGGCAGAAGAGCAGCGCAATCCGTTCTGCGCTTCCTCAATGGAGAGAGCCTGACAGAGGGCAGAGAACTTAAGGATACTTGGACGTATGAGACCAAGCTGCAAATGCCAACAGACTGGTCCAAGATTCCGGGTAAGAGAGAAGATATGCAGGAGCTTGATCCAACTGAGCGTATCAAGTCTTTTGATGAAGTTGAGCTTGGATATACGAAGGAAGAGGCGCAGCGCGAGGCGGATCGATGCAGACAGTGCGAATGTAAGCTGTGCATGAAAGAATGTCTGATGCTGAACGATTATACAGATTGTCCGAAGGCGCTCTTCCGTGACTATCTGGAAAAAGGTCTGGAAAACATGGATCGCATGATTGCATACTCCTGTAATGAATGTAGCCAGTGTACGCTCAAGTGTCCAAAGGAATTTGATCTCAAAAGTACGTTTACTGCAATGAAGGATGAGTATGCAGAGCGGAATGGCGGTTTGGTACCGTTGGATATGCTAAAGCCAAGTGATGCAGCGCAGATCAAGGAATGTGCAGAGGACTACTGCACGACAGTTCCTGCAACTCCGGTAGAAAAAGTACAAAAGGAAACCAAGCCGACAAAGACAAAGTATGTGTTTGTGCCGGGCTGTACCGTGCCTGCGTATACACCGGGAGGCGTAGAGAATGTAGTGAAGCACTTGAAGGCTTCTCTGGGTGCGGAGAATGTCGGTGCATTGCTTCAGTGCTGCGGTAAGGTGACCCGCTTTATTGGTGAAAGCGAGAAGTTCGAGGAGCGCAATAAAAAGGCGATTGATATTCTTGATGAAATGGGTGCGGAAGTGATCATCACCGTTTGCCCATCTTGCTTTAAGATCTTTAAAGAGACCGCAAAGAACCAGCGAGTCATTGCTTATTGGGATTTGATGCATAACCTGATTGGTTTGCCGGAAGGCGCAAAGGGTGTGGGCATTGGTTCGGATGTTGTATTTAATATCCATGACTCTTGTGTGACGCGCGATGAAGTAACCCACCATGAGAGCATTCGCTGGATCTTAGATGAGCTGGGATACAAATGGGAAGAGATCGAGCGCAATGGTACCAACACACGCTGCTGCGGCGTTGGAGGCATGGTTTGTTCCTCAAACCCAGAGCTTTATCAGAGACTCTACGAGAGAAGAGCGAGCGACATGAATCAGGATAACATTGTCACCTATTGTGGCTCTTGTCGAGGCAGTATGCAGGCAGCTGGTAAAGATGCTGTGCATATTCTGGATCTGATTTTTGGTGCACAGTATACCAAGGATCAGGCACAGCAGAGAGGTTACAAGACCGAAGAAGAAATGTGGCAGAGAAGACTGGAAACCAAGGAAAGATTGGATAAGTTCAAGGAATAACATTGGCTTCTTAGATGCATTCCAATTCATTTTATCAATATATTGTGAAGCCCCAGTGCTGCCAACAAGCTGCACTGGGGCTTTGCGTATTTGAATGGGATAGGAGTAGCTCTCTAGGATTTGCAAATATTCCCTTAAAAAATGCCACAGAAATTTTCTGTGGCATTTGAGGCTGTCAAAGAACTTTGACAGCCTTTCCAGGGGAACCCAGTCCCCCTAGATACAGAGCCAGTTCCGGTAGAAACTGGCTCTGATACCCCCGGTTTCGCGCACGTTTGCGCGGGTCGCGGGCAAAATCCAAGGCGCATGTCCTTGGATTTTGAAAATTTAAGGTCGCTTCGCTCCAAAATAAAAAGGGCGCAGTGACTTTTTTGACACGCTGCAAAAGACGAGCCAAAACTGGCTCGTCTTTTTGTGTTTCAATTTGATGTTTTACTTTATCCAGATCGCCTGCTGTGCACCCTTTTCGAACTCATCTAGGAAGCCTTTTACATTTGCCGCAATATCGCCGCCAAAGACAGCGGAACCTGCCACAATTACATCAGCACCTGCCGCAATGCATTCTGCCACATTGTTCTGCTTGACACCGCCATCAATTTCCAGCTCGCAAGCATATCCGCCGTCCTGAATCGCCTGACGTACTGCCCGAATCTTGTCCATACATTCCGGAATAAATCCTTGACCACCAAAGCCCGGCTCTACGGTCATGAGCAGGATCATATCGCAATATGGCAGCAGTTCGATCGCAGTCTCTACTGGTGTCCCGGGCTTAATGACACAAGCCGCCTTGACCCCTGCCGCACGGATCTTCTGGAGCTGTGCCTTAGTGTCGCCGTTTGCCTCACAGTGCACGGTGATAATATCAGAACCTGCCGCAATGAAGTCATCGAGATATTGGTCTGGATCTGTGATCATCAGATGCACGTCCAGCACTGCATCTGTCGCCTTGCGCAGTGCCTTGACCACTGGTGCACCGATGGTAATATTCGGGACAAAATGCCCATCCATGACATCTACATGCACATACTCTGCACCCGCATCGACTACGACTTTGATGTCACGCGCAAGGTTTGCAAAATCTGCCGACAAGATCGATGGAGAAAGCTTGATTTTCATAAAATAGTACACTCCTTCTTCTGTGGAAACCTCAGCTGTCCCGTGCGTTCTCATTTTGCACGCTTTCCAAAAGTTGCCCAACCGTTACATGGTTCATTCCAGAAAAACAGCCAAAATTTCCGGTTGTACCCCCAACCCTTTGATTAAATTATACACGATATCCACATAATTTCAATCACGTTTCGTCAGATTATCGCTTGCACAGAGCGCACGGTTCAGGTATGATATTAGTAGGATTTTCTGTTTTTATCCGCAATTTTTTGGTTATTCGACCAATTTTCTTGCGATTCTGACAGCAGAACCATGAAACAATCTCATTTTCTATCTGAAGGAGTCCGAAATGGCAGTTTATCGTTGTTATTCCGAGAAGCGCCCCGGTTTTGATGTCGAGGCGCGCAGTCTGTTTGACAGCCTGCATAATCTTCTGGAGATCCACTCTTTGACAGGCGTGCGTTATCTGTGCCGCTATGATGTTGAGGGCGTGGACGAAGCTGTATATGCCAAAGCAAAGCGTATCGTATTTTCTGAGCCAATGGCTGACGTCTGCTATGATGAAACATTCCCTGCCTCTGCTGGCGTGCATACCGTTCTTGCCGTTGAGCCGCTGCCCGGTCAATTTGATCAGCGTGCTGACTCCTGTGCACAGTGTATTCAACTGCTCGTGCAGGGTGAGCGTCCTGCCGTTGCCGCTGCAAAGGTTTATGTACTTGAAGGTGAACTGTCCGCGGAAGAGCTTGCGCAAGTTAAGGCATATCTAATCAACCCTGTTGAAGCAAGAGAAGCTTCTATGGACAAGCCTGACACCCTGCACACTGACTATGAAGTTCCGACTGAGGTTACCTCTGTTTCCGGCTTTATCAGTATGGACACCGATTCACTGTCTGAAATACAGCGATCTATGGGGCTTGCAATGGATCTTGACGACCTCAAATTCCTGCAAACCTATTTCCGCGATGAAGAGCACCGCGACCCAACTATTACGGAAGTGCGCATGGTCGATACCTACTGGTCTGACCACTGCCGTCACACCACATTCCTGACCCATATCGACAACGTTACCTTTGAAGACCCCATGGTACAGCAAGCGTATGAGCAGTATCTTGCAGCACGCGTGGAAGTCTACGGCGAAGAGAAGGCGGCAAAGCATCCAGTTACTCTGATGGACATTGCAACTGCTGCTGCAAAGGTGCTCAAAAAGCGCGGCTATCTCACAAATCTTGACGAATCCGAGGAAATCAACGCTTGCTCGATTCGTGTTACCGTACAGGTAGATGGCAAGCCGGAAGAATGGCTGCTCATGTTCAAGAACGAAACCCACAATCACCCAACCGAGATCGAACCATTCGGCGGCGCAGCAACCTGCCTTGGCGGTGCCATCCGTGACCCGCTGTCGGGTCGTTCCTATGTATATCAGGCAATGCGCGTCACTGGCGCAGGCGACCCAACCGTTCCGCTGTCTGAAACCATGGCACACAAGTTACCGCAGCGCAAGCTGTGTACGACTGCTGCCGCTGGCTACTCCTCTTACGGCAACCAGATCGGTCTTGCAACCGGTCTTGTACATGAATTCTATCATCCGGGCTATGTTGCAAAGCGCATGGAAATCGGTGCTGTTGTTGGCGCGGCTCCGGCAAGCAACGTCATCCGTGAAGTACCAGAAGCAGGTGATATCGTGATCCTGCTTGGCGGCAAGACCGGTCGTGACGGCTGCGGCGGTGCAACTGGTTCTTCCAAGAAGCACACGGAGGACTCTCTGGAAACCTGCGGCGCAGAAGTACAGAAGGGCAACCCACCAGAAGAACGCAAGATCCAGCGTCTGTTCCGCAATCCACAAGTCACCCGCATGATTCGCCGTTGTAACGACTTTGGCGCAGGCGGTGTATCCGTCGCGATCGGTGAGCTTGCAGATGGTCTGGACATCGACCTCAATGCGGTTCCGAAGAAGTATGACGGTTTGGACGGCACCGAACTTGCGATCTCTGAGTCTCAGGAGCGTATGGCGGTTGTCGTTCGCGCCAAGGATGCTGACGCATTTATTGCAGAAGCTGCAAAGGAAAATCTGGAAGCTGTTGTTGTTGCAGTTGTCACCAACGAAAACCGTCTGCGTATGCGCTGGAATGGCAAGCTGATTGCTGACGTTTCCCGCGATTTCCTTAACACCAATGGCTGTGCAAAGCATGCAGATGTTGTTGTGCCTGCAATGCCAGCTCCAGACTGTGCAACCCTGCCAGATGGTGACACCGTGCGTGAACAGATCCTGCATCAGATATCCTCCCTTGGCATCTGTCTGGAACGGGGTCTGACCGAGCGTTTTGATGGATCTATCGGTGCAAGCTCTGTCTTCATGCCATTTGGAGGCAAGAATCAGCTGACCCCTGCACAGGTTATGGCAGCAACTCTGCCTGCACTGCACGGTCAGTGTTCCACCGCTTCCGTTATGTCCTTCGGCTTTGATCCTTACTACACCGAGCAGAATCCATTCTTGGGTGCTTCTGCGGCTGTTGTGGAGTCTGTTGCAAAGCTCGTCTCCGCTGGCTGTGACTACAAGACCGCTTACCTCACATTCCAAGAATATTTTGAGCGTCTCGGACGCGATCCCAAGCGTTTCGGCAAGCCGCTTTCTGCTCTGCTCGGCGCATATACCGCACAGGAAGCACTATGCCTTGGTGCGATCGGCGGCAAGGACTCTATGTCTGGCTCTTTCGACGATATGGACGTACCACCGACCCTGGTTTCCTTTGCAATTGCACCAGAAGAGGCAAGCAAGTTGATCTCCCCAGAGTTTAAGGGTGCAGACCATCCTGTATATCTGTTTGATGCCGCATACAACGAGGACGGCACACCAGACTATCAGGCAATCAAATCCATGTGGGAAGAGATCACCAACCTTATTCATGCTGGCACCATTGTTTCTGCATGGGCGCTGTCTGTTGGCGGTGTATCCGAAGCAATTTGCAAGATGAGCGTGGGCAATGATATTGGCTTTGCGTTTGATGACATCTTCCCTGGTGAAGCACTGTTCCTTAAGAACTTCGGCGGTATCGTCGTAGAGTCTACCGAAGAACTGCCTGCTTACTGGAAGATCGGTACCACCATCGCACAGCCAGAAATCCGTGTTGCTGACGAAGTAATCTCTCTGTCTGAGCTGAAATCTGCAATGGAAGGCACATTGGAATCCGTATTCCCAACACAGGCACCTGCACAGGACGACAACCTGCGCACCATTTCTTACACTGAGCATGCAGTATCTGCTCCAGCAGTCAAGCACGCAAAGCCACTGGCAGTCATTCCAGTATTCCCAGGCACCAACTGTGAGTATGACACCGCACGTGCGGTTGAAAATGCAGGTGGCGCAGCGGAAATCATCGTTGTCCGTAACTTCTCTGCGGATGCACTGGCACAGTCTGCGACACAGTTGGAAGAAGCAATCCGCCGTGCACAGATGGTGATTCTGCCAGGCGGCTTCTCTGGCGGTGACGAGCCAGACGGTTCTGGTAAATTTATCGCATCTTTCCTGCGCGGTCCTGGCATCAAGGATGCTGTGCATGAGCTGCTGCAAAAGCGTGATGGTCTGATGCTCGGTATCTGTAACGGTTTTCAAGCACTCATTAAGCTCGGTCTTGTGCCTTACGGCGAGATCCGCGATCTGGACGAGACTTGCCCAACTCTGACCTTTAACCTCATTGGTCGTCACCAATCGAGCTATGTCACCACCCGTGTTGCATCTGTCAAAAGCCCGTGGCTATCCTCCTGTGAAGTCGGCGATTTGCATTCCATCGCGATCTCTCACGGTGAAGGTCGCTTTGTTGCACCACAGGCAGAAATCGACCGCCTAATTGCAAATGGTCAGATAGCATTCCAGTACACCGACCTTGCTGGCAATCCGTCTATGGATATCTCGTATAACCCGAATGGCTCTCTGTGCGCGATTGAGGGTATCACCTCTCCTGATGGACGTGTCCTTGGTAAGATGGGTCATACTGAGCGTTTCAGCCCCTATGTTGGCAAGAACATTTATGGCGAGAAGTACCAGCCGCTGTTCGAAAATGGTGTGAAGTATTTTTTCTAGGACGTATTTGAAAACAAAGAAATCGACGAATTTTTCGCAGTGAGTGCGTAGATGTAAGGCAAAAAATGCGGGAATCCTGAATGGATTCCCGCGTTTTTTTAACGCAGCATATGCCGCTCATTGTAGAAAAAGACCAGAATTTCGACTCTTCAGATAGCCGCTAGATTGTTATATCCACCTTTTCTATCTTCAGGTGTTTTCTCTTACTTTACTGCTGGAGTCTCAGCTGGTGCAGCCGGTTCAAACTCCTGCATGATGCTGGGCTTGAATGGGCTTTTGCTCGCTCTACCCTCTTCCTTTGCCACAAACGCCATCAGCTCATTGAACATGGTGTCCGCCTTTGACATTGCATCGGTTGCAATGTCAGATGCAAGCTTCGTGGTGTGCTTTGCCGCCTGTGCCTTGTTCTGCTTCATCATTGTGATCACTTGCGCATCAGTCTGCTTCTGTGCCTCAATCAGCTTATTTTCATACTGATCCCAGTATGCCCGCACACCTGCGCCATATTTCTCCCGATTGAGCCCAGACAGTGCAGACAGGCTTCTGAACTTCCAGTATGCCGACTTTGCATTATAAACAGGTGCCTTGACCTGATATGCCTCTGGGGTGGACTCAATATTGCCATAGGATGGCAAGTAAACCGAGTGTTCCGGATTACCCATGCTCATCCAAAGCAGTCCACCGAGCTCTGCGGGATATTCCTTCTTGAGCTGTACAATGTGTGCCTCACAAGTCGCCGCAGTACCGATTGTCCGCACAGTGCTGTCCTTTTCAGGAGCCTTTTCTGTACCTTCATTTCTATACCGCTGCAATTCCATAACATCCTTGAGTGTTACCTTGCCCTCTGGGGTAAAGAACAGATCAAACACTGGCGCATCATATGCAACCTTGTGACCGAGCTTGTTCTGCCCCGCCCACAGACGATCTCGATTGCCGCCAGACACCGGCTCGCCATAAGACAGCGCTGCATGGAACTTTCCATTATGCTTCTTGTAGAAGCCCTTTTCCTTCGCAAAGGAAATAAGGTCTGGCGATGCATAATAATTCTCTGTGTCATTCAAATCCACATTGCCCAGCATAAAGCAGTTGGGATAAACCGCCGCCATATTGTCCGGTGCTTTATATGCTGCAAAATGATGACCCGTATAAATCTCGATATACCAAACTTCCTTGCTATCTGAAATAGTCAAGATATTGCCCTCAGCTGCACCTTTTTCCTCAAGAATCTTGGCAACCAGTTCCACGCCTTCCTTGGCGGTCTTGATGCGTGGCAAAATCACAGAAACCATGTTTGCCTCTCTCAGACCATCTTCAACCAACGGGTCGGCTGCCAGCGCCTTCTCATTTGCACCTGCCGAAACAGTTGCATCTACGCTGACACCATATTCATTAAAACCAATTTCTCCAAAGATTCCATCCTCTTCCACCTCAGAATCCGGAACCATTGTATATTTATATGCGGTTGCTGGCTGTGGATAGGTAAAGCCATTGCCCTCATCCACAAACATTTCCCCAGCGGCATAATTCTTGCGCGGTACAACGATATGCTGTTTGGCATGTGCTGCTGAGATATCCTCTGTACGTGCAACCATGGTGCTGCCATCTGCTGAAACCGCAGATCCAATATAAGTACCTGTACACGCAAGTGCTGGTGTCGCAGAAAGTGCAGCGAGTGCAGAAGCCAGCACGAAAGAAATTTTCTTTTTCATTTGAGAATCTCTCCTTATCTCCTTGCTGCCCAAAAGCAACAATGCATAAATATTTTATCTATTTTATATTTAATCACAGTTATGCATAAAAATCAAGAGATATTTCTAAATTTTTCCAATCCTCTATTTCCGAAGTCTTGCAGTAGAGTCTTCACTCTTTTATCTTCCACCTGCATAATTTTCAAATTTTACTACCACAAAAGTTGCTTTTCACACCTATACTGCTTATAATTTATAATAAAAGCATACAAGAGGTGAACTGCACATGCCCGATTCACGCGGAAATAAGATCAGCTGTTCTAATTACCAATGCGAAATTGAGTTAACATTGGAAATTTTAAGTGGTAAATGGAAAGCACTTATCATTTGGAATTTGCATCTACACGAAATCATTCGTTACAATGAATTTAGAAGACTGATCCCATCCATCACACAAAAAATGCTGACCCAGCAACTCAAAGAGCTGGAAAAATATGGCATTATCTCCCGCAAGGTCTATCCTTCTGTCCCGCCGATGGTTGAATATGCACTCACAAAGACAGGACAGGAACTCATTCCCATTATGGAAGCCATGGATCTTTGGGGTAAAAAATATGTAGCTTCCTACCAGCACACGAGCGACGAGCAACCATAATTCCTACCAAAAGGTACGTATCCCCCTAAAAAGTGCCTTCTTTACGCAGAAAGAAAAATGGTTTAAGCTATGACTTGTCAGTTGATCCGTCAACATAAAATCGTTTCATTTACTTTGTAAGGAGGCACTATATAATGCAAAGATTTACCATTCCTAGAGAAGTCTACACAGGTGATGACGCAATCGAAGTCCTGAAAGACCTGCAAGGCAAAAAGGCATTTATCGTTGTTGGTTCTGAGCGAACCATCAAGGACGGCACCGTTGCCAAGATCCAAAGCCTTTTGAAGGAAGCCAATATGGAAAGCATGGTATTCCAAGGCGTTGAGCATGACCCTTCTCTGGAAACCGTACAAAAGGGCACCGAGGCGCTGCGCGAATTTGGTGCAGACTGGATCATCGCTATTGGCGGTGGTTCTCCGATTGATGCTGCAAAGTCCATGTGGATTTTCTACGAGCACCCAGAACTGGAATTTGAGAAAGCACTGGTTCCGTTCTCTCTGCCAAAGCTGCGCAACAAGGCAAGATTCGTCGGCATTACCACAACAAGCGGTACTGCAACCGAAGTTACCTCTTTCTCTGTCATCACTGATCCAGAAACAGGCATCAAGTACCCAATCGCAGATTATGAGATCACTCCAGATATCGCAATCGTTGATACCAACCTTGTTATGAGCCTGTCCCCCAAGCTCGTTGCACATACTGGTATGGACGCGCTGACTCATGCAATTGAAGCCTATGTTTCGACTGCTGCAACCCCGATCACCGATGCACTTGCAATGAAGTCCATCGAAATGATTGGTTCTTATCTGGTGGATTCCTTCAAGGAAGATACAAATGCAAGAAAGCAGATGCACATTTCCCAGTGTCTTGCAGGTATGGCATTCTCTAATGCAATCCTTGGTATCGTTCACTCTATGGCGCACAAGACCGGCAGACTGTTCAACATTCCGCATGGCTGTGCAAATGCGATCTACCTGCCTTACGTCATTCAGTATAACGCGAAGACAGCTCCTGCAAAATACGCAGAGATTACAAAGCGTCTGGAACTGACTGGCAACACAGAAGCAGAGCTTGTGAACGCTTTGGTTGCGTTCGTCAAGCAGATGAACAAGGAGATGAATATACCTACTTCTGTTGAGGAATTCGGCATTTCTTACGAGAACTTTACCGAACAGCTCGATACCTTCGCAGAAAAAGCTGTGAATGATCCTTGCACCAGCACAAACCCACGTACGATCGATACCGAAGCAATGAAGAAGCTGTATTTGTGCGCTTACAAGGGCGAAGACGTTACATTCTAATTTTTCTCTTCTATCGTTTTCTTCCTCAATTACTTCATTTCAGAAATCTTCTTTTCATATTTCAATATTGTTTTTACCTATTTAAAAATTCTTTCATTTCATTTTTTCATTTTTCATTACGGTGCAGCCTTGTGCTGCACCGTTTCCTCTTGTCTTATCTACACGAATACAGTATACTATACATGAATAAAAATCGAAAACAGAGGTGTATTTTATGAAAAACCCAAACCATGCGGTCGTACTGTGTTATAACGTATCTAGCAGCAAGTCTGCCAAGCTCAAGGCAGCCTGCATCAAAATGGGCATTCGCGTAAAAGACATTGCACGAGAGCAGTTCACCCTGCCGCTTGGGCATATCTTGGGACTGGCAGAATACGCAGACGCTGCGCCAACCGATGAAGCTCCATTTCAGAGTGAAATGCTGGTATTCTATCAGTTTGCGGAACCACAGCTTGACCGTCTTCTGCCAGAAATCCGCAAGGCGGGCGGTGTTCGTCTGAAAGCCGTCGTGACCCCGACCAATATTTCTTGGAATGCCTGCGCATTGGTGCGTGAACTGATGGCAGAACGCGAAGCCATCGCAAAAAATCAACAGGCACATGATCCACAGGCATAAAAAAAATGGATGAATCATTTGGTTCATCCATTTTTATTGTTTACTTTACAGAGTTTGCAGCAGCCAGACGACGTGCCTTTGCCTCCATGCGCTCACGGGTAACATCCATAAATACAGCAAGGATAATAACGAGACCCAGTACAACGTTCTGCAGTGCAGAGGAGAAGGACAGCAGGGTAAAGCCGTTACGCAGGACACCGATAATCAGTGCGCCAACCATGGTGCCCGCCATTGTACCCTTACCACCCATAAAGGATGCGCCGCCGATGATGCAGGCTGCGATTGCATCGGTATCATATGGCTGAATTGCCATGGTACCATTACTGATGCCAGAACGACCAACTGCAACGATACCAGCCAGTGCAGCCATCAAACCAGAGAAGGTGTAGCAGAATGTGAGTACATTTGCAGAGTGGATACCAGACAGACGTGCTGCTTCCGGGTTGCCGCCAACACAGTAAATGGAGCGGCCCAGTGCAGTTTTTGTCAGGAAAATGTGCATGCCGATATACAGCAAAATAACCAGGAAGAAACCAATCGGAATACCTCGAATGATGTTTCCAAGAACAGGAATGGATGCGAAGATTTGAGTAAATTTTATATCTCCAATCACTGCCTGACCCAACCAGGTAACTTCCTTCGGGAAGTTGCTTACCATCTGAGAGCCTGTAACCAAAAGTGCAGCGCCCCACAGTACGTTTTTCATACCCAGTGTAGAAACGAATGGATGTGGCAGATGCAGACGTGTCAGCAGCATACCGTTGATCCAGCCAACGAGTGTACCAGCAACGATTGCAACAACCAGCATCAGCCAACCATTGGTGACACCCTTTTGCAGCATCATACCCATGACACAAGAGCAGAAGATTGCATTCGCACCAACAGACAGGTCGATACCTGCGGTAATCAGACAGAGCAGCATACCAACTGCAACCAGCGCATTAAACGTGGTCTGCTTCAGGATACTCATAATGTTATCAAATTTCAAAAAGTTTGGTGTTGCAAATGCAAGCAGAACGCACAGCACCACCAGTGCAAGCAGTGTACCAAGGGATACTCCATTGCCGCCCTTTTTCTTTGTCTTAGTCATCTAATGTTCCTCCCCATGCAGCCTTCATAATATCTTCCTGATTGAAATGCTTGCTGTCGCGGTCTACCGTCGCCATGACCTTACCACCGCGCATTACCACAACGCGGTCACTCATACCCAGAATTTCGGGCATTTCTGAGGAGATCATGATAACACACTTGCCTTCCTTAACTAGGCTGTTCATGACATTGTATACCTCAACCTTTGCACCAACGTCAATGCCGCGTGTCGGCTCGTCAAAGATAAAGATATCCGCATCTGTATTGACCCATTTGCCAATAACGACCTTCTGCTGGTTACCACCAGACAGCTGACCCACAATTTCATCAATCGATGGGGTCTTAATGCGCAGAGAGCGAATATGCTCCTCGCCGCTTTCCAGAATCTTCTTTTCATTCAGGAACGGTCCACTGCTAAAGCTCTTCATATTTGCAAGAATCAGATTGGTACGAATGGTCTGTGCCAGCACAAGACCCTGTCCCTTACGGTCCTCTGTCAGAAATGCAATGCCTGCTTTGATTGCCTGACGTGGATTTTTAATCTGTACCTGTTGACCATGAATTGTTACTGTACCGCCATCAATCGGGTCTGCGCCAAAAATCGCACGCATGGTTTCTGTACGACCTGCGCCGACCAGACCTGCAAAACCAAGAATCTGTCCGCCATATGCCTCAAAGTCAACGCCAAAGAGGACACCGCCCTCTTGCAAATTTTCTACCTTGAGGAATGGTTCCTTGCTCTTTTGACCAAGTTCTTTGGGGAACTGATTGTCCAGGCTGCGTCCAACCATCGCGGCAATAAGCGAATCGTTGTTCCAGTCCTGGATATCACGGGTTTCAATGAACTGACCATCACGAATGACCGTGACACGGTCGCACAGCTCAAACAGCTCTTCGAGCTTATGGGATACAAACATGATGCCGACGCCGCGGCTTTTGAGTTCACGACAGGTCTTCATAAGCTGCTCAACCTCTTTTTCACCCAAAGAGGAGGTTGGCTCATCCATGATAATCATTTTTGCATCAATCAAAACTGCCTTTGCAATTTCAATCATCTGCTGTACGCCCATACCAAATGTGCCAGCCGGCTTATGCGGGTCAACATCCTGTCCGAGAGAAGCCATAATCTCTTTGGCTTTCTTATGCATAGTATCATAATCGAGCAGAGCGCCCTTCTTAATCCACTTATTGATAAAGATATTATCCGTAATGCTCAAAAGCGGCTCAATATTGAGCTCCTGATATACGCAGGCAATGCCAGCGGCTGCGGATTCATTGGGATCTTTAAACTTTTTCAGCTGACCCTCAACATAAATTTCGCCTTCATCCGGCTGATGTACACCTGTCAGCACCTTAATGAGCGTGGATTTACCCGCGCCATTCTCACCAATCAGGCCCAGAATCTCTCCCGGCTTGACATTCAGGTGCATATTATTTAATGCAATAACACCAGGAAACAGCTTCATTGCATTTTTTAATTCTACTACATATTCACTCATTGATTCATCACCTGTTCTTCTCCGAGATAGGGGTACGAAGCAAATTTTCAAAAATCGCTCTCGGCGCGATCTTCATCGTGTGTACAAACACCCACGACTGACGCTCCGTCCATAGAAATTCCTCAAAAAAGCAAAGCTCCCCACCCCAGACCCAAAGGAATGGGGCAGGGAGCCATTATGTTTCTATGTGAAAATGCTTATGCAAGATAGCCCTTCAGGGTATCGAGGCGCTCCTGTGCATTGCTCTTATCCACAACGCTTGCACCAGAGTCGATGAACTCCTCGAGCTGTTCGCCATTGAGACTCTTTACAACAGCTTCAACAGCCTTGTAGCCCATGTTGTAGCCTTCCTGTGCAACAGACATAGTCAGCTGGTCATTCAGGATTGCTGTGCAAGCAGACTGGATGCCATCAAATCCGAGGAAAATGGTCTTTGCGTAATTCGGGTTAGACTTTGCAGTACGAGCAGCAGCCATTGCCATATCGTCGTTGTTTGCGCAGATGATTGCGATGCCTTCCGGATGGTTCTGCATGATTGCTTCCATGCTGTTTACAGCCTTATCCGCAGTTGCCTCTGCATACTGTGTTTCATCAATGAGGAATGTGCCGCCAGCTTCGTTAATACCAGCCTGATAGCCAGCCTTACGTGCTTCGTTGGTGGAGTCACCCTGCACGCCGCAGATTTCGATCGCCTTAATCTCTGTCCAGCCAGCAGCCTTTGCAGCTTCCACTGCTGCACCGCCGCCGAGCTTACCAGCGGACTCGTTACCAGTACCGACAAAGGACAGCACTTCTGGTGCATCGATATCGGTATCAACTGCAACGATTGGCTTGGTCTTTCCAGCAATCATGGTCTTAACCATGTCAGCCTGCAGCGGAGCGATTACGTAGCCATCATAGGTTGCATTCATATCGGTTTCAATCATAGACAGCTGCTCGTCGTAAGCGGTTTCAGAGGAAGCGCCCTTTACTTCAACCTTTACATTCGGGTTATCCTTCTGGTATGCCAATGCGCCAGCCTTAACATAGCTCCAGTATTCAGAAGCAGTGGTCTTTAGGATGACACTTACCTTATAGCTGCCGTCACCCCCTGCTGCATTTCCACCGTCTGCGCCCTGTGTTCCGTTGGTGCCTCCACCACAAGCGGTCAGAGCCATAACCATGGAACCTACAAGCATTGCTGCCATCAACTTCTTCACTTTCATAATGCAAACCTCTCTTTTCTCTCATGCGTCACTTTTTGTGCGTAACGCTAAATTTCCTCCTGTAAAACACACAGGTCATTGTCTATATTTTAAGTCTTCGATACACCGCTGTCAAGCCGATTGTGCACTATTGTAAGTATGCTTAATTTTTCCCTGTTCATTTATGCACTTCTATTAAAAATTTTCGCATTTTTGTTTTAGTTTTCATGTGCCTTGTGCCTTTTCTATTTCCCATGGGCATTTTTTATAAATTTTTGTTCATATTCTGATTCTCTTTTTATCTTTCTCCTTGTGTTTCATTGTGATATTTGGGTACCTATTTTGTAATTTTTTGCAAAAATCACACCACAAATCCTACGGAATCTTGTGTTTTTATCCCATGCACCCCATAAGGCAGATTTCTCACTGTGCATTTTCCACATATCTTTCTGTGTCATTTTATACAATTCGCCTGACGCATGCACAAACCCATCCACATTTGCACCAAAATGCCACAAAAACCAAACTCTTCTAAGCGTCCCTGCCTTGATTACGGTGCTGCCCCGATGTGACACATTCCCCATGTGTCCGTACCCAAAAGATCCTGTCACACAGCCGCTTTTTCCCATCCAAATACAGGCATATTCACCATTTTCCTGCCATCTTACTTCCGATTTTTTCTCATATGAAATTATGCATTTGCAGTTGTAAAAGCCTGTCAAACAATTTATAATTTTATGTATATGTAAATCTGTCGGCATTTGCTGTTTTAGAAAAGGAAGGGCATGTTTTTATGAATAAAATCGGATTTGATAATGACAAATATCTCGATATGCAATCTGAACATATCAAAAAGCGCATCGCACAGTTTGGCGGCAAGCTATATTTAGAGTTTGGCGGGAAATTGTTTGATGACTACCATGCCGCGCGTGTTCTGCCGGGCTTTGCACCTGACAGCAAAGTACGCATGCTTGCCCAGCTATCCAGCCAAGCCGAGATCGTGATCGTTATTTCAGCCAGTGATATCGAGAAGAACAAGGTGCGTTCTGATCTTGGTATTACCTATGATGTCGATGTTCTTCGCCTCATCGATGCATTCCGCGGTATTGGTCTATATGTTGGTTCTGTTGTGATTACCCAGTATTCTGGACAAGCTGCCGCCGATGCCTTTAAGCGCCGCCTAATCTCCCTCGGTGTTCAGGTGTACACCCACTATCCGATCGCAGGATATCCGGGCAATGTGCCACTGATCGTATCGGATGACGGCTACGGCAAAAACGAATATATCGAGACCACACGCCCGCTCGTTGTTGTGACCGCGCCTGGTCCTGGTTCAGGTAAAATGGCAACCTGCCTTTCCCAGCTCTACCACGAGTATAAGCGTGGTGTTTCTGCTGGATATGCAAAGTTTGAGACCTTCCCGATCTGGAACCTGCCGCTCAAGCATCCAGTGAACCTTGCATATGAGGCTGCTACCGCTGACCTTAATGATATCAATATGATCGACCCCTTCCATCTGGAAACCTATGGAGAAACAACGGTCAACTATAACCGTGATGTCGAGATCTTCCCTGTTGTCAACGCAATCTTTGAGAAGATTGCAGGCGAAAGCCCCTATCATTCTCCAACCGACATGGGCGTTAACATGGCTGGCAAGTGCATTATTGATGATGACGCCTGCTGCATAGCTTCCTGTCAGGAGATCATCCGCCGTTATTATCAGGCACGCTGCGAAATGCGTGAAGGTCGTTCGGATGAAACCGCTGTGCATAAGCTGGAGCTGCTCATGCAGCAGGCAAAGATCTCGATTGCAGATCGTCCTGTTGTTGCCGCTGCACTTGCGCGTTCCGAGCAGACAGACGGCAATCCAGCTGCTGCGATCGAACTGCCAGATGGCACGATCATCACAGGCAAGACTTCTTCTCTGCTTGGTGCGTCTTCCGCTGCACTTCTGAATGCACTCAAGCATCTGGCAAAGATTCCAACGCAGTTGCCGCTGATCCCACCGATTGTTATTGAGCCGATCCAGCAGCTCAAGACCAGAGGTTTGGGCAATCACAATCCCCGTCTGCATACAGATGAAGTCCTAATTGCGCTTTCTATTTCTGCAACCACCAACCCAGTTGCATCCCTCGCGCTTGATCAACTGCCAAAGCTCAATGGATGCGAAGTGCATTCCTCTGTCATCTTGGCACAGGTCGATGATAACATCTTTAAGAAGCTGGGTATGAACCTGACTTGTGAGCCGGAACACCAGACCAAGCGTCTCTACCATAAGTAAAACGCTGCTTCCCGAATAACGAAGCTGCAAAAATGACTCCCCTGTGTATCACACAAGGGAGTCATTTTTATTTTTGTGCTTCAATTTTTTCTGCAAGTTCATTGAGATAAACCCAACGATCTGTTTTTTGCTCTTGCAGCTGTTCCAGCTCTTCTTTCTGTGTCAGAAGTTCTTGCAGCTTCATATAATCGTTTCCAGATACCGCGATTTGTTTTTCACACTCTGCGATCTTTGCCGCAATTTCCTCCAGTTCCCCATCAATACGTTCATACTCACGCTGCTCATTAAAAGAAAACTTTAACTTCTGCGGCTTTGGTACAGGCTTTTCGGCTTTTTCTGTTTTCTCCATTTTGACAAACTCTAGCTTTTCTTCCGGGAGTCGCTTTTCCAGATAATCGGAAAAATTGCCCGTATAAAAGCGTACTTCACCACCCTTACGTACTTCAAAGATGGATCTCGCCATTTTATCGAGAAAATATCGGTCATGCGATACTGCAATGACGATCCCAGGGAAGCTTACGAGATAATCTTCGAGGATCATCAAAGTCTCTACATCCAAATCATTGGTCGGCTCGTCGAGCAACAGAACATTTGGGGCTTCCATCAAAACAGACAATAAATAGAGTCTGCGCTTTTCACCACCCGATAACTTTCCAATGCGCTGATGCTGTAAGTCACCCGAAAACAGAAAACGCTCCAACATTTGTGATGCGGAGAATGTACCCTGTGTCGTTTGAATGTTGTTCGAGATATCACGAATGAAGTCGATTACACGTGCTTCCGCGTCCAGTTCGTGTCCCTCCTGCGAGAACATTCCGATTCGCACAGTCTGCCCTTGCGAAACTGTGCCCGCATCTGGCAAAATGCGTCCTGCAATCAAATTGAGCAAGGTAGACTTTCCCGCACCATTGACACCAACCACGCCGATCCGGTCATCTCGTGCCAAGTTATAAGAGAAATCTGAAATCACCGTCTGCGCGCCATAGGATTTAAAAACGTGTTCCAGCTCGATCGTTTTGCGTCCCAAACGCCCAGACAGTGCAGAAATCTGCATATTTTCTGTCTGCGCTGGTGCGTCCTGATCGCGCAGGGCTTCATATCGCTCAATGCGGTCACGGCTTTTCGTACCACGTGCACGCGCACCGCGCATGATCCACTGATATTCTCGGCGCAGAATGGACTGCCGCTTGCGCTCGCTTGCCGCTTCTATTTCAATACGCTCGGCTTTCAGCTCCAAATAACGCGCATAATTTGCCTCATAGCTATATAAAATGCCATTTTCCAGCTCTATAATGCGATTCACCACGCGATCCAAAAAATAACGGTCATGCGTAATGAGAATAATACCGCCTGTAAAACGTCTTAGATAGTCCTCCAGCCATGCTGCCATATCCATATCCAGATGGTTTGTTGGCTCGTCGAGGATCAGCATATCTGTTGGATGGATGAGCGCAGTCGCCAGTGCCACACGCTTGCGCTGTCCTCCAGACAGTGTGCCTATTTTCTTATCATGTTCGGTAACGCCCAAGCGGTTGAGCATCGCTCTTGCCTCATATTCCGCAACCGCGCGATATTCCTGCGGCAGTCCCAGAAAGATCTGCTCCAACACCGTTGCCTCCGCGTCCATATCCGGATTCTGGGGCATATAGGAAACCTGTATGTTGGGGAACACCTGCACTGTGCCGCTGTCTGGCTCTTCATCGCGTGCCAAAATACGCAGCAGGGTAGATTTTCCCGTACCATTGATGCCAATGATTCCGACTTTATCTCCTGTATCTACATACAAAGAAGCATCTCGAATCAGCTGCTTCATCCCATAATTTTTTTCAATGTGCTCGGCTGATAAAAGCATATCAACTCTCCTTTCCGTGCATATTGATTGTAACACATTCCTTTCGCGCCGTCTATTCTGCAAAAATGGTGATTTTTTTGCGAAATGTGTAAAACCACTAGCATAGGCAGACAGTATTTGCTATAATAAATATACCATGACCATTATGTTAAAAAGGATTCGCAAATTGCAAGTGCAAGTTGGACACCCACATGGTAAAAATTTGTTAGATTACAGGAACAGCGTAAACGGAATCTAGGGCTTGTTTGAAAATAGAGAAATTGACGGATTTTTCGCAGGGAGCGAG
>JAHHRJ010000089.1 GCA_020025885.1 Butyricicoccus sp. | reverse complement strand
TGCTCGCTCCCTGCGAAAAATCCGTCAATTTCTCTATTTTCAAACAAGCCCTAGCAAAGCTTCAGCGTCAGCTTTCCCGAAAAACAAAGGGAAGCAAGCGCAGAGAAAAGGCACGGATACAAGTGGCAAGACTGTATGAGCATATTTCGAATCAGAGAAACGATATGCTGCATAAGCTATCTATTCAGCTTATTCGGAAGAATGATGTCATCTGTATTGAGGATTTAGCACCGAAAAACATGGTGAAAAATCACAGGTTAGCAAAGTCTATCACTGATGCGTCATGGGGAGAGTTCCGTCGGCAACTCATATATAAAGCAAATTGGTACAGAAAACGAATCATTGTCATAGACCGTTTCTATCCATCCAGTCAACTTTGTTCTGTATGTGGTACACAGTGGTCAGGGGTAAAGGATTTGGCTGTACGTCAGTGGATTTGTCCTGGTTGTGAGACTGTTCACGATAGAGACCGCAATGCTGCAAAGAATATCTTAAACGAAGGACTGCGCCAACTGGCGTAGACGTAAATATGGTAGGGTGGGACACACCCGAACCAATACGCTCAGGGAGATCATGTAAGACCTCGCACGGTGCAGGCTACGGTCAGCGAACTGAGAATCCCCTGTCTTTAGACATGGGGAGTGTCAACTGAGGTTTATCCCAAGTTGTACGTTTTCCGTCGAAAATGTGCATTGCAATCAGGCGAGCAAAATGATACAATAAAATCAAATTACAGGAGCCGTGCGCGTAGTGAATAGAAGAGAACGCGGGCGGCAGTTTTTTTGTGATAATGGATGTACAGCTTTTGTACGTTACAGACCATTTCCGAAAGGAGAAGATATGTTCACGACACAAAATTATTTGGTCGCGTCTACATTAGACGAGGCATATGAACGCAATCAAAAACCCAAGAGCACAGTGCTTGGTGGATGTGGCTGGCTCAAAATGGGTCGCCGTGCGATGTCAACCGCGATTGATCTGTCTGGTTTGGGGCTCGACAGCATTACAGAGACAGAGGAATTCTTTGAGCTGGGCGCGATGGTCACCTTGCGCCAGATGGAGACACATGAGGGACTGGCTGCATACTTTGGAGGCTGTATTGCGGAAAGCGTGAAGCAGATCGTTGGCGTGCAATTCCGTAACTGCGCTACGATCGGTGGAAGCATTTGGGGGAGATTTGGATTTTCCGACCCACTCACCCTGTTTTTGGCGCTGGATGCACAGGTCGTACTGCATCAGGGCGGTGTGATTGCGCTCTCTGATTTTGTGCACATGCCGTATGACCGCGATATCTTAACTGCGGTTCGTCTGCCCAAGCGTACACAGAAAACTGTCTACCTCTCACACCGCGCAGCGGCAACAGACTTTCCTGTGCTTGCGGTTGCAGTGTCTGAGACAGAAGGACAGCGCATTGCAGCAGTCGGTGCACGTCCGATGCGTGCAGAGCGTGTGCTGGGTCAACTGGGAGAGCGTGCAGAGGCTTTTGCAGAACGTTGCGCAGGAGAACTGACTTTTGCATCGAATCTGCGTGGATCGGCAACATATCGTGCTCATTTGTGTCGGGTACTTGTACGCCGTGCAGTACAGGCGCTGGAGGAGGCATAATCTATGGAAATTTCATATGTACTCAATGGTAGGAAGTATATGGAAGAAATATCTCCAGCACAGCCATTGACAGAATATTTAAGAAGCAAGGGCTGCCTGTCCGTAAAGCGCGGCTGTGAGACTTCAAACTGCGGACTGTGCACTGTGCTTGTGGATAGCAAGCCGGTATTGTCCTGCTCAACGCTGACTGCACGTATCAACGGAAAAACCGTGGAGACGCTGGAAGGTTTACAGGAGCAGGCAGAAGAGATCGGCAGCTATTTGGCTGGAGAAGGCGCGGAACAGTGCGGTTTTTGCAGCCCTGGACTGATTATGAACATTATTGGTATGCTGCGTGAACTCAAAAATCCGACCGAAGAACAGATTCGCAATTATTTGGCAGGCAATCTATGCCGATGCACAGGTTACGTTGGGCAGCTGCGCGCCATTCAGAAGTATCTGGCAGACAAGGAGGAAGCATGAAGCAGAAGTATGTAGGAACCGGCGTGCGCAAGACAGATGCAAGAGCGCTCACCACAGGTCAGCCAGTGTATACGGACGATATTGCACCAGCAAACTGCCTGATCGTTAAGGTTCTGCGTTCTCCGCATGCACACGCTTTGATTGAGGAGATCAATACCGAGATTGCAAAAAGAGTGTCGGGAATTGCGTGTGTGCTTACATTTAAGGATGTGCCGCGCCATCGTTTCACTATGGCAGGTCAGACTTTTCCAGAGCCCTCGCCGTATGATCGTTTGATTTTGGATCAGAGAGTTCGTTTTGTTGGTGATGCAGTTGCAATTGTAGCGGGTGATACCGACGAAGCGGTAGACCGTGCCTTGCGCATGATTAAAGTCAAGTATCAGGTGCTTGAGCCGGTTCTGGATTTCCATACCGCGAAAGATCATAAGATTTTGGTGCATCCGGAAGAAGATTGGGTTGCAAACTGCCCAGTTGGTGCAGATAATCAGCGCAATCTGTGTGCATGCGGTGAGGATGGACATGGGGATATTGATGCGGTTCTGGCAGATTGTGATGTCGTACTCGAACGTACCTATCACACCAAGGCAAATCAGCAGACCCCAATGGAGACATTCCGCACCTATACACAGTTAGACACATATGGTCGCCTGAATATTATTTCATCCACACAGGTTCCATTCCATGTGCGTCGTATTCTTTCGATTGCGCTTGGCATTCCGAAGTCTAAGGTGCGCGTTGTAAAGCCGCGTTTGGGCGGCGGTTTTGGCGCGAAGCAGAGCGTGATTACAGAGGTATATCCGGCGATCATTACCATGAAAACCGGGCGTCCGGCGAAGATCATTTATACCCGCGAGGAATCCATGATCGCGTCCAGCCCACGTCACGAAATGGAAGTGACTGTGCGTATTGGTGCAATGAAGGATGGACGCATTCGCGGTATTGATCTGTACACACTGTCCAATACCGGTGCATTTGGTGAGCATGGTCCAACAACAGTTGGTTTGTCCGGTCATAAGTCCATCCCGCTGTATAGCGGAAATCAGGAGGCATTCCGCTTCCGTTATGATGTTGTTTACACAAACGTGATGTCCTCTGGTGCGTACCGCGGATATGGTGCGACACAGGGAACTTTTGCGGTTGAGTCCATTGTCAATGAGTTGGCAGATGTATTGGGTCGTGACCCTATTGATCTGCGTATGCAGAACATGGTGCGCGAAGGACAGGTTATGCCTGCATACTATGGAGAGACTGCATCGGCTTGTGCACTTGATCGCTGTGTACAGCGCGTGCGCGAGATGATCGACTGGGATCAGAAGGTGAAGCCACGCGTGATGCCGAATGGACGTGTGCGTGCGGTTGGTATGGCAATGGCGATGCAGGGCTCTGCAATTCCGAATATGGACGTTGGTGCAGTAATCATTCGTCTTTCCGATGACGGTACCTATAACATGCTGCTTGGCTGTACCGATATGGGTACAGGTTGTGATACCATTTTGGCGCAGATGGCAGCGGACTGTCTGGAATGCCGCATGGAAGATATTGCGGTATATGCTTCTGATACAGATACAGCACCATATGATTCTGGATCATATGCATCTGCAACCACATATGTCACAGGTATGGCGTGTGTGCGTGCGTGCGAAGAACTGCGCGAAAAGATTATGCGAGTGGGTGCAAAAATCCTGATGCTGGAAGAAGCAGCAGTTGCTTTTGATGGTCAGCGCGTTTATGCACTGGAAGATGACAGCCATGCGGTTTCGCTGTCTGATATTGCATACAGCGGACAGTGCAACTGCAACGAGGTGCTTTCTGCGACAGTGAGCCATACTTCTCCAGTTTCACCCCCGCCGTTTATGGCAGGCGCTTGTGAAGTTGAGGTCGATCTCGAGACAGGTCATGTGGAACTAATCGATTATGTAGCTGCGGTAGACTGCGGCACACCGATCAACCCGAATCTTGCACGCGTGCAGACGGAAGGCGGTTTGGTACAGGGCATTGGTATGGCGTTGTATGAGGATATCGTCTATGCAGCAGATGGAACGAATCTGTCTAATTCCTTTATGCAGTACAAGATCCCAACGCGTTTGGATATTGGAACCATTCGCGTAGAATTTGAGAGCAGCTATGAGCAGTCTGGACCGTTTGGCGCAAAGTCGATCGGAGAAATCGTAATCAATACACCATCCCCGGCGATTGCAGATGCGGTTGCGCGTGCAACGGGTGTGCATATCCGTACACTGCCAATCACAGCGGAAAAAATCGTCTGTGGACGCATGGAAAACCAAGGTGAAGCGTAAACATAAAACCAGCGGAGTAAAATCCGCTGGTTCAGCTTGTCGAAAAAGTCTTTTGACTGTTTTGCCTCGGAGCGAAGCGACTTAA
>JAHHRJ010000088.1 GCA_020025885.1 Butyricicoccus sp. | reverse complement strand
CTCTATATGTAGAAAAACACAATGTGGCTTATATCCCCATAGCGAAAGCAAGGGGGATTACGCCACATTTGATAATTTGTTGGACAGTCAAAAAAGCGTTGTCTCTTTAAAAATATAATGGTATAATGATTTCAGTAACGATTGAAAATTGGAGCGTATTATGAAAAATGTGGTGCAAGGCGCAAAAAGAGAGCATATAAGAGGGCGTTTACTACTCTTACTGTTCTTGTTTTTGGGGTGTTTCTTTGTTTCCTTTGCCATTGGTGTATATGGAGTTCCAGTTCCAGAAGTCATTAAAATATTTTTGTCCAAACTCTTTCCAATCGAGCAGACTTGGGAAGCATCGATGGAAATTGTAGTGTTAAACGTTCGCTTTCCCAGAATTATGGCAGCAGGGCTAATTGGTGCGGCGCTTGCTGTGTCAGGCAGCGTCTACCAAGGCATGTTTCAAAATCCGATGGTTTCGCCGGATGTGTTAGGCACCTCCGCGGGCGCGGGATTTGGTGCGGCACTTGGTATTCTCATAGGTGCAGGTTATGTGGGAATCACGGGCTTATCGTTCGCATTTGGTTTGCTTTCTGTTGGGTTGGTGTGCATGATCTCCGCACAGTATAAAAGCAATCTATCGATGGGGCTGATTCTTGCAGGTATTATGGTCGGCTCGCTCGCATCGGCGGCAACATCGTTTTTAAAGCTAGTCGCAGACCCCACGGAACAGCTTCCGGCGATTACCTATTGGCTCATGGGCAGTCTGGCTTCCATTCGCAGACAAGATTTGCTTTTCTTGGTTCCAGTAATCCTCATTGGGATGCTTCCGCTTTTCTTATTGCGCTGGCATCTCAATGTGGCAACACTTTCAGAGCATGAAGCATTGGCACTCGGCGTAAATATCAAGCACTTGCGTATGTGGATCATTGTATGTGCGACGCTGATGACGGCGGTGAGTGTTTCGGTCAGTGGTATGATCGGCTGGGTCGGTCTGGTGATCCCACATTTCGCGCGCAAATATGCAGGCAATGATTTTAAGTATTTGCTGCCAGCGGCGGCACTCATGGGCGGCAGTTTTCTCCTTCTCGTCGATAATTTGGCACGCACCTTATCCACAAGTGAAGTGCCGATCGGAATTCTGACTGCATTTGTAGGGGCACCATTCTTCTTATATTTACTGTCACAGGGAGGAAAAAAATATGATTGAAATTGATCACTTGTGTTTTTCTTATGGGGCACATGCGGTATTGCAGGATGTAAACTGCATGATAAAACCTGGCTGTATGACATTCCTGCTGGGACAAAATGGGGCGGGAAAGAGTACACTGTTCCGCTGTATCTTAGGACAGTTATCTCCACAAAAAGGCAAGGTTTTATTGGGTAACCAGTTAAGCAGTCAATATACCATCAAGGAGCTCGCAAGATATGCGGCTTATGTACCACAAGCATGCAATCCGGTATTTTCCTATCCAGTAGAACAAGTGGTGCTTATGGGACGCAGTGCATACACATCCCTGTTTTCTGCACCATCCAAAGCTGATGAAACGATTGCACAGGAAGCACTCGAACGAATGGGCATTGCACATCTTGCAAAAAAAGAATTTGTCCATCTAAGCGGTGGAGAACGGCAGCTTGTTCTGATTGCGCGCGCGCTGGCGCAGCAGGGGAAGGTGCTTTTGATGGATGAACCAACCGCAAGTTTAGACTATGGCAACCAGCTCAAAGTCTTGACACAGGTAAAAAAACTCTGTCAGGAGGGCATGTCCGTTTTCGTTTCTTCACATAATCCACAGCATGCACTATGGTTTGCGGATGAAGTCATCGCGCTGGATGAGGGAAAAGTTTTGGCGGCAGGCGCACCTGCGGAAGTGATGACACCACAGCTGATTGCGGCACTATATCAGGTGGATGTGCGTTTCTGTACGGACAATGGCAGTTGTTTTATGATGCCTGAGCTAAGTGGATTGGAGCGAAAGTATGTTTCAGTGGAATGAGGGAATGGTTGATTACATGGACAGGGCGGCGCGGCATACACAGTATTATCAGACGCTCGCTGCACACATCGGGAAGTATCTTACAGACAATGACCGCGTGTGTGATGCAGGCTGCGGACTGGGGTATTTATCCCTTGCGCTTACACAGTATGCAGGACAGGTGGAGGCAATCGATACCT
Organism: Butyricicoccus sp.; assembly: GCA_020025885.1. Classification (GTDB taxonomy): domain Bacteria; phylum Bacillota; class Clostridia; order Oscillospirales; family Butyricicoccaceae; genus Butyricicoccus. The sequence goes on along the minus strand of JAHHRJ010000088.1, from coordinate 2,832 downwards.
GTGAGGAGGCACTCAATATTTTACGCGCGAACTGTGTAGACGAGGAAAACGTGACACCCATTTGTGCAGATATCCATACATGGAACACAGCACCCTATGATGCCATGGTTTTCTGCTATTTTGGTAGAACGCAAGAGATCATAGAAATTGCACGGCGTTTGTGCAGGGGACGGCTCTATATTATAAAAGGGCGCAGCCACCGTCACTTGTTTTCCAAAGATGAGGAATGCACCTGGAGAGAAACTGCGGATATGGCAGCACGTTGGCTGGAAGAACAAAGGATTGCCTATGAGCAGATCCCACTGGATTTGGATTTGGGACAGCCTTTCCTTAGCCGCGCAGATGCCGAGCAGTTTGCAGCAATCTATGGGGGATCAGAAGATGCAGCATGGATTTCAAGTCAGCTAGGGGCAGACCCTTTAGGGCAATATGAATGGTATCTGCCGATTGCAAAGCCAGTCACACTTTTTTGCTTGGAAAATAAAAATTTTAGAATAGGAGAATAAAGATGAAAAAGAAATGGATTGCACTTTGTTTGGCTGCTGTTATGGCTACTGGAATGACAGGATGCCAGCCGCAGAATAACGATCAGGCGGTAAAACAGCCGTCGCAGACCGAACAGGCGAGTGATTTGGGATGGCTTAAACACAACACAGACGGCACGATGACCGTCACAGATTCCACTGGACGACAAGTCATTCTGCCGGAAAAGCTGACGCAGATTGCACCAAGCGGCACCACGGCGCAGATGATCCTGTATACTTTGGTGCCCGATCATATGGTTGGTTGGGGTAAGTCACCGAGCAAGGTGCAGCAAAAGTATATTCCAGAAAAATATTATAATCTGCCAGAGTTTGGACAGTTCTATGGCAAAAATGCGAGCCTGAATATGGAGGCACTGATTGCTGCAAAGCCACAGGTCATCATTGACATGGGAGATATGAAGAAGGGTCACAAGGAGGATATGGACAGAATTCAGGAACAGACTGGTATCCCGACCATTTTCATTGAAGCAAACCTTGATAACTTTTCCACTGCATATAGAATGCTGGGTGAACTGTTTGGCGTCCAGGATGCAGCAGAAAAGCTGGCAAAGTATATTGATGAAACCGTAGAGACCGCACAGGAGACGGCGGCAAAAATTCCGGCAGATAAGCGGGTTTCTGTGATGTTTGGCACAGGAGAGACAGGACTGGACATCAATGCAAAGGGTTCCATTCATTCCGCAGTCATCGAGCTGATTGGTGCGGACAATGCAATTGAGGTTGCTGAGGTCAGCAACAAGGGTGGCGGCAACACCGTCAGCATGGAGACCGTATTGATGGCACAGCCAGACGTGATCGTATTCAGCGCAGGTGCGCCGTATGATACGGTAGCATCTGATGAAAATTGGAGCAGTGTAAAGGCTGTACAAGAGGGAAAATACTATCAGATTCCGTCTGAGCCGTACAACTGGCTGACCGAGCCGCCATCTGTCAACCGGATCATTGGTGCGCGTTGGCTGGGTAATCTGTTGTATCCAGAACTGTATCCGTATGATATGATAGAGGAAGCAAAGAATTTCTATGAGCTGTTCTGGCATTATTCGCTGACTGACGAAGAAGCCAAGGAACTGCTTGCAAAATCTACCTTCAAAGGCTAAAACTTTGCAGAAAGGCCGATTTAAATGATTCATTTTTTTAAGAAGCTGAGACAACGACTGGAACCAGGGCAGAGCTTTGTACTTGTCAATGTCGTGGACAGCGCAGGCTCGACACCGCGCGGCAGTGGCGCAAAAATGGCTGTCTTTGCGGATGGTTCTTATATGGGAACGATCGGCGGCGGCAACGTGGAATATTTGAGCATTCAGCAGGCAGTGCAGGCGATCAAAGAAAAGAAGTCCATGAGCAAAGGCTTTAACCTCACGAAGAACCAGAAAGCGGATATTGGCATGATCTGCGGCGGCAATGTGGAAGTTTCTTTTCAGTATATTGATGGGGAAAATACAGCCTATCTTGAAATGCTGGATCATATGCTGAAGCTATATGAGGATGATGTAGACGCATGGCTTATCACTGCAATGCGGGATGGTGCGGTCTGTGACACAGGTGTATATGACAAAGAGAGCGGCTTGCACTTTATGACAGCGGTATCAGAAGAACAGATTCGCCCATACCTCAAAAATAAGTCGGTGCAGACGGAGACTGATCCAATGTGCTTTGTAGAGCCGCTGGTTCAGTCGGGCTGTGTGTACGTTTTTGGCGGCGGCCATGTGGCACAGGAGCTCGTTCCAGTTATTTCTCATGTAGGATTCCGTGTGGTGGTGTTTGAAGACCGCGAGAATTTTGCAAAGCCAGAACTGTTTCCCGGCGTGCACCATACGGTGCTGGGTTCGTTCAAGGAACTTTCTGAGCAAATCACCATTCGGGAGAATGACTATATTGTGATCATGACGCGCGGGCATCAGTCGGATTATGAAATCTTACGGCAGGTATTGTGTATGCAGACCGCATATGTGGGCGTGATCGGCAGTCGGCATAAAATTGCCGCGACGACCAAGCGTTTACTGGACGATGGCATTTCTGAGCAGGACATTGCACGGATGCATACGCCAATTGGTCTGCCAATCAAGGGAGAAACACCGGCAGAAATTGCGATTAGCATTGCGGCAGAGATGATCCTATGTCGTGCAGAGCGCAATGGATCACAAAAATAAAAATCTATGAGACAGCCCCAAGACCGCTTGTGATCTTGGGGCTGTTTGTTATATTCGCTGGACTTATTTTAAGGCAACACCTCACAATGTCATCTGCGGCGCTTTGCGAAAATTTCGCGCCATAAATTCGTTGTGAA
>JAHHRJ010000087.1 GCA_020025885.1 Butyricicoccus sp. | reverse complement strand
GCCGCATATTTTGCATATAGTGGCAAATACTAGCGATACACTCAAAATTGGCATGGAGGGATTTTATATATGAAAGCAACTGGAATCGTGCGGCGCATCGATGACCTCGGTCGCGTTGTCATCCCCAAGGAGATTCGCCGCACCATGCGAATCCGCGAAGGTGATCCGCTGGAGATCTACACAGCACGGGATGGAGAGGTCATCTTCAAAAAATATTCTCCCATGGGAGAACTGGAAAATTTCGCTGGAGAACTTGCAGAGGCATTGTCACGCACAGCCGGTCTTTCCTGCGCGATCTGCGACCGTGATGCTGTAATCGCTGCTGCTGGCGGTGCAAAAAAAGATCTTGTAGAAAAATCCATTTCAACCGATTTGGAATCCTTGATGGAACAGCGTCATGTTTACGAGCACAAAACACCAGATACCAGTGTTCATGTTTCCAACAATGACGCCTACCATGTTGTTGTCGCCGCTCCTATTATTACAGAAGGTGATGTGACTGGCTGTGTGACACTTGTAGCAGATTCAGATGATATCATTGCGACCGAGGTGGAAAGCAAACTGAGCCAAACTGCTGCAAGCTTTTTGTCTCGCCATGTCACTATGTGATCCTCAAATGCTGTCCTGAATACAGGGCAGCATTTGTTCGTTATAGGGGTTATCTTGACCAAAGCGGCTGTATTTGATACAATTATGCTATAGTTTTATTCAAAACTGCAATATGTTCTGTACACAGTGGTCAGGGGCAAAGGATTTGACTGTACGTTAGTGGATTTGTCCTGGTTGTGAGACTGTTCACGATAGAGACCACAATGCTGCAAAGAATATCTTAAACGAAGGACTGCGCCAACTGGCGTAGACGTAAATATGGTAGGGTGGGACACGCCCGAACCAATACGCTCAGGGAGACCATGTAAGACCTCGCACGGTGCAGACTGCGGTCAGCGAACTGAGAATCCCCTGTCTTTAAACATGGGGGGTGTCAATTTGACATTGTCACCCACGATGAACTGACCATGCCCAAAACTGCCTTCCAGTTGACCGAGGAAAAAGACTGATCTGCACGTAGCCTCTCGCATCTTGTAAAATCTAGTGGATTGAACAAATCTCGCCTTACAGGATTCTGCTTTTTTTTCGTTTTTACAGTTGTCGGCGGTTGGAAGAACCGTTATAATAAAAAAGGAATATCCACGGGTGCTTCCCGTAAGAATACTATATCGAAAGAGGATTTATCTATGGAGAGAATGATTGGTACTGTATCACGTGGTGTGCGTGCCCCTATTATCCGCGAGGGTGATGATCTGGCACAAATCGTTGTGGATTCAGTTCTGGCTGCATCTGAGAATGCACCGTTCACCATTGAAGACCGTGATGTCATCGCTGTGACTGAGGCGGTTGTAGCACGCGCACAGGGCAACTATGCAAGCGTTGATAACATTGCTGCTGATGTAAAGAGCAAGCTGGGCGGCGGCACAGTCGGTGTCATCTTCCCCATTCTGAGCCGTAACCGCTTTGCAATCTGCCTGCGTGGTATCGCAAAGGGCTGCAAGAAAGTCGTTTTGATGCTAAGCTATCCTTCTGACGAAGTTGGCAACCACCTCATCGACCTTGACGAACTGGACGAAAAGGGTGTCAATCCATGGACTGACGTACTGTCTGAAGAGAAGTACCGCGAGCTGTTTGGCTACAAGACCCATGTATTTACTGGCGTAGACTATGTAGACTACTATAAGAAGCTTATCGAGGAGTCCGGCGCAGAGGCTGAGGTTATCTTCGCAAACGACCCACGTGCAATTCTGGACTACACCAAGCATATCCTGAACTGTGATATCCACACCCGTGCACGCACCAAGCGTCTGCTCCAGAAGGCTGGCGCAGAGGTCGTATGCTCTCTTGATGATATCATGACTCAGAGCATTGATGGTTCTGGCTATAATGACCGCTTTGGTCTGCTCGGTTCCAACAAGGCAACTGAGGACACTGTAAAGCTGTTCCCAATCCATTGTGATGAAATGGTTGCAAAGATCTATCAGATGATTAAGGATAAGACTGGAAAGAATGTGGAAGTCATGATTTATGGCGATGGCGCATTCAAGGATCCGGTTGGCAAGATTTGGGAGCTGGCAGATCCGGTCGTTTCTCCGGCATATACCCCAGGTCTTGAGGGCACCCCGAACGAAGTTAAGCTCAAGTACCTTGCAGATAACGACTTTGCAAACCTGTCTGGTGATGAACTCAAGGATGCAATCAAGGGATACATTCAGGATAAGGACGAGAAGGCAAAGAGCCTCAAGGGCACTATGGTAACACAGGGCACCACTCCGCGCCGCCTGACTGACCTCATTGGCTCTTTGGCTGACCTGACCTCTGGTTCTGGCGATAAGGGTACCCCAATCATCTATATTCAGGGTTATTTCGATAACTACACTCAATAAAATATAGCACACAAGCAGGCAGTATCTAAACCAGATACTGCCTGCTTTGTTTGGTGCCGAATAGGGAAGATAAAACCCCCAGTTCAACCGGGGGTTTTGATTATCGCTGTTTGCAGAGGAAGATGATCAAAGCCAAGCTGTTGTGTGTTTTCTGAAAAAGTTTTGCGCGGATGGAAGTCGGCATAATGCCTAAAAATTTGTGTTTTTCTTTTCTCAGCAGGCAAAGGAAGATATGGAATATTATTTGAGCAGCGCCTTGCAGCAATTTGATGATAAGATTGGCTATATCAAAGATGGTGCGATTTCCATTCGGCTCGATGGCAAAACGGCAAGCAGTGTGGCAGCAGCTATGGAGCAGCTGCACCAGCAGTATGGTGAGCATTTCTCCGAGGTGTTTCACAGTATCACAACAGATAACGGCAGTGAATTTGCAGACTTTTCGTCTAACGAGTGCTATGGCTCAGAAATCTATTTTGCACATCCTTACTCATCTTGGGAACGTCCGGTCAACGAACGCACAAACCGCCTTTTACGAAGATTCATTCCAAAGGGCAAATCCATTCACGATTACAGTGATGAGCAGATTCTTGCATTTGCTGATGAAATCAATGCTTTGCCCAGAAAACGTCTGGATTATCTCACTCCCGAGGAATTGTTTGAAGAACAGCTCGACAGAATTTACCAGATACAACCTTAAAGACCGTTATTATACTCAAGTGTTCAATTTGTTATTGCAATTTTCGAATTTTCGTAAAATAAGTTTTATGCTATAATAGAAAAAGCGAAATCGCAAGAGAATTGGGAAATATGGAGGAATCAGAGATGAAGCAAATTACTGCCATTGTGCTGGGCGCAGGACAGCGCGGAGAAACCTATGCAGATTACAGCAAGGATTTCCCCAATGAATTAAAAATCGTTGGTGTCGCAGAGCCGCGAGCAGACCGTCGTGCACAGTTTGCAGAAAAGCATAACATTGCACCAGAAAATGTTGCCGCAGATTGGAAAGAACTGCTGGAGCGTGACAAGTTTGCAGATACCGTGTTTGTATGCACACAAGACCGGATGCACTTTGAACCTGTGATGCTGGCACTGGAAAAGGGATATGATGTGCTCTGTGAAAAGCCGATGAGTTATGACCGCCAAGAGATCATTACCATGTGTGAGACTGCGAAGAAAAAGGGCAGAATGCTCAGTGTTTGCCATGTGCTGCGCTATTCGCCGTTCTTTGTGAAGCTCAAAGAGCTGATCAATGTCGGAACAGTGGGACAGGTCATAAACATTCAGCACATTGAGAGCGTAGGACATTGGCATATGGCGCATAGCTTTGTGCGCGGCAACTGGAGAAATACCGAAGAAAGCTGCCCAATGATCCTTGCCAAGTGCTGTCATGATATGGATATTTTGGCATGGCTTGCTGGCAGTCCGTGCGCACGTGTTTTCAGCACAGGAGATCTGGTACATTTTGATGCGGCACATCGCCCAGACGGTGCGCCAGACCGCTGTTTGGATGGCTGTCCGCACCGCGATACCTGCCCGTACTATGCGCCGCGCTTCTATCTGGAGCACCGCAGCGCACGCGGCTTCCGCAGGGTCGTTTCTCTGGATACCTCAAACGAAGGCATTCTCAAAGCGCTGCAAACAAGTCCTTATGGACGCTGTGTGTATGCGTGTGACAATGATGTAGTGGATAACCAGATTGTCAGCATTGAATATGAAAACGGCATCCGCGCAAGCCTGACCATGTGCGCATTTACTGATAAGTGTGAGCGTATCATCAATGTTATGGGCAGCCATGGACAAATTAAAGGACGCATGGAGGACAATACACTGGAAGTATTTGACTTTGCTTCTGGCAACAAGACAATGATTGAAGTGCATATTCCCGCAGGTGGCTCACACAGCGGCAGTGATGTGGCAATGATGCGTGAGTTTGTCACATTGGTGGCAAACGGCGCAACAGACAGCCGAACAGGTGCGGCGGCATCCATGGAAAGTCATCTGGCAACACTCGCGGCAGAGGAAAGCCGCTTGCAGGGTGGAATTCCGATTGATCCGCGTACATGGATGTAAGACAGAGGAAAGGAGGATACAAAATGGAAAAGTGGTATATGGGTGTGGACGGCGGTGGCACGAAAACCGCGTTTGCAGTTTCGCGCGCAGATCATATTCCGGTTCAGACCATGCAGTACCTGACCTGCTCCTATCAGTCGATTGGGATGGAGGCTTCCATTGCGCTCATTCAGGAGGGCGTGCAGGCCTGCCTTGGTTCTGTGGGAGCAACGCTGCAAGACTGCGCCGGTGTCTGCGTGGGCATGCCGTGCTATGGAGAAAACAGCGAAAAAGATGCCGTGATTGTAAAAGAGCTGACCAAAGCACTTGCGCCAGCCCCTGTTTATGTGGTCAATGATGGGGAAGTGGGCTGGGCTGGCTCACTTGCCTGTGAAGAGGGCATCCATATTGTATCTGGAACAGGTTCGATTGCGTTTGGACGCGGAAAGGATCATGAATTTGCGCGCTGCGGCGGCTGGGTCGAGTTCTTTGGGGATGAAGGTTCTTGCTATTGGATCGGACGAGAAGCGATGAGCTTGTTTTCTAAGGAAGCCGATGGACGCGCGGTACGTGGTGCGCTGTATGATATCGTGCGTAAGGAATTTGAGTTGCAGGAGGACTATCAGATCATTGATATCGTGCTAACAGAGATTGCACCGCACAGAGAGCGCGTTGCAGATTTTCAGCGATATGCATTGCAAGCAGCACGTGCAGGGGATGCAGTTGCTGTGGCGCTCTATGAAGTGGCAGCAGAGGAACTTGCAGGGATGGTTTTGGCACTCAAACAGAAATTGCAGTTTTCCTATGAAACAATTCCTGTTTCATACTCAGGTGGCGTATTCCATGCAGGGGAGCTGATTTTAGCACCATTACGCGAAAAAGTGGAACGGATGGGCGGTGTACTGCAAACCCCAAAGAGTTCCACGCTCGAGGGTGCGCTGATGCTGGCAGTAGAGAAATTCCGAGAGATATAATAAAAGCGGCATGATCGTTATGATCATGCCGCTTCAGCGTGTCAAAAAAGTCACTGCACCCTTTTTATTTTGGAGCGAAGCGACCTT
>JAHHRJ010000086.1 GCA_020025885.1 Butyricicoccus sp. | reverse complement strand
ATGTGGCTTATATCCCCATAGCGAAAGCAAGGGGTATTACGCCACATTTGATAAAATAAAGACTATAGATTGGTGTTTTTATTTGTAAAAAAATCCAATGTGTATTTAGAAATAGATGCACATTGGATTTTTTGCTTTTGTTTGTGGCGAATTATAGTTAATATTTATCCACGCAAGCACGCAGTACAGAAGCTGCAATTTGACCGGCAACAGAAGCACCACCGCCGCCATTTTCAACCAGCACGATAAATGCATAAGGGTGAGCGGGATCATCAAGAAAGCCAGCAAACCAAGAATTTGGACGTTTGCCGCCGCCAACCTCAGCCGTACCAGACTTTGCACCGATATCCATTTCACGGAAACGGTCTTGTCCATACGTCTGTACGACATTATTTTTCATCATGGCTTTGACTTCTGCGGCGATATTGGGTTCGATCAGCGTATCTGTCTGGGTGGTTGTTGTCCATGAGGAGGGCAAACCAGTATCCAAACTGGTCACGCTGGAAACGAGACGCGGAACAGCAGCTTTGCCGCCATTTGCGATCGCACCCATAAAGGTCATCATATTGGCAGGATTTACTGTATCTGTGTACTGTCCAACACCAGACCAGCCAATCTGCCCTTTGTCTGCCTTGGATACATCGTACTTGCCGGCAGCGGTCATGATACCGTTGATCGACATGCGGGTCGTAAGCCCTGCTTTGTTCACATAGTGGGTCATGGTATCTGCACCCATCTCTGCGGCAAGCTGCGCAAATGCGCCGTTGCAGGAGTTTGCAAATGCAGACTGGATATCCAGCTTGCCATGTGGCTTGGGACAGGTGATGACCGAGCCGCCAACTTCTGTTTCGCCAGTACAGCGGAACGAGCGGGTTTTGAGGTCGGGAATTTCCTCCAGTGCGGCGGCAAGGGTGACTGTTTTAAAAATCGATCCGGGAACCTGTGCCGAGGATAAAAAGCGGTTGAGATAAACACCGTCATAGCGGTCTTTGTCTGCACCAGATAGATCAGGTGGGTTCATGGGGTCAAAGGACGGCGTAGACACCATGCACAGGACCTCGCCCGTTGTATAGTCATAGACACCAACTGTGCCCTGTCGTCCGTCCAATGCCTTGTAAGCAGTCACATTGATGCCAGCGTCAATCGTTAGTGCAAGTGTGTGTTTGCTGCCAATCGGCGAATATCCGCCAGTAATGAGATTATAACCAGAAAGATCACCAGCAAAGGCAGTCAGTGCACCTGTGCCGATGTTGCCCTGTGGATCACCGACCGCGTGCAGGGTCGCTTTTCGGACGGTAGCATCTGGATAAAAGATGCGATTGCCATCTTTGACTTCTGTGAGCACGTCACCGTCTCGGTCGGTGATTGTGCCGCCGATCAGCTGCCCACTGTTGTCATACATATGGCGGTTAAAGGGGTAGGATGCCCAAGTGCTTGCCTTGGTCACATAGCGGAAGCAAAACAGCCCCAGTCCGGCAATCAGTGCAAGCGCAAGGAAAAGGCACAATACCGCACGCCGTTCAATCTTTCTCATAATATTCGTTCTCCTCGTGTTTCAGTTCGCGCCGTGAGGGCAGGCGAATGGCAAAGCTGGCGTTTTGTCGGGTGTCAGATGCCTTTAGGAAGGCGAGCAATCCCCAAGAAGCGAGCATAGAAGTGCCGCCGTTGGAAAGGAAGGGGAAAGTAACGCCAGTCAGCGGCAGGATATCGACTGCACCGAATACGTTGAGACAAGTCTGGAATACCATCAGTGAGGTTGCAGCGCAAGCGGCGATGGTGTAAAAGCTGGAACGACCCGCACGACAGGCACGGACTGCAAACACGGCAAGCGTTACGATGCAGAGCACGGCAAGAATGGCAATAATCAGTCCCCATTCTTCACAGATCTTACAGAACACCATATCGGTATCGGCAGCAGCGACACGCAGCCAGCCATTGCCAGCACCAACACCAACCATGCCACCCGATGCAGCGGCAGTCAGGGAGTGGGTCTGCTGGAAGCCAGTGCCATAGACATCCTCCCAGATGTGTCCCCAGCTCGCAAAACGCCGCATCACATGGGGCTTGACAGACAGGAGCACAAGTACACCTGCGCCACAGCCGCCGCAGATGAGCGCGAGCGTTGTCCAGTCGCCAGAGCGCAGAAATGCAATGACGATAAAGGTCACGAAGAAAATTGCCGCGGCACCAAAGTCGTTCATCAGTGCGAGACAACCCAGACAAATCAGGGTGAGCGCCATAAACAGACCGAGGTTTTTCTTGCGGAACAGGCGATCAAGGGTCGCAGCGCCTGCAAAGATATAGCAGACCTTGGCAAGTTCGGAAGGCTGGAGAGACATTCCACCAAAGGTGATCCAGTTCTTTGCGCCCCCATCGGAACTGCCCAGCACAAGGGTCGCCACGAGCAGCAAAACGGCAAAGACTGCCATAGGACGGCGCAAAAAGTTTGCACGGCGTAAGTCGCGCAGGAACCAGCCTAAAACCAGAAAGCCGATCAGCCCCAAGACAATTGCAACAAACTGCTTGAATACAGAGGAAGGCGCAAAGGAAGCCGTCACAGATAAGCTCAAGGTACATAAGAAAAAGGCGATGATTTCCATTTCAAAACCAACGCGCCGAAATGCACGCAAGGTCAGGCAGTAAACCCACATGAGAGCGGTCATGCCAAGAAAGATCAGCGGAAGTGCAGGGTCAGCACGGTCTCCGGTTGAGATAATCAGCTGGATACAGGTGAGCATCTGAAAAAAAGTCATCAAGATTAGCAGCCCCCATGGGGATACTGGACGATCCTGCGCCGCGCGGCGTTCCATGCGTGCCTTCTTTTCTTCCGCAGAAACGGGCTCCAACCGTGCGGAGACATCGGCAAATGTAATCTTGTCCCCAAAGTGCACAGGGAGTGCCTCTTCTGTGGGAACGGTGCGCTTGCGCACATAGGTGCCAGAGGTTGAACCAAGGTCATAGATTTTCCAAGTATCATCCGGCTGGCGAATGAGTGCGGCATGGGTACGTGAGATCGTCGGGTCATCAATCACAACATCAGCGGTCTTTTGCCGCCCAATGATATTTTCCCAGTGGGTAAGTGGCACACGCTGGTCACCGGAAAAGTTCAGATATCCCCAAACCTCTGCGGTGTGTTTGACCGACAACAAAGAGCGAATGGCAGACACGAGGATCAATAGACCAAGCACTGGCAGAACAAAACGCACGACAGTTGTATACCAAACACCAACAAGGGGTATTTCCTGCACAAAACTGTACAGTCCATCCATGCCAGCCTGCAAAGATTCATGCAGTCCGGTTAAAAATTCAGACAATCAAAGATTCCTCCCTTCAGCGGGGTTAAATGGGTTGTTTGATATATCATTATAGCACAGTGGTTTGGACGCGTAAACTGCAATTTTTTATCAAAGGGGAAAGATATTGGGCAAAAGTGGGCAGGATTACAGGAAGATACAGCAGATAGATCATTTGTGTTTGGAGAAAAATATAGCAGTAAATCACCAGATTTTGGTTACAGCGTTGGTAAAATGTGATATCCTTTTAGGAGTAGGCAGAAAGCTTGCAACGTAGACTGGAGTGTTTGCGGTGTGAGAATTTGTGGATAGAGAGAAGATATACTTCTATTGGGGGAGAGTTGGTTATGAATCGTATGCTGCGAGATCGGGCATTTTATCATACGTTTGCGGTGCTTACTTTGTCATTGGCATTGCAAAATCTGCTGACATACTCGGTCAATCTGGCTGATAATATTATGCTCGGTCGTTTTTCACAAGATGCACTGTCGGGTGCGTCTTTGTGTAACCAAATGCAATTTTTTCTGCAAATGCTGGTGCAAGGCGTCGGAGAAGGTGTGATCGTGCTGGGGGCGCGGTACTGGGGCAAACGGGAGCTTGCGCCTGTGCCCCATATCATCGGCGCAGGACTGCGCTTTGGTGTCGGCATTGCAGCGATCATGTTTGTGGGAGCACTGTTGTTTCCAAAACAGATCATACGCATGATGAGCAATGATACAGTTATTATTGCGCAAGCGGTGAATTATTTACGGATTATCTGCTTTACCTATATCATTTTTGCCCTGACCAATATGCTGACGGCTTCTCTGCGCACGATCGGCATTGTAAAGTTAGGGTATATCATATCGGCTTCCACACTTTGTATCAATATTTGCCTTAACTACATCCTGATTTATGGAAATTTCGGTGCACCTGCATTGGGCATTCGCGGTGCAGCGATCGCGACCTTGATTTCCCGAATTGTAGAGCTAGGAATTGTGGTTTGGTATCTGCGCTTTCGAGAGCATACGTTGTGCCTCGGTGTGCGCAAGCTCCTCTGCATTGATGTAAGCTATATGCGGGATTATATTGCGGTTTCGCTCCCTGTGCTCATTACACAGGCGCTTTGGGGCGTTTCCTCCATTGTACAGACTTCCATTTTAGGAAATATGGAAAATTCCGCGCTCGTGCTGCCAGCCAACTCGATTTCGGTTTTGGTGTTCCAGATTTTATCGGTGGTTGGATATGGTGCTGCCAGCGCTGCTGCAATTTTGACCGGAAAGACGCTTGGAGAAGGCAAAAAAGAAAAAATCGATCAGACTGCGTTCACGTTTCAGGTGATTTTCTGCATGATTGGGATTGTGACAGGCTTGATTATTTTGCTGTCTCGCATGCCTGTACTCATGATTTATGATACTTTATCGCCGGAAGCGGCGAAACTCACCAGTCAGTTTATCGCGGTGCTGGCGCTCACTTCTGTCGGGACTTGTTACCAGATGGCGGCAGACTGCGGCATTTTGCGTGCGGGAGGAGACACCAAATTTGCAATGTGGAATAACATGGTATTTACTTGGCTTATCTGTCTACCATGTGCGGCATTGTCTGCATTTGTGTTCCATTTTTCACCAGTAGTTGTGTTTTTCTGCCTGAAAATGGATCAGGTTGGCAAATGCCCTGTCATCTTTTTGCGTGTGCGATCGCGCAAGTGGATTAAACAAATTACGCGAACTTAAAGTGATAGAAAGCCTAGAATGTTTTGGGTGATTGTAGGTGGGAGAAAAGTAGGAGGCAGGTCAGAGGATTGGCGGAGAGCGGGGAGTTGCTTTTGTGAGGAATTGCGGTGATTGGCAATATGGCACTGGTGCAAAGGTAAGAGCTGCCATTGGGGAGCTTTGAAGGAATAAAAGAATAGTGGAAAAGGGTGGGGTGTTTGTCAGAGAGCGGGGATTTGCTTTTTTGCGGAAAAGCCACGGCGGTTGCAATATGCCACTGGCATATTGCTAAGAGCCGCCTTTCAAATCCCTCGAACAAAAAAAGACCGGAACAAAGTTCCAGTCTTTTTTGGCGGAGAGCGAGGGATTTGAACCCTCGCGACGCTTTCGCACCCTACTCCCTTAGCAGGGGAGCCCCTTCACCACTTGGGTAGCTCTCCGAATATAAAATTGTGATCTGCTTTGGGCACCCGCCGAATCTAAAAATGGCGGAGAGGGTGGGATTCGAACCCACGCGCCCTTTCGGACAAACGGTTTTCAAGACCGCCTCGTTATGACCACTTCGATACCTCTCCGTATCATGTGCCCGATAAGCAGTTAT
>JAHHRJ010000085.1 GCA_020025885.1 Butyricicoccus sp. | reverse complement strand
ACATGATATTTGCACGAGTATACCACATTGTTATTGTTTTTATATTTCATGAAAATATTATACTACTATTTTTCATCTAATACAAGGAAATACCCTCATGAATGGGGAATCTATGTGTGCCTTATATTCCCATGCCTAAAGGCAGGGGCTTTACGGCACTTTTGGTAAATGTGTACAGAGAGAGTACCATCATCATAATGATAGAAGGCAAGGTAAAACGCAGCAAAAATCCGAGGGTAATCTCATGGTCTATTGTATGTTTCATGGAGAACCTCCTTTTGGTTCGTTCCCCTATTCTATCATTAAGGCAACACCGCACAATGTCATCTGCGGTGCTTTGAAAAGCCCTCATTTGCCTTGTTTGCCTTTTCTATATCTAAGGATTGCTTGCCCATTTTGAACCTTACACGCCGTCAATGCAAATGCCATCGGACACGCCTCTCCCCACTCGAACGGTACACACACACAAGTTTCCCCCGCCATTGTATCACAGCTTGCCTGCCCACGATCAATCAGCGCATCCAGCTTGGCATCTCCTGTATGTATCTTGTTACTTGCCACGTTCAGCCCCTGCCCATTTTCTGACAGTACATAACTTTGTGGCAAGGGATCATATCCAGCGGCTTGCAGTTCACTTCTCGGAATCGCCCGACACAGCCGTAAAATACCTGCATGTTCTGCGTCTGGCTCGAGCACACCAATTCGCAAAGGTTCCAGTCCACTCTTTACCGCATAGAGCCGCAAAACACTTGCTGTATCCACATGACACACCGCATCCCAACTGACACGACATGTCTCCTCCTCTATGGATACTCTCCCAACCGTTTGATCCTTATACATCACAGGGTATTTCATACGTCTTCGCCCCCTTATACGCAAAAAAGAAAACGCGCATCTCTTTTATAGATACGCGTTGTTTTTGAATTTATGCCACTTATCCAAGCGAATAGTCACCTGTTACCAGCACCTTGGTACGTTCAGTTGCTTGGAACCCACTTGACTGTGTGGTTGCTGTATAGAGCGCATACAGAGCAAGCGGCTGTCCATCTGTGAGTTCTCCAACTTCGGATAAATTGACCAGCCCCTTTCCACCGCTTTCAAAGCAGGTTGCCACGCCGCTGCGCAGAACCACCTCTGAACCAACTGCCAGATAGACCTTCTGTCCAGCAGAAAGCGTGAGCGATTTCCATGTGCCGCTGTCTGCCGCCGTACCGCCGCCCATCGCCGCAATCCGCTTTAAGAAAGTCTCATCTGAAGCCAGTGCCGCTGCTGCTGCTGTGATTTTTTGATCAAGCTGCTCAGACAGCGCATTGATGCGTGTACTGAGTGTATTTACTTGATCTCCAACCGCATGTTCTGCTGCCTGCATCGCCTTCGGTGTGACCACTGCATCCAGATAGCTCTGCGTAATGAGCGGATCATCTGCCGAACCAGACTCTGCCGCAACTGCAAAATATCCCGAAACCAGCAGGCAGAGCATCAGCACCGCAGCAATTGAAATGGTTAGCTTTTGTGGTGTTGGCTTCATCTATATCTCTCCGTTCTTTTTCGTTATCCTTGCATGGCACCACCTTCGTCCAGTCCAAAGCTGACCGCGATCGCCTGATCGATCTGCCGCATATGGTCTGCATCCAGTGTTCCCATCTTTTCACGTAATCGTTTTTTATCCAATGTGCGAATCTGTTCCATCAGCACAATAGAATCCTTTGTCAACCCAAAATTCTTTGCCCCAAGTGTGATATGGGTGGGCATTTTCGCTTTATTCACCTGCGAGGTAATTGCTGCCGCGATCACAGTGGGACTGTGCCGGTTTCCTACATCATTTTGAACAATAAGTACCGGACGGATTCCACCCTGTTCACTGCCGACGACGGGGCTTAGATCTGCATAATAGATATCGCCGCGTTTGATCTTATGTTCCATTTTATACCTCCTGCGTTTTTTCCATAGGAATATCTGGTACTCCTATTCTCCCCACATTACAGCGGGATATAACCGCAGACAGGTAAATTTTCATTTGTAATTTTTAAGTGTTCTGAGGTATAAAACGCAGATTTATAGGTAAACACGCGGAATGCGGTGGGAGACTGCACAGAGGACCTCATAAGAAATCGTACCTGCCGCCTCTGCCAGTGTTTCCGCAGTCACAGCACAATCGCCAAAGACAGTTACGATATCTCCACGCTGTGCATGTACGCCCTCTGGCAGTTCTACCATCAGCATATCCATGCATATGCGTCCAATCACCGGAACTGCATGCCCATCTATCACGATTTGTGATTTTCCCGAGCTTGCACGCATGAAACCATCTGCATAGCCAATTGCAACCACAGCTTCCCGAATGGGCTGCTCTGTGCGATAGGTGCAACCGTAGCTGACCAAGCGTCCTGCCTCAAGCTCACGCACCTGCACGACATGGGTCTTGACCGTCATGACCGGACGCACCCCGATCCGTACCGGATTGCTCGGATCTGGCTGATAGCCATAGAGGATAATGCCCGCACGTACCATATCTAAATAGCTGTCCACATATTGTACTACGCCGCCGCTGTTGGCACAATGTTTAATCGGAATGAGCAGCCCTGCCTGCTCCAAGCCATCACACACTGCACGAAACAGTGCAAGCTGTCTCTGCGTGAATGCGGTATCCTCTTGTGATGCGGTATCGGATACTGCAAAATGCGTAAATGCACCGTCCACCTGTAAGCCGGGCAGCTTGGCGATCTCCAAAAGCTCTGCAATGGTTTGCTCTGTGTGGTGCGCTGGAAATCCCAGACGTGACATTCCTGTATCCAGCGTAAAATGGATCTTGATCGGTTTCCCCTCCGCACAGGCTGCTTTTGAGAACAGTTCTGCGGTTTCACGATCATACACCGGAACCGTGATATCATGCCGCACCACGGCTGGCATATCTGCTTCATCTACATAGCCCAAGATCAAAATAGGGGCGCGAATTCCAGCTGCACGCAGTTCCAACGCTTCGTCTCCCGTCGCAACACCAAAGTATGCCGCACCACGCCGCTCTAAGCAATGTGCAACTGGCACCGCACCATGTCCATAGGCATTTGCCTTCACGATGCACAGCACTGGACGTTCTGCATGTTTTTGTATGACGTCAAAATTATGCTCCAGCGCAGACAGATCGATTTCTGCCCATGCGCGGTTCTGATTCATTCCCATTTTGGTTCTCCTTAGCTCTGCTCGAATTGCTCAAAAAACAGTGTCAGTCGTTTTTCGCCTGCACAATATAATTCTGCACATAGAGGCGCCATTGTATCAGGCGCGATCCAGACCGTCTTTGCAATCTCAGGCTGTACATCTATGGTTTCATAATGTAAGCTGACTGCCTGCACACCATCTAAAGTATCCTTTCCAACTTCTGTGGGTTCTCCCGTACATAAATCATACATCAAATCTGCAATTGCATCAACTGGTGTGAGACCACTGACTGCATCCGCCCCAAATTCCAGCGCGGCATCCTGATATTGCAGGGTAAATGTACCTGCCTGCTGTCCAGCGATCTCGACCTGTACACCAGAGATTTCCTCTGGCGCCGTCACTGTCAGCAAATCATTATCTTCTTTATTATACTCGTAATTAACTTGATATTCCAGCGCAGATTGTCCAAAATCGGATAAAATTTTGACTTTCATCTGGGCTGACGGCAGATTCTCAAAGTATCCGCGTACTGTCTCCCCAGCCGGCGGTACTGACCGACCACATCCACTGAGGCAAGCCAATGCCAGCACACAAAGTACTCCGTATTTCAGTGTGACCACTCCCCTTGTCTGTGTTCTCTTCTGATGCTGTATTTTTGTGGTTTTCCATCTATCCCGCACAGTTCATATATATGCCGCCACACAGCTGTTATATTATACACAAATTTTTTTGATTTTTTTCGAAAATATCATTGACAAACACTTGCAACGTCGATATAATAAAGAAGCTGTCAACAAGCGACATGCAAACACAACTGAAAATCGAGGTGTGGCTCAGCTTGGTAGAGCGCTTCGTTCGGGACGAAGAGGCCGCAGGTTCGAATCCTGTCACCTCGACCATAAAAAGAACTGCAATCGCAGTTCTTTTTTATTTCCTAAAACGCACCTGTAAAATAGCAAGGGTTGCCACTCTGCATTGAGATACCTTCAAAAATATAACGATATTTTATGCGAGGAACACTGACATGATATATGGAGCAATCAACGAAAAAGATAAATATGGACATACACTGATGGGCAGGGTATTCGACGCAATAAACAATAAACAAATGGAATATAATTGGTTCATTACGGACACAGAATGCCTGCTGGATAGAATCGAAGCATGCTGCACTGACCAAGGCTATTGTTGGCTTACAGGCGAAGAATTGAGTAAGATCGTTCGCGAAGATGACGGGCAATGGATTTGGGCTGTCCTCTCCGGTTTTTCTAAAGATATCTCCTTGGCAGAGATCCTGCAATATCCACAACCATATGCAAATGAATATGAAGGCTTCTGGCAGAATCCGCTTTCCATACAGCATCCATTGGCAACAATCGAGATCGTACCTTGGGATAGTTCTCTCACCTTATTTCTGAGCAAACGAGCCGATTTGGTCGAGGACTTCCTGCACTTTTTCCCTTCCAGTGAAAATCTTTTGGTATACAACGCAAGATAATAGCTTGGAGGAGCGCGATCCTTGTCAGAGTTTGCAGTAGGCTGATCAGTTGTCCCCCCTATCCTGCGTTCCTCTTATGATCCTATTTTTCTATATTTTTCTTATAGAGTTTCCTGTTTCCGATTATAAAGGAACATCGCAATGGATACACCGCAAATAATACAATAGCCCAATACGCTGAGCCAATCGGGAATTTGATCAAAGAGAATGAAGCCCAAGAGTGCAGCAAAGATGACCTGTGAATAGTCAAATACAGAAATCTCACGCGCTGGTGCATGGGCATATGCCGCTGTTACAGAGAACTGTCCACCGGCTGCCGCGAGACCAGCACCCAATAGGGCTAGGAGTTGGAAACCAGTCATTGGCTGCGCATAGAACAGCAGCCATGGAATCAGAATCAAGCAGGAAAAGCCGGAAAAGAAACATACGATATATGCGCCGCGCTCCCCGCGCTGGCTGAGCGCACGTACTGCGGTATACGCTGCACCAGCACACACACCGCCGCACAGTCCGACCAACGCCGGAAAGAACTCGGTTAAATTGAAGCTGGGCTTGATGATACAGAGTGCACCCACAAATGCGGTGCAAATGCCGATCGCCTGCACTGGCTTTACCTTTTCATGCAAGAACCAGAAGGAGAACAGGATTGCCGCAAATGGAGACAGCTTATTGAGCATAGATGCATCTGACAAAAGCAAGTGGTCTACCGCATAATAGTTGCATAAAATGCCGATTGTTCCAAAGCTTGCACGTATGATCAAGAGCGGCAAATTGCCCTTTCTCCATTTCAAGCCACCTTGCTCCCGCATGAGCACCATGAGTGCGAATACAAACGCAACCGCATTGCGGAAAAAGCTCTTTTGCATGGATGGCAGATCACCAGCCAAACGCACCAGTGCATTCATCAGTGCAAAACAAAATGCAGAGCATAGGATAAATAGAATACCCTTGGTTTTTTTGCTAAGATTCATGGAAAACCTCCTAAGATAGATTTTTATCAAATGTGGTGTAATACCCCTTGCTTTCGCTATGGGGATATAAGCCACATTGTGTTTTTCTACAT
>JAHHRJ010000084.1 GCA_020025885.1 Butyricicoccus sp. | reverse complement strand
CGTCCGTTTTGAGGCTGTCAAAGAACTTTGACAGCCTTTCCAGGGGAACCCAGTCTCCCTAGATACAGAGCCAGTTCCAGTAGAAACCGGCTCTGATACCCCCGGTTTCGCGCACGTTTGCGCGGGTCGCGGGCAAAATCCAAGGCGCATGTCCTTGGATTTTGAAAATTTAAGGTCGCTTCGCTCCAAAATAAAAAGGGTGCAGTGACTTTTTTGACACGCTGAAACGGACGCAAATGCGTCCGTTTTGAATGCGATACAAAAATTAGCTGACCAGATATGCAGTCGCGTTATCAATGCCAAGCTCATACGCATGGTCATGATCGGAAACTGCGATGTCGATCTTCTGACCCTTGATCGCGCTGCCGATGTCTTCCGCGATGAACAGACCATAGCCATTGATATAGACACGGCTGCCAAGCGGGATCACGGATGGATCAACCGCGATGGTGCGACCCTCTGTGATGGTGGTACCAACTTTTGTTTTGCCTGCATAAGTCGTACCGCTGCACTTTTCGCAAGAGCAGTAGAAAGACAGGCGGAAAGAGCCAAGATTTTTAAAGTTCGATGTAATCACAGAGTCTGCTGCAAGAGCAGTGGACTTCTGAACGGTACGTGGGATCACGTCACCTGTTTTGAGCTGGTTCAGACGATCCTTTACAGCTACTGCAACGGGAGCAGGTACAGGGGTGGTGTCTGGAGCAGCAGGGGGAACTGGTGCAGCTGGGGCAGAAACGTGGGTCGGGTCCCAGTCGGTGTAAGCAAGTTCAGGGTCGCCGTTATAAGCGAGTGCGGAACCCATGCTGAGGGATGCACACAGCGCAAACGCAGAAAAGCCGCGCAGGATTGTTTTCACGCTCAGGTTCTTCATCAAATAAAACTCCTATGAAATGATTGGGATACGCCGCTTTGCGACGCCGGCTTTACAGCCATCGTTTTGCATTAATGTTGAGCTTAGTATAACACAAAAAAAATAAAAAATCAAGTTTTTCCTATAAAACAATGAAAAAAGGCGCTTTTAGCGCCTTAAAAGTTTGATATATATAAAAAATACATTTTTTTGTAACTTATTTGTAACTTTAGAAGGGGGGATCCCATTGGCTGATTGTAACTTATTTGTAACTTATTTATGAATTAGCCGATGAGGTAAACGTCGGCATAATCAATGCCGATTTCATAGGCACGGCTATGGTTTGCAACGCATACATCAATGCGATTTCCCTTGATCGCACCGCCGGTATCTTCTGCGATAAATACGCCGTAACCGTCAATATAAACGCGACTGCCAAGCGGGATCACACGGGGGTCTACTGCAATGGTACGACCTTCTGCCATGTGGGTGCCCAGCTTGGTCTTTCCATCGGAACGACCATTGCAGACTGCACATGGGCAGTAGAAGGACAGACGATGGGTACCGATCTTCTTAAAGTTGCTCTTTACAACGCTGTCTGCTGACAGGGTGCTGCTGCGGCGTACTGCGTGTGGAGTGACTGCACCAGTCTTGAGCGCTTGCAGTCGTGCAGATGCTGCGCGTGCGGCTTCTGCTGCGGCTTCCGCTGCGGCTTGCGCCTTGCGTTCTTCCTCCTCCAAAAGATTCTGCACTGCCTGCATGTCCTCGGTCGCATTGGCAGAATCGACAATGGTTTCTGCGGATGCAGACAGATAGCCATAGGGCAGGGTTGTCATAACACTGTCCAGCGCGTGTCCGCTCTCAGAGGCTGTCAGTGTGGTATACGCCTGCGCACTGCCAAGACCCAAAAGACAGGTCAGAGCCAGCGCACTGGATAAATGATTGATGTGTTTGATACATCGAGTATTCATGCAAAAAATCTCCTCATTTTTCTTGGTTTATGCGTAATAATGCGCATAAAATGACAAAAAACTTGGATTGTAACCGGTTTGTTACCAATCCGTAGGTGCTATCATACCCACTCAGCGCCGGTTTGTCAAACGATTTTTTGAAAAAATTTAATTTTTGATTACAAATAGTAATATATGAAAAAGATACAACAGAGATCGGGGGCGATCTTTAAAAAATTAACCATTCTGTAACTGGATTTTTTGGAAAAGTATGCTTTACGATCTGCCAAAGACTGCTAAAAATTGCTGGATGTCTGGAAATAGGGAGGAGAGTCGATGGACAGTTTGCCCAAGAATATGCCAATCACTGTACAAGTTGAGCAAAATGTGGTATAGTAAATGCAGCGTTTGTTCCCGTGGTGCGGAATGACCTCGTCAAAATAGGCTGGGTTCGGCTGGGAGCAGCTCGATTTATGAATCAATCAAATGAGAAACCATAGGCGCAATCGTGCGACCTTGTATCAAACAAAAGCCGAAAACAAATCGGCATCGAATAATTATTTTTGAAAAGCAACAAAGGAAAGTGATATCGAAATTATGAAAGAAAAATTGAAGATTATACCGCTTGGCGGTCTCAATGAGATTGGTAAAAACATGACGCTCATCGAGTATGGCAATGATATCGTTGTCATTGACTGTGGACTGGCTTTCCCGGATGATGATATGCTGGGTGTCGATTTGGTCATTCCCGATATTTCCTATCTCAAGCGCAACCAGCGCAAGGTGCGTGCGTATCTCATTACACATGGACATGAGGATCACATTGGCGCGATCCCTTACGTTCTGCGTGAAGTCAATGCGCCCATCTATGCAACCCGTTTGACCTGCGGCATTATTGAAACAAAGCTCGCAGAGCATCGTATGCCGGAGAAGGTACGCATGAAAACTGTGCGTGCAGGTGATGTCATTAAGGTTGGCTGTTTTACCGTTGAGTTTATCCACACCAATCACTCGATCGCAGACTCCGTTGCGCTCGCGATTCGCACGCCGCTGGGTACAGTCATTCATACAGGTGACTTTAAGGTTGACCTCACACCTGTCAGTGGTGAGATGATTGATCTGGCACGCTTTGGTGAGCTGGGCAAGGAAGGTGTCCTTGCACTCATGAGTGACTCTACCAATGTAGAGCGCAGTGGTTACACGCCAAGCGAAAAGGTTGTTGGACAGTCTATGGAGAATTTCTTCAAAAACTGCGATCAGCGTATTATCATTGCCACCTTTGCCTCCAATATCAGCCGCTTACAGCAAATTCTGGATATTGCGGCGCGATTTGGGCGCAAAGTAGCCGTATGCGGACGCAGTATGGAGAAGATCACACAGGTTGCGATGGAACTGGGATACTTGCACGATGATGGCAAGGTGCTCATTGATGTGAATACCATTAATCGGTATCCGCGCAATCAACTGTGTATCGTATCAACTGGTTCGCAGGGGGAAACCATGTCTGCACTGTATCGCATGGCATATTCCAGCCACAAGCAGGTTGAAGTTGTGACAGGAGACCGTATCCTGATTGCGGCATCTGCAATTCCTGGAAATGAAAAGTCCGTTTCCAATATGGTCAATGAGCTGTACCGCAAGGGGGCTGAGGTGATCTATGACCGTAATGCTGCAATCCATGTATCAGGTCACGCATGTCAGGAAGAACAGAAGCTGATGCTCGGTCTGTGCCGCCCGAAGTACTTTATCCCTGTGCATGGTGAACATCGTATGCTGCAAAAGCATGCAGAGCTGGCAGAGGAGATGGGCGTAGATCCAGGTAATATTCTTGTGACAGAGATCGGTCGTCCGGTTGAGATCGGTGAACGTTCGGCGCATCTTGCACCGCTCGTGCCAGCAGGACGCGTACTGATCGATGGACTTGGTGTTGGCGATGTTGGTGCAGCCGTCCTGCGTGACCGCAAGCACTTGGCTGAGGATGGTCTCTTGATCGTCGTGGTTACCATTGATCAGGAAAGTGGTGTTGTGATTGCAGGTCCAGATATCGTTTCGCGCGGATTTATTTATGTGCGTGAAGCAGAAGATTTGATGGAAGAACTGCGTGTGCAGTCGCAGATAACGCTCGATCGTTGTCTGGATGAAGGTGTGCGCGATTGGAATGGCATTAAGTCCGCACTCAAGAGTGCGCTGAGCAATTATTTGTTTAAGAAAACCAAGCGCAGCCCAATGATCCTGCCGATTATCATGGAAGTGTAAGATATAAAAAAGGGACTCCCTGTCTAATGAGTCGGGGGTCCCTTTTCTGTATTTATCAAATGTGGCGTAATACCCCTTGCTTTCGCTATGAGCATATAGCCAACCAAAGGAGTGACATGCTGCATAAACTGTCTACGCGTCTTGTCCGGGAGAACGGTGTCATCTGCATGGAGGATTTGGCTCAGTGGTCAGGAACGAAAGACCTGTCTGTACGAGAGTGGATCTGTCCAGGGTGCGGCACAGTCCATGATAGGGACTGCAACGCTGCAAAGAATATTCTAAACGAAGGACTGCGCCTGTTGGCGTAGCCAGAAAATACGGTAGGGCGGGACACGCCCGAACCCAACGCTCGGGGAGACTATGTAAGACCTCGCACGGTGCAGGCTGCGGTCAGCGAACCGAGAATCCCCCGGCTTTAGCCGTGGGGAGTGTCAAAGAGTATGACCAGATAGTGTGCGGATACTGATTTCGCCCGCTTGCAGAATATGCTGCCTGCCTTGACTGTCGAAAACGATCAGATTTCCCTCAGGGGTCAGATCCATGCAGATGGCAGGATAGGTCTGCGTACCTGTATGGACGGTGACTTCTTTTCCCAAACAGCCAAGACGATTCCGGTAAGTGCTGTGGAGCTTGGCTGTGTCTCCAGCAAGCAGGGCGTCATACCATGGCTCAAAGGCGTTGAGGATGCCCGCGGCAAGCTGGGCACGGGTGGGCAGGACGGAAACGGCATCTGACAGCCCACCCGCGATTTGAGCAAGATCAGGGTGTGCGGCACGGTCAAAGCGTAAATTGAGACCAATGCCGACAATGAATAGATTGGGATATCCGTTTGCGGAAAATCCACAGGACTCTGTGAGGATACCACAGATTTTTCTGTCTTTTAGGATAATATCGTTGACCCACTTGATGGAAGGGGATATACTGCATAGTGTCTGGATGGCTTCGCAGACGGCAACAGCGGCAAGCGGTGTGAGCAAAGAGAGCTGTTCTGGCGTGCGTCCAGTGCGCAGGACGAGGGAAAGATACAGCCCGTCCTCTTTGGGAGAAACAAACTGCCGTCCCAGTCGTCCGCGTCCTGCGGTTTGCTGCTCGGCAAGCAGAACAAAGCCTTCTGGGGCATCTGTATAGTTTTGCTTGATTTGGGTATTGGTGGAATCGGTACAGGGTAAAACGGTGATCGCATGCCCAAGACGTTTGGTGTGCAGGTCTGCGGCAATCTGCGCGGCTGTCAGGATATCATTCATGGAAACCATACTTCCTTTTTTTCTTTTAGGCAACACCGCACAATGTCATCTGCGGCGCTTTGCGAAAATTTCACGCCATACATTCGTTGTGAATCCTTGAAATCCACCAAGGATTCCTGCGGATTCACGCCTTTTTCTGACGAGAAATTTTTCCGAAAATCGCTCTTGCTGAATTATGCGGTATTGCCTTTATTATAACAGGTGTATGGAATCATGAAAACAGAGAATTGATGTGAGATCATGGTTACCAAAAGTGCCGTAAGGCCCCTGCCTTTAGGCATGGGGATATAAGGCACACATAGATTCCCCGTTTATGAGGGTATTGCCTTGTATTAGATGAAAAATAGTAGTATAGTGTTTTCATGAAATATAAAAACAATAACAATGTGGTATACTCGTGCAAATATTATGTAGTTTGGTGTCCAAAATATCGGAGAAAAGTCTTGGTCAATGGTGTTGATAT
>JAHHRJ010000083.1 GCA_020025885.1 Butyricicoccus sp. | reverse complement strand
TGTGGCTTATATCCCCATAGCGAAAGCAAGGGGTATTACGCCACATTTGATAAAAAGGGGCGCGTATTCTGCGCCCCTTTATATTTGTACGTATCCGTGTTTCATCCCTTATACGGGTCTTTTGTGTACGATTTTTGCTTATCCCTCAACCGGTGCAAGGACATCCTCGACTGTTTTTGGCGGGTCAAAGGATACACCGCCTACAATGACGTTTACAGCGGTTGCCTTGAGTCCGGTCATAGACTCAATAGACGCCTTTGCTGCCCGCTGTACTTCTGCTGCAACCTCGCCAACGCTCTTGCCAAACTTAACCAAAACGCTGAGCTCTACCTCCACAGTGTCCTGCTCACCGATCTGCACACGCACACCGCGGTTCAGATTCTTCTTTCCCAGCAGGCTTGCGATCTCTGTGGTGAGACCGGAGCACAGACCGCTCACGCCGTCGGTTTCTGTGGCAGCGCGTGCTGCAATGGAAGCCACAACATCCTCAGAAATTTTGATGGTCCCCTGATCACCAGAGGTAACCCAATAGTCTTTATGTTCTGCCATACTGCTACACTCCTTTAGAGCAAATTCAAACTCTTGAAAAAACATTTGTAGCTGTATTATAGCATGAATCTTTGAAAAGTGCAATTATAATACGCCTGTGTTTTGGGGTCAAGCTGCCTCCACGATTTTAATTTGATCTGCACTTGCCCCTGTTTCACTGACCACAATATCACGTACCACTGCGGCATCCTGCGCTTCAAAGCCCTTTTCTGGCGGCTGTACGATCACATTCACTGCACCCTCGCTCACGAACACGACCGCATCGGCATAGCCTTTTGCCTTGATCAGACTTTCTACCCGTGCTTCTGTTACCGAATCATCTGCAAGGCGTGAAATCTGCCCTGCCGCATCCTCCTTTGTCTTGTTATCGGATTTTTCATCTTGCAAGCTGGTTTGTAAAATACTGATTGCCTCATCCCTTGCCTGTTCCCTGGTCAGACGAGACTGTGCAAAGTAATCACTTCCAGAAACCACCTGGCTTGCCTCTGCACCCGTGTCACCCTCCTGCATAACGGATGCACCATTGAGCTCGTTTTTCGCCTGTCCTGCCACCAGCAGTTCATCTGGTGATTGTACATAGCTCCAATTGAGATACACCGCAACGCACAGCATAACACCAATGACGCCATACACCACACCGCGTTTCTTCCCTGTTGCCATAATAAAAAACCTCCTATCATTGTTCCATTTGAATCACTGAAATGCGGTCTGTGCTCAGTCCGCACACCGCACGAACCGCCTGTGTGACCGCAAGCCGTACATTGCTGTCCTGCGCTCCGTCACACAGAATAACCGCCCCGCGAAATGTTGGGCAGGTTTCTTTAATCCGCACAGGCTGTTCTCCATAGCTTCCATCGGATACTGTGGATAGTGTACTTTCATACGAACCATTATTTTCTCCCCCATGCTCTGCCTGCCGAATATTGGAGGCGTAAATCGATTCACTGCTCTGCTCGAGCGATAACATCAGTTCCACGCGTCCAACTCCTGCAATTTGTGCGAGCTTACTTTCCAGTCGCTCTTCAAACGATGTTAGTTCAAAGTTCGATGCTTCTTCTGTCTGTTTTTGTGGCATTTGTGGTTTATCTCTTGCACCTCCCCCCACATACAGCAATAAAATACCCACCAACAGTACAATCAGTGCATACTTGTATTTGACAAGGCTTGGAACGATCCTCCCAAGCTGTACCGTAATCTGTTGTTTTAATCTGTCCAGTTCCATGTTTGAAGCTCCTTTGGTATTCCACATTCAGCTGCAAGCATTTGAGAAAGTGCCTGTATGTCTGCTGTTTGGCTACAACTCAGCTGCACCCCTGTTACCAATGTTTTCCCCTCTGCGTCTTGTGTCAGCGTCAGTTGTGCGGTGCACGGAATGCCCAGTTGCCCCGCTCGCTGTTCCACATAGGTCTCGACTTGTTGTGCCGCTGCCTGTGCAAGTGCCTGTTCGGTCTCGCCATGCTCCAGCACAACTTCCTGTGCTTGCTTTACACCATGCCCAAACGGATTCGGCAAGCGAAACTGGGACAACGGCTGTAAAACCGCCAACAAGATCGCAATACCAGTTGCAAGTCGTAAGACCTCCTGCATCGCCTTACCTTTGGCAAATAGAACTGCCGCACTGCCGCAGAGTGCTGCCGCCGCGACCCCAATCAGTAGACTCCGAAATAGCTCTATCATATTGGATTCACCATCATAACGGAAAAGACCAATTCAAAGAATAAAATTGCAGAACAAGTTCCGAGCATTCCCAACATCAGTCCCATGCTGTCCGAAAGCCCTGACACCAGCCCCGCCAGTGCACCGCCGCAAATGGGTGTCAAAACTGCGCCGCCTGCTTTAAACAACAAGTAATTGCATCCAACACGCAAGAACGGAAGCAAACAGATCGCCAGAATGCATAACATACCAACAACTCCCACCGTATTGCGAATGAGAACTGCGCCTGCCAGCATAGACTCTGCTGCATCAGATATGATCCCACCAACGACCGGCACCGACCCAGATACCGCAAATTTTGCTGTCTTGACCGCAAGCGCATCTGCACTGCCGCCAATCACACCAGAAATGGTTAAGTACGCAACAAACAGCGTAAGCGTTACTTTCATACTGCCTGTGATCGCCCACTTGACAAAGCCAGCCATACGTCCCAGCAGACCGCCTCCAATTGCTGTATCTACCGTCAAAATTGCAATGTAAATGCCAACCGCGGGCAAAAGCAATTCCATAATAAAGCGGATGAATAAATCAAAGGAAAATAGTGTAATCCCCTGCAAAATGGTTGCCGTTGTGGGCGCACCAGTCAAAGAAACCGCACCCGCCATCACTGGGATCATTGCTTTTGAAAATACGGACACTTCATGCAGGGTATTGCGGCAAAGTGTCATCATGCCAAAGAGATCCCCGAAAAATACGCCTGTCATGCCAAGTGCACCTGCCAGCGTTACGACTGGCAACCCACCAGAGACAGCCTGTACGCCTTGCAGCAGTCCGCAAGTAACCGCAATAATCAGGAGTTTTCCCAAACTGCCGAGTGCCGCCCGCCATACCGTCTTGCCCTGCGCGCCCGCTCGTTCCAACAAAGTCAGTGCCGCATCACTCAAATCCCCATCCATCGGGATATCCTTCATAAACTGCGCTGCTTCCCCTGTCAAAGAGTCCGTCACCGTCTTTGTCTGCTCTCTTGCTAGTTCCTGTGCGGTATCAAGTGGTGTCGCTACCGCCTGTCCGGTAAACAATAAAAACCCTATCAATATGCCCACAAGTCTTTTCGCATTCCATCTGCCTTTCATATTCCGTTCCGCCTTTCGCTTTACACAATCATGCAGGAAACTACCGTGAATACTTGCTCTAGCAGCGGTAAACAGACGATGATCGCCGCAACCGTGCCTGCAATTTCAAGCTGTGCTGCCAGTGCTGCCTGTCCCGCGTCCTGACAGATTGCGCCTGCTACACGCACGACAAGTGCGATGCCTACCGCTTTCATGACAGGAATATAGATGGTTTGTGTGCCTTCCAATGTATGCAGTACACGCCGCACAGAGCCTACCAGCTGTCCAACTGGTTCTAACATCCCCCATAGAAGACAGATCACACCTGCAAGCCCGACCAAAAATGCAAGGGCTGGGCTGTCCTTTTTGAGTACCAGCGCAAGCACAGCAGCTGCCAGCGCCGCCCCAATCCACATACCAAGCTGTCCCATCACTAAAACCCAAAGACCGATTTCATCAGAGTAAAGAGGTTGCTGATCTGCTGTACCAGCACCATCATGACCACAATCAATCCTGCCAACGTGGTCATCATTGCCTGTTCTTCTCGTCCAGAGCGAATGAGAAGTTGATTGAATACTGCCACTAAAATTCCGATTGCCGCAATTTTAAAAATCAAATCTACCTGCATAGCCTGCCTCCTGTTACATCAGAATCAGCACCATAAAGATTCCAGCTGCAATGCCACAGGTGCGATATACGTTCCCATGTTTTTGGTATTCTTGACATGCCTGCTGCCGATAGCCTTCCAACCGCTCTGCGGTATATTGCAGGCATTGCAGTTGCTGCCCTGCATCATAGCGTCCTAAGAAAGAGGATGCATCCCGTAAAATTGCAGTTGCTTCCTCACTTAGGCAAAATTCCTCTGCAAAGTCACGTACTGTGCTACTCCAGTGATAGCCCAGAGACATCCCCGGCATACGCTCCATGCGCCGATGCATCTCCCGAAATAACTGCTTCTGATCTGGATTTTTGCTGTGTGCCAATGTATCAATGAGTTCAGGCAACGGTGTGCGTGGTCCTTCGATCTCTACCCGCAAAAAAGAAATCGCATCCAGCATAGCAGAGAGTGCGGTAATCTGCCGCCGCATTTTTGTACGTGCTGCAAGTCCCAGCGTCGTGCATGCGCCCATTACGAGCAACGCTCCAAGTACTTTCAACATCTGCTTTTTCCTCCTTCCAACGTCTGTACCGTACAATATCTCGTTTCGTTTTCCATCTTCAAAGTGACGAGTTTGGTAAATGCGCCACAATCATAAAGCGCATGAAATAAAGGTTTGTGCTTTAACTCTTCTATGCCTGCCGCATGAATGGTCGCAAGCACGGTAACACCACAATTTGCTGCATACCGAATTGCCTCCAAGTCTTCAGGATCGGTCACTTCATCGAGTGCAAGTACCTGCGGTGCCATGGTGCGCACAAGCTGCAACGCCCCCAACGCCTTCGGACAGCCATCTAGTACATCTGCGTGTCCACCAAGATCAAACTGCGGAATACCACCACGCATTGCCGCGATCTCTCCGCGCGTATCCACCACCCCAACGCGAATGCCCTGCATGGAAAGCAGACGAATACAGTCCCGCAAAAACGTGGTCTTTCCTCCGGCTGGTGGAGATAACATGAGCGTTCCCTGCACATCTTGTTCTGCGTTCCAAATCTCATGCAATACAGGTTCTGCCACTCCTTTATGCTCTCTTGCAATACGCAAACTGAGCGAAGATACCATACGAATGCCTTGTATCTTTCCATCTGCAAAAGAAACTGTACCGCATACCCCCAATCGGTGCCCGCCCACAAGCGGCAAATATCCTTGCGCGATCGGCTCATAAAACGTATGTACCGACCAACGACTGGCGCGTGCGAGCGTATCCCGCAGTTCTTCCGCATGCACAATGTCACCCGAAACATCGTGTTCTTGTCCATTTGCTGCCCAGCGCATAGGCTGTCCTGCCCGCAGACGCAACTCTTCTGCGGCTTCTTGTGATTTTGCTGGAAGTGTCTTTGCAATGCTCATCAGTCTGGGTGTCAGGCACGCGATCGCCTGTTCATATGTTTGCAGTCTTTGATTTTGTTCGTCCATTTTGCATCACCTGTTTCACTCTATGCAAAAGGGTTCAGAAGAAAGAACCATTCTCTAAAAAATTTTCATACACAAGAGATCATCTTTCTGGGTCGCATTTTCCATGAAGATTGGCATAAACTCTTATATTACCACTCTGCCATATACTTTCCTATCCTTCGACTATACTTGGTAAGGAGTAAGAAAATCTGCGTTTTCCCCCTTACCGTGCCCTCGTCACAATAAGAACTTCTCTTTCCTTTTAAGAGAATCTAACCTACCAAGGATTTTTCTATCCTGCCTCAATTTCTTTGGAACAAATTTCTTCTTTCTATCAGTTTTCAGAAGCAATTATTTATTTTCCGCAAATTGCAAGTGCAAGTTGGACACCCACATGGTAAAAATTTGTTAGATTACA
>JAHHRJ010000082.1 GCA_020025885.1 Butyricicoccus sp. | reverse complement strand
GTGATATTCATTGCAGACTTCCCCTATGAGCGCCTTTAATCGTATATCAACACCAGTAAATAGGGAGAATGAACATCGCCAGCATGAGAAACAACATCACGTATTGTCCAATTGATTGCCACCATACAACTTGCAGCGATTCCATGACCAAAGAAAGCACGGGCAGAAAACTCATCGCAAAACAAGTCCATATCCGGCAAGCCTTAACAATATGCGGCCAGTTTTTGTTATTAAAGGTGACTCCCGCCATATTCATACGAAATATACCATCAGAATAACCACTGATTCGGTTTTCATCGTAGTATCTCGGCAGACGTGTTTGCACAAAAAAGCAAAAATACATTCCAAATACCACGCTGAGGACAAAAAACGTGATCACGTTTTCTACGACCTGCCCTCTTTCAGATGCTGCAAAGACAGATAGCCCACCTATCAGCAACGAGATCATATAAATAAGCATCCATTTGCTTTTTTCCTTATATGCGCGCGCTGGTTTTTCGTCCGAAAAAGCAATTGCCGTCTTGACCAGTGTTTCCACCTGCTCTGGCTCAACGGTAAAGGACTGCTCCATATGTTCACACATAAGAAGCTCGGTTACCGTAACATCAAGCAGCTCTGCAAGCGGAACCAGCAGCGCGGTATCCGGAATGCTCACACCGGTTTCCCCAGCTTAAAGACATTGTTTATGTAGGAGTGCCGTTATTTCATTCGGCACTCTTTTCTATCAATCAATTTTGCCGACAAAGCGATAGAAAATTTCGATTTCCTGTTCTCTCATACCATCAGGAGATTTAATAGCTTCATGCACCACAATTTTTTCAATCACGGTATTCAGCAGTTCGGCGGTCAATTCTGTAGGGCTTGAATACTGCTTGATGAGTTCAATCCACTTTTCAGCGTTGGATGCAGTTTCTTGTTCAACTGCCAGCTCTGCTTTGAGCCATCCGATTGTTCCATCCAACTCCTGCTGCTCTCCCTAATATTTCTGTGACAGCATATTGAAGTTATACTCTGTGATACGTTCCGCAGACCAGTCCTCATACATTTTAGCAAACAGCCTATCTACCTCTGCTTTTCGCTTTTCTGCCTTCTTCAGCTCTGTAGTCTGCTTTTTAACAGCATTACTGCGCTCTTTATCGCCAGCCTGAAGAAGCTGTGTCAACAACACCTGTTCATCCATCTGTGCCTGTGCTGTCCAATATTGGATTCTGGAAAGGACATAGGTATATAGCACATCGTACCGAACATAGTGCATAGAGCAATGCCCTGTCCCTTGTCCGTTATTGCTGCAATGATAGTAACCGTAAGGCTTCTTGTTCTGCTTGTTCATCCCATAAGCCATCGACCATCCACAGTCTGCACATTTGACAAGGCCTGCAAAAATCTGTGTGGTTCCGTTTTTCTGCGTTCTTCGACGACTGCTGATCTGCTGTTGTACTTGTTCAAAAACTTCCTTGGAGATGATTGCCTCATGGGTGTTTTCTACACGAATCCATTCCTCTTCCGGCTTCCGTACCTTTTTCTTGTTCTTGTAAGAGATATTGGTCTGCTTGTTATGAACGCTGTTGCCGATATAGGTTTCATCCTTCAAAATGCCCTTAACCGCTGCAACTGTCCATGCGTAGGCTTTCTCCTGTGGCGCATCTGCATAAATATGGGCAAAAGTTCCATAACGTTTGTAGTTGAGCCAACCGGGGGTTGGTACTTTATCTCGAATCAGAATACGGGTAATCTTTGCAGCACCGGCACCATGGTAGGCCAGATCAAAGATTTTCTCGATGATCCACTTGGTTTCTTCATCAATGGTCAAGGTGTTCTTAATTTCTGGATGCCGTTTATAGCCCAGCGGAGCATAAGTAAATGTTCTTTGTCCTGCGGCAAACTTTGCATGGAGAGCTGCTTTAACTTTTCGGCTGGTATCCTTGGCAAACCATTCATTGAATAGATTTTTGAACGGTACAAAATCGCTGAGTCCTTTTTCGGTATCCTCATTTTCAGCAACGGCGATATAGCGGATCTGTTTTTCTGGGAACACAAATTCCAGATAATAGTCCATCATCACATGTTCACGACCAAATCGGGACAGGTCTTTTGTGACAATACAGTTGACCTTTCCAGCCTCCACATCATCCATCATACGCTGAAAGCTGGGTCGTTCAAAATTTGTACCACTCCATCCGTCATCCACGTATTCCGCAAACACATGAAGACCATTTTCATGAGCAAACTTTTGCAGGATTGTGCGCTGCGTTTCAATGCTCACACTGTCGCCGTAATTCTCATCGTCACGGCTAAGACGCATATACAGAGCTGTATGATAAATTTTGGTATTGTTCGGTTGTTTCATATAAAAATCCTCCTTTTATGAAACAACCCACGCTTACAATACTTCTATTTTATTATACCGCAAGCGTGGATCTGGTTCAACAGCAATCTCTTGGGATAAGATTATCCAGCTTCGTTGGCAGCATACTGGATCACAGTTTCAATCAGCTTGCCCATCGGTTTTCCTGACTGAGAGAAATGCTCCGATACCCGAATTCGAGTATTACCACAGTAAAAATATCTGGTGCCATCCGGTTCTGTGACATAGAATGAAGTGTTTTCCAAGGTCGGTTCCGGCTCATTCTCCTTCAAAATCCATTCTTTCAGCGTTTCCAGCGGTGGATCAAATACAAGGTCAAAGCAGGATTCAATGTCAATATAGCCATAGGTGGTTTCGTCCATAAAAGCATTGTGTTTTCTCATATTGCATCCTCCGTTCATCAAAGTTCCATATCCTGCCCACGGCGGTGGACAGATTGCTCGTGTTGCCTTGTTTGCCGAGTCTGGGTCAAAATGGCGTCAAAAAAAGCCCGCACCTTTTCGGGTGCGAGCTTGACAGCCTCCAGATACAACTGGACTTCCTTTTTCAGTTTTTGGTACTTGTCAAAAATCTTTTCATATCGCTGTTTCCGGACGGCGGCGCTCTTTTGCGCACTTTGCAGTTTTTCTTCCAAGCGGCAGTTTTCCGCTTTTGCAAGAATCCCGTTGACTGCATAGTCCTTGAGTGCATTGCACTCAGAGGGAGTCAGAGTGATATTGCCGGTGATGGTCTTTTTCCCCATAGAGCGGATTTCCTGCACAGCCAGGGCGGCAGTGTGCTGTTCTTTGGTCTGCTTTTGCAGAGATTGCAGCTCTTTCTGCTTTTTCTCAACAGCAGCGTGTGCAGTGTTCAATGCCTGCTCCGTCTGAGCGATTTGAGCGGCCACATCTTCCAGCCGCTGCTGCTCTTGTGCCACCTTGAACTGTGTTACCGTCAGATGTTCCTCGGTGCTGCCACGCTCTCCACGCTCCACATCGGTATATCCGGCAGCTTTCATATAGTTGAAGAAATTGTCTTGCAGGACACTGTACGATGTCCGCAGAACTTTCTTCCCCTTGGAGGTCAGAAGCGGATTGCCCTGCTCATCCAGAGCAACTTTGGATTCCCACTTTTTGCTTCGGCTGACCTGCATAATGGTTTCCTTGACTGTACCCACAAGGGACTTATCCTTGCACCGCTTCGACCAGAGAATCTGTTTTTCCACCACCGGGACATAGACAACATGAAGGTGATAGTGGTACACATCCTGTCCCAGAGCTTCCGATATGGCCCGGTTGCGTTCATCGGCGTGCATAACAGCTGAAAGGATATACTGCTCACCGCCCACGATCTCTATGGCAGCTTTGTATGCGTCGGTGTAAAATTGCTTGGCATACTCATAGCCGCCGTGATTGTGGAAGTAAGCGGAGTTTACATCGAAAATCAGTTCCCCATATTTCACCGCATCGGCTTTCAGACCACGGGTGGAGATGATGCCATCAGCAAGCATCTGATCAAACATAGCGGCATAGCTGTCAGTGGGGACTTTAAAGTGGATATTCCGGTAAGTCTGGGTGGTATCAATATCCTGATTGGAGTAACTGTCCTTTTCTCGTTCATTGTGCTCCTGCACCTTTGCCACATCATCAAGGGTGGGCAAGTCCTGATTGCGAGCAAAGGTGCGGTCGATTCCGTCGTTTCTGGCCATAAAAATCAGCTCCTTTCTGTTGTGCGGCAGACGGCTGGGGGACGGGGATGCACTTCCTGCGGGAAGTGTAATAACTCACTATGACACTTTCATCCCGGAGGGCTGCAAAGTGCCGTGGGCTCTCCCGAGGGGGAATTGCGGTCATTGCGATGACCGCTGCTGGATACGGAAAATCCGTCTGCACTGCTTTTCCATATCCAGCCCGAATGCCTGCTCTCCTGCACCAGATCGCAGCCCTTCGGTGTCAGCGAAAATATCTGTTTTTCGCTAACTGCCCATCAAAAGCGGTGTACCGCTTTCGATGGGGACGTGGGTTACGGTTTGGTCTGTCTCTGCCAGACCAGTTCATAGCCCAGCACTTGGGCAAGCTGAACAGCTTCGGTGTAGCGTAGGGATTCTCTCTGGAGCTTGTTGGACAGGTTGGAAACGCTGTCACTCCAGCCATATTCCTCGGAAAGCAGGTCAACGACCTCCTGCATTGTATAGCCGGAACGGACGATGTACGACTTGATTTCGTTTCTTAAATTGGATTTCATGTGTGTTCCCTCCATCAATTCATAAAATTTTTCTGTGTTCGGTGATGAACCATCACTGATGGGCGTGACTTGAATAAAAATTGGCTTCATTCCAGAATGTGTGCTATGAAGCTCTGTTCACAGCAGCTTCCATTGACTTCACCATCCGGTGGTATTTTCACCGAAAGAGTGGGATGCTTGTTTCAGCCATGATGCACCTTCACCACACCGTAAATCACGAAACAAAAAAGCCTGTGCGTTCTGCCGTGAAATATCTCACGGTTTGCACAAGGCTTGCTTTTTTATCCATGATTTCAGCTCCCAATGTCCTCATACCAGAGGAGAAGTGCCAAACTGCCGTACATACCGTACAGTACGTACATCGGAAATCTACTTCTCCCATGAGCCTTATCCAAATGGCGTTGCCAGCACCTCGATTCCCACAAATCCTCGAACCCGCTTACCGCCGGAATAGATGTTATTGGTAGGCTCCACATTGTACAGCATCGCATTTTGGGTCAGCTCAGAACTCAATCGGTTGGCAGACAGGGGCTTTCGCACATTGTCCTCACACCACAGCTTGTACGCTTCATAGATGGACTTGGAGCTGGCTTCATAATCTGCCCGGAAACGGATGTACCCCTCTGACTGTAAGAACTCCACCACATTATTGCTGCTGCGCCGTACCGTTTCCACATTCTCCTGCGTCTTGGGACTGATGGTAAAGCGGTAGTTGTTGGCGATCAGCCTGTGCATCCCTTCCAGACACCATAGAAAAATACTGTCTCGCTCGGCAACCAGCTTTTCCACCAGGAACGGATCGTCCTCCTGATCTGCTGGGCGGTCTTTGGTGGTCAGAACGATCTGCCGTCGAAAGAATCCATCTGACTGGTCATGGAGTGCTGTTAATGCCCCATTGCCAAAGCACAGAAAACGAACATACAACTGGCTCTGGTAGCTTTGAACACCCTTACGCTCCATATCCATCTTGCATTCTGCGGTGACAATGGACTTGATGTAGTTAGTCTTGGGCAGGGCACTCATGTCCATATCATCGTCCACCATGAGCAGCTTGTTTTCCAGATCGGCACGGCTGAACCGGTTGTTTTCCACCTTTTGAATGCTGGTGGTATTCATGCTGTCACCCAGAATGGAGCGCATCACCAGCCCGATCCGGCTTTTTCCCTCGCCGCCCTTACCGATGAGCAGCAGCATCTTCTGCGCCTTTGTCGTTGGCAGCAGGCAGTAGCCCAAATACTCCTGCAAGGTGGGAATGTCCTCTGGCTCCAACAGCTCCGAAAGAAATCGCAGCCACTTTTCCGGTTTGGGTGAATCCTGACGATAGGAAGCAGCTAACCGATTGTTGCAGTAGGTCTTCTCCAGTGAAAAGTGACCATCCATAAAATAAGTGCCGTTAGCTAGAGCGTTTCTGAAAAGTCCGCACAGTTGGTTTATTTCAACAAAATAGCAATA
>JAHHRJ010000081.1 GCA_020025885.1 Butyricicoccus sp. | reverse complement strand
CGTAGATGTAAATATGGTAGGGTGGGACACACCCGAACCAATACGCTCAGGGAGATCATGTAAGACCTCGCACGGTGCAGGCTGCGGTCAGCGAACTGAGAATCCCTGTCTCTAAGACATGGGGAGTGTCAACTTCAGAAACGCTCGAAATACAGCTTGAAAGGCGGATCTTGTTATGCTATACACAGAATTAGAACGACAGTCCATCCTATCACATTTGTCCGGCTATCGCTATACCCATACGCTTGGGTGCGAAAAAGCGGCGCGGATGCTTGCTGAACGGTTCGGCGGCGATGTGGAAAAAGCCAGATTTGCGGCACTTCTGCATGATATAACCAAACGACTTTCTAAGGAAGAACAGTTGTATTTATGCGATAAATACGGTATAATACCCTGTGATATCGAAAAAATCGAGTGGAAAATGCTGCACGGAAAAACAGCTGCGGCGATCGCCCAGGCGGAGTACGGCGCAGATCAAGATATCGTAGAAGCGATCGCCTGCCATACAACGGGTCGGGCTGATATGACTTTGTTGGATAAAATTATTTATCTTGCCGACTATATTGAGGAGACCCGTGATTTTGACGGCGTGGAACCAGCAAGAAAGCTTGCACAGACCAGCATGGATGAAGCACTGCTATATTGCTTCGATCATTCGCTGTATGACTTGTTGACACGCGGCAAGCTGATCCATCCAGATACCATGGCAGCACGCAATTCCCTCATTCGGCAAGGTGTGCGGCGTGTAATCGACGCAACAGAAAGCGGAGTGTAAAATACATGAAGATCGTTGGCGGAAAGCCCAGCAAAGATAGTAAATCTGCAAAAAAACAAAAAAAGAAAAATGTTTCCGTAGGTACGCCCTATGATCATGACCCAAGTTATGATGTCATGGGCGGTACATCAGGCGGCAAGAAAGCAAAAGCTGCTGGAAAGGCAAAAGCAAAAAAGAAGGAAGGCAAAAAGGGCATTATTCTGCTGATTTTTTCTATCCTTGCATTCTTGCTTGCAGGCGGTGCGTTTTTGGCGGTGCAATTTATTAAGCCGCCGGAAGTTCTCGTGCATGAAAACGATAAGACCATTATTGACGAAGAAAATGGTGATATGGTTATGATCGATCCTGGTCAGCGCATCAGCGATTACTTCACGTTCCTTGTTTGTGCAACGGATATTGATGAAACACGCACAGACAATATGATGGTGGTTGGCTTTGATACCAAGAATCATAAGGTCAATGTGCTGAATATTCCACGTGATGTCATGTGTGCGAACAATAAGAATGGTGCAAACCGTAAGATTAATGCGGCATATGGCGCGCGTCAGGATATCAACAACACCAAGAAAGAAGTCAAGAAGGTCATTGGATTTACACCGGATAAATATATGGTTGTGAATTTCAAGGGCATCGCAGAAATTGTAGACGCAATTGGCGGCATTACGTATGATGTGCCGTTTAAGATGATCTATAATGACCCAGTGCAGAATTTGCATATTTATTTTGAGCCAGGTGTGCAGAAGATGAGCGGAGAAAAGGTCGTTGAATTTTTGCGCTGGCGTCATAATGATCCGGGCTATACGCATTTGCAGAAAAAGGGATATGATGGCGGCGATGAAAGCCGTATTGTCAAGCAGCAGGAATTTTTGATGCATGTGGCAAAGCAGATATTGAAGCCGGAAAATATCTTTAAGGCAAAACCGATTGCACAAGCGATTTTTAACAATGTAAAAACAGATCTCACCATGGGTGAGTTGGTTTGGATGGCAAATCAGGCAATGCAGGTGAATACCAGCGGTATTCAGATGTTTACCCTGCCAGGCTATCCGGCAAGTTCTTATGCAGGAACCAATGCATTCCTATCCTTCTTCTTCCCGAATGAGAGCAAGACACTGGCACTCATCAATGAATACTTTAATCCGTATGACCGACAGCTGACATCCCTTGATGTCATCGAGTCTCCACCAGAAGGCAAGCGCCGCCCAGGTGTTACATCAGATGAGGATGAGGAAGAGATAGCACCGCCAAAAGACCCTGAACTGATTAATCCGGAAAGCCCTGAGTCAGAGAATCCGGAGCAGAATAGGACAGAAAATCCGGAAAATTCAGAGCATGGAAACTCTGGATCTGAAGATTCGGATGATACCAGCGGTCAAACAAATTCGAATGATTCTGGTAGTTCAAATGGCTTAAACGGTTCGGATACGTTAGGCAATCTGAATGGATCGGACGATCAAACATCATCCAGCGGCGCGGGCGATTCAAGCACTCCAGTGCCACCAACGGATTCACAAGAGAATGGCAGCGACTCGGGAACATCGAGCAGTGGAGATACCAGCGCGATGTCGCCAGAGCCACAACCAGAGCCGACACCAGAGCTAGAATCCGTGCCACCAGATACAACCATTGATCCAGAAGGATAACGGAAATAAAAGGAGAGAGTACATGAACGCACAAGAAACAGCAAAATATATCTGTGAGGCGCTTTTGGAGCGCAAGGGCAGAGAAATCGATGTGCTTCAGGTCGAGCACCTGACCACACTGACAGAATATTTCGTAATTTGTAGCGCGACTTCAACCACACAGGTAAGAGCACTGGCAGACAGTGTTGAATATCACCTCAAGTATGACCACGATACTATGCCGCACCATGTAGAAGGCTTTGAGTCTTCTAGCTGGATTCTGCTCGATTATGGCAGCGTATTGGTTCATATTTTCGTTCCAGAGGCACGCCAGTTCTATAATCTGGAAAACCTTTGGAAAGATGGCACACGCATTTCGCTCAAGGATCTGGGCGTAGAGGATACCGAAGTAAACTAAAATTTTCAGATACGGCGCGGTCGAATGCCGCGCCGTATGTATAGAGAAGATTGGGGGTTATACCGTTGAATAAATACGATCATAAGGCCGTTGAAGCCAAGTGGCAGCATGTTTGGGACGAAAAGGAATGCTTTGTTGCACCAAACGACTATTCCAAGCCGAAGTTCTATGCACTCGTTGAGTTCCCATATCCGTCTGGCATGGGTCTGCATGTTGGACATCCGCGCTCTTATACCGCGCTTGATATCGTTTCCCGTAAGAAGCGCATGCAGGGCTATAATGTACTGTATCCAATGGGCTGGGATGCATTTGGTCTGCCAACTGAGAATTTTGCGATCAAGAATCACATACATCCGGCAGAGGTCACCAAGCAGAACGTAGCGCGCTTTAAGAGCCAGCTGAAGTCCCTTGGTCTGTCCTTTGACTGGTCGCGTGAGATTAACACCACTGACCCATCTTACTACAAATGGACACAGTGGATCTTCTTGCAGCTGTTCAAAAAGGGGCTGGCGTACAAGAAAGAAATGGCTGTAAACTGGTGTACTTCCTGTAAGTGTGTACTCGCAAACGAAGAGGTTGTGAATGGTGTTTGTGAGCGCTGTGGCTCTGAGGTTGTACGTAAGACCAAAAGCCAGTGGATGCTGGGCATCACCAAGTATGCACAGCGTTTGATTGATGACCTCGATGAAATGGACTTTGTGGATCGCGTAAAGACTCAGCAGAAAAACTGGATCGGTCGTTCGACTGGTGCAGAGGTTGACTTTACCACCACAGAAGGGGACAAGCTGACTGTATATACCACACGCCCAGATACCCTCTTTGGCGCAACTTATATGGTCATCTCCCCAGAGCATCCGATGGTGGAAGCTTGGGCAGATAAGCTCAAGAACATTGATGCTGTTCGTGCATACCGCGAGGAAGCTGCACGCAAGTCTGACTTTGAGCGCACAGAGCTCAATAAGGACAAAACTGGCGTATGTCTGGACGGCGTGATGGCGATTAATCCAGTAAATGGCAAGCAGATCCCCATTTTTGTTTCGGACTATGTACTCATGACCTATGGCACAGGTGCGATCATGGCGGTTCCAGCACATGATGACCGTGACTGGGCATTTGCACAGGTATTTGATCTGCCGATCGTGGAGGTCATTGCAGGCGGCAATGTACAGGAGGCTGCATTTACCGATGTGGCAACCGGAACACTGGTAAACTCTGATTTCCTCAATGGGCTTTCAGTTGCAGAGGCAAAGAAGAAAATCATTGCATTCCTGACCGAAAAGGAAATTGGACACGAAAAGGTCAACTATAAGCTGCGTGACTGGGTATTTTCCCGTCAGCGTTATTGGGGCGAACCGATCCCGCTGGTTTTCTGTGAGAAGTGCGGTTGGGTTCCACTGCCAGAGGAGCAGCTACCGCTGACTTTGCCGGACGTAGATTCCTACGAGCCGACCGAGAATGGAGAGTCGCCGCTTGCAAAGATAACGGATTGGGTCAACACCACTTGTCCATGCTGCGGTGGTCTGGCAAAGCGTGAGACCGACACTATGCCGCAGTGGGCTGGTTCCTCTTGGTACTTCCTGCGCTATATGGACCCACACAATGACAAGGAGCTTTGCTCCAAGGAAGCACTGGAATACTGGAGCCCAGTAGATTGGTACAATGGTGGTATGGAACACACCACACTGCA
Source organism: Butyricicoccus sp. (assembly GCA_020025885.1). Lineage (GTDB taxonomy): Bacteria > Bacillota > Clostridia > Oscillospirales > Butyricicoccaceae > Butyricicoccus. Next base: position 1,560 of record JAHHRJ010000081.1, on the reverse strand, counting down.
CTTGCTGTACAGCCGTTTCTGGCACAAGTTCCTGTATGATATCGGTGTGGTTCCGACCAAGGAGCCATATGCAAAGCGTACTTCTCATGGTATGATTTTGGGCGAGAACGGCGAAAAAATGTCCAAGTCTCGCGGCAATGTTGTAAATCCAGATGAGATTGTTGAGACCTATGGTGCAGATACCATGCGCCTGTATGAGATGTTCATTGGCGACTTTGAAAAGGCTGCACCGTGGTCTTCCGCTTCCATCAAGGGATGCCGCCGCTTTGTAGAGCGTGTCTGGAATCTGTTTGAAAAGGTTCAGGATGGTGATGCGTATAGCGCAGACAACGAAACCATGGTGCACAAGACCATCAAGAAGGTTTCTGAGGATATCGAAAACCTTAAGGCAAATACTGCGATTGCAGCACTGATGAGCCTTGTAAATCAGTTCTATGATAAGGGTGTGAACCGTGCAGAGTACGAGACACTGCTCAAGATCGTAAACCCATTTGCACCGCACGTAACAGAAGAGCTGTGGCAGATGCTGGGGCATGATACTGTACTGTCCCTCGAAGCATGGCCGGAGTACGACGAAGCAAAGACCGTAGAATCCTCGGTCGAGATCGGTGTGCAGGTCAATGGCAAGATTAAGTCTACCATTCAGCTGCCGATCGACTGCGAACAGCAGCAGGCAATTGATACTGCGTTGGCAGATGAAAAGGTGAAACATGCAGTCGATGGAAAGACTATTGTAAAGACTATTGTGGTCAAGAATAAAATCATTAATTTGGTTGTAAAATAATTGTTATTTCTACTTGACAGCTTTCAAGAGATTTAGTATAATAGTTTTACGGTTTTATCGGGAGGATTGTGTTTGTTTATAATTAGACACGACTTATCCGGTAAAAGCGCAAGCGTTCTGGAAATAGCCGAACGCGCGGAGGGAGGGAAAACGATGTCGGAAGTCCATATCAAGGAAAACGAGACCCTGGACAGCGCTCTGAGACGATTCAAGCGTTCTTGTGCCAAGGCTGGTGTGCTTTCCGAGCTCCGCAAGCGTGAGCATTATGAGAGCCCGAGCGTAAAGCGCCGCAAGAAGTCTGAGGCTGCTCGCGCTAAGAAGCGTAAGTTCAGATAAGTATGTTTTCTTCAAAACACCGAAGTGTGATCGCTTCGGTGTTTTGTTTTTCTGTTCATAGAATCTTCATAGAACGTTCAAAAATATGTCATAATTCCGACAAGATTCCGACACAAAGTTACGGTACAATATAGACAGTCAAGAACGAGAGATTTCCCCCATCTTAAGTTCCTGACTGATTACCCCAATCCCCCTACTTTTTTTCTTACCCCTTCAAAATTGCCTTCTGCCGTATGTCCCCCATGCGGCAGAGTGAAGGCAATGACAACATCTAGGAGAAACTTTCTCCTTTCATGATACCTTTTTCTTTCTATCCCCCTTCTTTTTTTCATCCTTACTTTTTTTGAGTATAACGCCCAGACGCATCTTCGTCTGGGCGTTATACTTTTATGGCGCCGAATAGGCATGATAAATCCCCCAGTTCAACTGGGGGTCAATAA
>JAHHRJ010000080.1 GCA_020025885.1 Butyricicoccus sp. | reverse complement strand
GCTCGCTCCCTGCGAAAAATCCGTCAATTTCTCTATTTTCAAACAAGCCCTAGGCGTTCCAAATATTTTGATGCAGGCTGCGTACTCATTTTATATTTTAGGATTGACCGTCATTTTGGCTGAATTCTCTGACCAAGCAGTCACTGCGCTGGGACTGTATTATAAATGGCAAGCATTTTTCTTTATTCCACTGGGTTCTTTACAGACCTGTATTGTTCCAATCGTCAGTTTTAATTATGCAGGTGCAAAGATAAATCGCTGCCAGCAAACCTTATTTACCGCGATTTACTTTGGCTGTGCATTGATGTTTTTGGGAACGCTGTGCTTTGAGTTCTTGCCAGCACAAATGCTGCGCACATTCTCGCAAGATCCGTTGGTGATCCAGATCGGGACAATTGGATTCCGCATCATTGGACTGAGCTTTATCCCGCTCGTAACTTCTTTGATCTTTCCTGTATTTTTTCAAGCGGTGGGGTATGCAATGAGAAGTTCTTTGTTGACCGTCATTCGTACCGTTGTATTGTTTGTACCACTAGGCTATCTCTTTTCTCGGTTTGGACTTGCCTACTTCTGGTTGGTTTTCCCGGTAACAGAGGTGGTAACTTCCTGTGTCGGAATGTTGTTTTATAAGCGCTTCCTCAAAGATGAGGGATGGAGAACACTGGATTAAGGCAACACCGCACAATGTCATCTGCGGCGCTTTGCGAAAATTTCGTGCCATAAATTCGTTTTGAATCCTTGAAATCCATCAAGGATTCCTGCGGATTCACGCCTTTTTCTGACAAGAAATTTTTCTGAAAATCGCTCTTGCTGAATTATGCGGTATTGCCTAAAAAATCAAAGGACATCAATTGCACTTTTTACCTGAGTTTGTTATAATAAAGACAATCCTTCCTGACACAAAGACAGGCTCTGCGTGAAAGGTGCTGCATAGAATGAAAAAACGCACTCACAGACCGTGGGTGTATTTGCCGCACCTGAAATTAGGGGGGCGGCATTTTTTTATTTTAGGAGACGCAAAATGGAAACAAGAATTGCTGTTATGAGTATCATCGTTGAAAATTCAGAACAAGTGCAAACACTCAATGGTTTACTGCATGATTACAGTGACTATATTATTGGGCGTATGGGGATTCCTTATCACGCCAAGACACGCAAGGTGAATGTAATCAGTGTGGCGCTGGATGCACCACAGGATACCATTTCAACCCTTGCCGGAAAAATTGGAAAACTATCCGGAATCAGTGTAAAAACCGCACTGTCCAATGTAATGAACTATGACGAATGAGATTAAGAACCTGATTTACAAGCTGGCACAACAGCACAGCCTCACAGAAGAAGAATATATCCAACTGATCGAGGCGCGCGATGCAGAAGCACAGGCACTTTTGGCAAAGATTGCAAGACAGGCGGCAGATGAAGTGTATGGCAAGACGGTATTTATTCGTGGGTTAATTGAAATCAGCAATATTTGTAAAAATGACTGCTTATATTGCGGTATCCGCTGTGGTAATGCGGATTGTGCGCGGTATCGTCTCCGTCCAGAAGAAATATTAGCGTGCGTCGACCAAGGGTATGCGCTTGGATTCCGTACCTTTGTCATGCAGGGTGGAGAAGATGTTTGGTTTACAGATGAAGTGCTTTGTAATCTTATCCAAACCATTAAGACACGATATCCAGACTGTGCGGTCACGTTGTCACTGGGAGAGCGTGGCAGAGAGAGCTTTGCAAAGCTGCGGCAGGTTGGAGCGGATCGGTATTTGCTCCGGCATGAAACTGCGGATGCAGTACATTATAGCAAGCTGCACCCAGAAAAGATGTCGCTTGCATATCGTATGGACTGTTTGCGTGATCTAAAAACACTTGGGTATCAAGTGGGTTGCGGCTTCATGGTGGGTTCGCCTTACCAGACCACGGCACATATTGCCAAAGACTTAAAGTTTATTGAAACATTCCGTCCGGATATGTGTGGGATCGGTCCATTTATTCCGCATAAGGATACACCATTCCGCAGAGAACCGGCAGGAAGCGCGGAGCTGACCTGCTTTTTGCTGTCAGTGGTGCGCCTGATTCATCCGCGATTGCTTTTACCCGCCACGACTGCGCTCGGATCGATTTCTGAGGGTGGACGTGAACGGGGGATTTTGAGCGGCGCAAATGTAATTATGCCTAATTTATCTCCAGTTGCGGTGCGAGATAAATATATGCTGTACAACAACAAACTATCCAGTGGACCAGAGGCGGCGCAAAATCTCAAAGACCTCAAAGAACGCATGGTAAGTATTGGCTATGAGATCGTAGTAGACCGCGGAGACAGCAAACAATAAGGAGAAAGAGATATGGGAAGTTATAATCCGAACTCACGCAAAGCAGAAGAGTTTATCAGCGATGCAGAAATTTTAGAAACCTTGGCATACGCAGAGAAAAATAAAAACAATACGGCACTGATTGATGAAATTATGGATAAGGCGCGCCCAAAGAAAACCAAAACAGGGTATACCTGTGCGGGACTGAGCCATAGAGAGGCTTCTGTATTGCTTGCTTGTGAAGATCCGGAAAAGATTCAAGAAATGTACAAGATCGCAGAGGAGATCAAGTTGGCATTCTATGGCAACCGTATTGTAATATTTGCGCCGTTGTATCTCTCAAATTATTGTGTCAATGGCTGTGTGTACTGTCCGTACCATTTGAAAAACAAGGAAATTGCCCGAAAGAAGCTGACACAGGAAGAAATCCGTGCAGAAGTACTTGCTTTGCAGGATATGGGGCATAAGCGTTTGGCAATTGAAACAGGAGAAGATCCTGTAAACTGCCCAATCGACTATGTACTGGAAAGCATCAAGACCATTTACAGCGTTCACCATAAGAATGGTGATATCCGCCGTGTGAATGTGAATATTGCGGCAACCACGGTAGAAAATTACCGCAAGCTCAAGGAAGCTGGCATTGGTACCTATATCCTGTTCCAAGAGACCTACCACAAGGAAAGCTATGAACAGCTGCACCCAACCGGACCCAAGCATAATTATGCATACCACACGGAAGCAATGGATCGTGCAATGGAAGGCGGCATTGATGACGTTGGTTTGGGTGTTCTGTTTGGATTGGAACGTTATAAGTATGAATTTGCGGGGCTGTTGATGCACGCAGAGCATTTGGAAGCGGTACATGGCGTAGGTCCGCACACCATCAGTGTACCAAGACTGAAACGCGCGAACGACATTGACCCAGATAGTTTTGACAATGGTATTGATGATGATACCTTTGCAAAAATCGTAGCATGCATTCGTCTTGCTGTGCCATATACAGGCATGATTATTTCCACAAGAGAATCCGAAGAAGTGCGCACAAGGCTGCTGAACTTGGGAATCTCCCAAGCAAGCGGTGCTTCCAGAACTTCTGTGGGCGGCTATACAGAGGAAGAGCGCCCACATGATTCCGAGCAGTTTGATGTATCAGATCAGCGAACCCTAGACGAAGTTGTCCACTGGCTGATGGAAAACAACCATATTCCATCATTCTGTACTGCATGCTATCGCTTGGGGCGTACAGGTGACCGCTTTATGAGCCTTTGTAAGTCGGGACAGATTCTAAACTGCTGCCATCCCAATGCGCTGATGACGCTTTCCGAATATTTGGAGGACTATGCATCTGAGGAGACCAAGGAACTTGGCAATCAATTCATCGAGCGGGAGTTGGGTAAAATTCCGAATGAAAAGGTGCATGCACTGGCAGTACAGAATATTGCGGATATTCGAAATTCCAATCGGCGAGATTTTAACTTCTAAACGCGATTTCATAGCAGGAGAACGATTTTATGGGTTTCAATGATACGACCAATTCAGAGCGTATCCATATTGCATTTTTTGGAATGCGCAATGCAGGCAAGTCCAGTCTCGTCAATGCAGTGACTGGGCAAGATCTCGCGGTGGTGTCTGATGTGAAAGGCACAACGACCGATCCAGTCAAGAAGGCAATGGAGCTGCTTCCGCTGGGACCAGTACTTATAATCGACACGCCAGGGGTAGATGATGAGGGCGAACTGGGGGCTTTGCGTATCAAAAAAACAGAGGGCATCTTGGCACAGACTGAGATCGCGGTATTGGTGGTGGATGCCTCACGCGGTTTGTCTGAGCAAGATGAAACGTTATTGCATCAGTTTGAAGATCGCAAACTGCCTTATATTCTGGTATGGAATAAGGTGGATCTGCTGGATGAACCGCCAAAGTGCAAACAAAATGAAGTCTGTGTCAGCACGGTAACAGGGGATGGTGTACACAAGCTCAAAGAGATGTTGGGAGCGTTATCCAAGCAAGCGGGCACAGAAAAGCGTATTGTGGCAGATTTGTTGGAATCTGGCGATGTGGTCGTTTTGGTCATTCCAATCGATGCATCCGCACCCAAGGGCAGACTGATTTTACCCCAGCAACAGACCATTCGCGATATATTGGATGCAGGATGTACCGTGGTTTCATGCAGAGATACAGAGCTTGTCCAAGCCCTAGAGACACTCAAACAAAATCCAAAGCTCGTCATTACGGACTCACAGGCGTTTGGGCGTGTATCCAAGGATGTTCCAGAGGACATTCTGCTGACCTCCTTTTCCATTCTGTTTGCGCGTTACAAGGGAGAACTGCTCCCGCTCGTACAAGGCGCGGCGAAATTATCTCAGCTCAAAGAGGGAGATCGCGTTCTGATCTCGGAAGGCTGTACGCACCATCGGCAGTGTGGAGATATTGGAACGGTGAAGCTGCCGAAGTGGATTGAGCAATTTGCTGGAATCAAGCCAGAATATGTATTTACATCAGGGAATGAATTTTCGGAGAACTTAGAGCAATATGCACTGGTCGTTCATTGCGGCGGCTGTATGCTGAACGAAAAAGAGATGAAGCACCGCATTCAAACCAGCAGGGCGGCGGGCGTTCCAGTCGTCAATTATGGAATTGCGATCGCACAAATGCATGGGATTTTGAAGCGGAGTCTTGAAGTTTTTCCGGAAGTATTGGCGCTGTTAGACGAATCTCAGTCATAAAATTTGCGAAAAGGCAGAAAGATAACACTTTCTGCCTTCAGCTTGTCGAAAAAGTCTTTTCACTGTTTTGCCCGCTTATAAATTCGTTTGGCTTAGATAGCGTATGAAGTTTTAGGAACAGGAAAGGCGGCAGAGTGCCAGTATTTTGTTTCTTGCTGGATGGGACAAAGTGTAGTATAGTTATGACAGAACACGGGTGTTAGACGATGAGATAGAACAGAGTGCCAACAACACCACTGCCTAAAATGATCGAGATTGGATTGGTCTGGTGCTTTCTGAGCAAATAGAGAGAAGCAGCAAACAGGATGATCTCGATATACTGAATATTCGCGGTGGAAATGATGCCATCGCGGAAAATACCAATGGTCAAGATAGAAAGTCCAGCAGAGGCGATCAGAGACACAACCGCAGGTCTGAGCACTGCGAGCATCTTCTGAATGCCGCCGAAGTCTCTATATAAAGGATAAGAATAGGGTCCAGATATTACGCCTCATCCTGATTTCTATATGCAAGCACGGCACTCAAAATACCAACAAAGAGACATGCCAAAATAATAAACATTGCGCTGATGTGGAACACGGTGACAGCAACAAAACATACGACCATCATTGCAATTTAGAAAGACTGCTTCGCCTTGAGGATGTTGCTTGCCAGATAAGTGACATCGATGATCACAGCGGCAACACCAGTGCGGGTGACTTGCAGGGCAAGCGCAACGATTGTATTGGTGCGGAACTGTTCATAGCACAGGCTGATGAGTGAAATGATAATCATTGGGGGAAGGATGATACCAAGAACAGCGGTCAAAGAACCGATCAATCCTGCCATACGGTAGCCAATGATAACAGAAACATTCACAGGCAGAGGTCCCTGAGAGGACTGCGTAATGGCTGTGATATCCAGTATTTCATCCTCGTTGAGCCAGCCCAGCTCATCAACAAATTTTTTCTTCATAAGAAACCTCCTTCGCATGAGATTAAGATACTATAAATCTATTGATAAATAAAATACATTTATCTCATTAATATGATAATAAAAAATTAGGTTGATTGCATAATGAAGTTGGACACTTAATAAAAAAATCCATAGTGATTTTTC
>JAHHRJ010000008.1 GCA_020025885.1 Butyricicoccus sp. | reverse complement strand
CAGGCTCTCCTTTCTGCCCCGGTTCGCCGCGTTCTCCCTTGTCACCCTTTGCACCCTGTAATTTTCCGTTGTTGTCCCAAACATGCCGATGACCGTCATAGATGTACACATCAAAGGGAGCAGCTTCGCCCACGTTCCACGCATCGCCGGGCGCAGGGTTCGGGGCAGCTTCCATCAGTTCTTTGGCGTTCTTGCAGCGTCCGAGCAAGACCAAGCCTTTTCCGGGCGCACCGTCCGCGCCCTTTTCGCCTTTCTGTCCGGGTGCGCCATCCTTGCCCGGTTCTCCACGTTCGCCCTTTTCACCCTTTTGACCGGGTGCACCGTCTCTGCCGGGTTCTCCGCGTTCGCCCTTCTGTCCGGGTGCACCGTCCCTGCCAGGTATCCCCTGTATACCCGGCACGCCCTGCGCCTGCTGTCCGCTGTCCTTGTAGGCACCAGTCTCCGGGTCGTATATCCACCAAGTACCGCCTTGTATTTTCGGTGCACTTTGTGAAAAGGTCTGTGCTTTGCCTGCGGCTTCCTGTGCCTGTTCTGCCGCGCCGTGTGCCTGACCTGCGGCGGCGATTGCCTGCTCTTTGATGTCGTTCATGTTGTGTTCGAGCTGTTCAAACTCGCTGGGGGCGTTAAAGTCCTTTCCCGCGTTGATACTGTTCGAGAGCATCAGCCCCAGCACATTGGACTTGATTTCGCGCCCGCCGGAAAGTCCCCTGATTTGCAGTTCACAAGGACCCGCCGCAGGCAGATAGCTTTCTTTCAGTTCACTGTATACCATGTTTCCCTCTGCCATAGCGTCAAGTATATTCACCTTGCCGTCAGAGAAACGCAGCTCGAATTTATATTGCCATGTGCCGGGGTCATCCACCTGCACGGCAAGCCGCCGCGCGAGGTTTTCCCCGTCATAGCCCAATAGCCTGTCCGCTCTGTTTGGGGCAGATAATACCCAGTTTTTAAGTTGCAGCATTTTCTAAAGTCTCCTTCCATTGTGTTTTGCGTTCCCCCTCAATACTCATTCCCCCTCATCGAGCGGGATGTCACGCAAGTGACAGGGGGATTAAATCCCCAAACGCTTGTGGTTTTGCAAAAATCACTTTCCCTCCTTGCGTTTCAGCTTGGCAAGCAGCTGATCCGTCCTTGCAGGATTGTTGATGTGTTTTTTGCTGTCACCAGTATACATCGCTTTTTGTGGCACATTCCGCGCATCGAACAAATATATATACTGTTCATTTGTCAGCCCCGGAAACGTCCTATACACCTCCTGCATGATACGCAAGCCGCGGCTGTTTGGGATAGGCTTGCCCTCCTTGTCTCGCAAAGGCTCGATATCTGCTGTTTTCGTCCACATGACAAGGAACTGTGTTTCCGATAGTCCGACGGTTTTTGCGTCCCGTGCCTTTGCATACCATTTTGTGTGGAAGTCCTCAAGTTTCCGGCTCTTGTCCACCTCAGAGAGTGCCAGCGCGCCAGTGTACTGCCTCACGCGTGCGGCGAAGGTCTCCTGCTGCTCGGTGGACAGTGCCTTGTACTGTCTGGACTTCTGCGCACTGTCCGTGATACGCACATGGTGCGCGCTCTGTTTTTCCCGATATGCCCATGTTTCTTTCAGCAGCGCCTGCTCTGCGGCAGAAAGCCGTGCCTGTACCTTCTTGTCTGAGTACCCAAGGCTGTCCATCTCCTTTGCCAGCCGATCCGCTTCAGAGACGTTGCCGCGCCGGGTCTCCTCCTTCCATGCGCCGATCAGGTCTGTAAGCTGCTTTTCCCGTCCGCTTTCCTCTGCCACGCGAAAATCCCGCTCGGTTGCCAGTTCGTTTCGGGCGAGGAACGCCTTAAAGTTTTCAAGCACGCCTTCATTTGTCAGATTCCTGTTTCCCCACTTGACCCAGTCCTGTATGTTCTCCCGGCTCAGCTGTGTGTGGAAACGCCGGAATGTAAATTTTGCCTGCTGTCCCGCAGCACTGTTTTTCACAAGCGGCATCAGCAGTATATTGTTTACCGCGCTTTCGACTTCGCGCTCAAAATTCGAAAGCGGCAGTCCGGAAAGATCGGCAGTCTTTGCAAGCACCTGCACGACAGCAACCGGCAGGGCGGTCTTTCCCTTGCCGTTCACGGCATCGTGAAGCCGCTTCACGCTTTTAATGAAGTCGGCAAGCAGTGCCGTGTCAGGTGACTTGCGTTCGTAGCCCTGTGCCAGACTGACGACATCCTTGACGAACGGCACCCACGTCAAGGGGTTAAAGCCTTCTGCAAGATTTCCGCTTGTGATGTGCTTCACGGCTTCGGCAAGGCTTTCTTCTGTGCCGTCTAATCCAATGAGCGCCTGCCAGAATTTCTGTGTCCATGTTTCATCCTCGTCTTTGTCGCGTCCGGCATCCACGAGCGAGCAGACAAGGGCTTTTGCGATCGCGCTGATGGTCAGATACTTTGCGCCGCGCACTGCGCGTCCGACAGCCCCCTGCTTTCCTGCTTTGATATCCCTTGCGCTTGCCATGATCTCGTTGTAGTCCAGTGTCGGTTCAGCCATGAACATCGTGCCCAGCTGATGACCATAGCCGCCGTTGCGCATCGCTCCAGAGCGGTTCAGCACGGTATCCACAACCTGTGTACGGTCTATGATTTCGGTGAAGCGTTCGCCAACCGCCGTATAGAACGCGTCCGTTCCGGGCTTTAGCTCTGTGTGACCGCGTTCTGTGAGATCTCGTGTTTCTGCTTCCACCGCCCGCCAGAGTGCCTTCCATGTGATTTCATCGGCTTTGCCCGGCATCCACATCGCAGCCTCCCGCGCCTTTTCCAAAAAGGTTTCTTCCTTGCCGCTGAGCATATCGGAAAGCTGTCTGCCCGTGTCCATCTCCGAATAGCCTAACGCCTTCCACCTTGCAATCGGTGCATACTTATACATAGTGTCGGTGTCCGTCTCCCCGTGCAGTCCTTCCCAGAGATACTTTGCATCGATCATATGTCCGGCGCGGATATAAGATAGCGGCTGCTGAAATACAACGCGCAGATTTGCGCCGACCTTTGCCGCCTTGAAGTTCGAGAACATGCCGGAAAACGGGGTGCGTTCGCGCTGAATGCCGCTGTTTATGTCGTTTATAAGCTGTTCCCAGTATTGCGCGCCCGCCTTGCCCAGCCTGTTTTTGATCGTCAGCTTGACACTCTGCCCTCTTTCGCCCTTATTCCACTGCTGGTAGTTGTATATACGGTCGATGTCGGTGAGGACGGGCGCAAAGGCGTGGTAATTTGCCATTTCGTGCGCGTGCCGTCCGAACACGTCAAAAGCGTTTTCAAGAACGATCGGATTCGTTGCGCCGGGGTCTGTGCTTTTGGTCATGCCTGCGTTTTTGATACGATAGCCCTTTTCTCCGGGTGCAGCCTTTTCCTTCTCCGTGTTCCGGTAGCCGCGTTCTGTCCGGATTGGGAAATAGTTTTTCTCCCCGAACTTCTCATAGCCATAGAGCTTCATGCTGGATTCATTTCCCCATTTTGCGAAATGCTCCATTGCGGTGGAAAGCCCCTTTGCAATTTTCCGTTCTTCCGGGGACATATCCGCACAAATGCGCTCAATATCGCCCTTGGTCAGGATAATGCGCTCTGCGGTCTCCGTGCCCTTCTCGTGCATCATAATGCCGCCGTTCTTGTCCGTCAGGTGCTTTAGTCCCTGCTTACGCTTTGACAGCAGGAAAAGGCTTAACCGCTGCGCGCGGGTCATGTGCCCGCTTTGCCCGCTCATAGTCTCGAATGGGATCAGCTCTGCCTTTGCGCCCGACCACTTGGAGGTGTCAATATCACCCTTCAATTCTTCAAGATATCGCATTGACCACTCTGTGTCTGTGATATATTGCCCCCGCGCACGGGAAAGCTCCGAGAATATCGCGCTTCCGCTTCCCCCAAGCTCTCTAAAGTAGTGGTAGGGGGTCAGCATTTCGACCTCCAGAAAGTCCTCTGTGTTGTATAGGGCTTTCTGGAGTCCCTGTGCATCCGTCCCCCTGCCGCTGTCTCTTGGCTTGTCTGTGCGGTTGTCGTCTATGAGCTGTTCCGCAGCGGTCTGTATATCCTTGCACCGCAGCTGGGAGAACAGCTTGTTTTCACTGGTCAGCGAGCTTTCCACGGCGCGGATGGTGTTCCAGAGTGTGTACAGCTGTTCTGTGGTGTAGCCATTCAGCTTCACATCCTTCAGCTCTTCCAGCTCTTCGAGATTATACAATAGATCCGGGTCTACGACCATTGTGCTGTCCGTGTTGTTCTTCACGGCTTGATACATTGCCCGCAGCTCCCTGAATTTCTCCGTTCGCGCAGTCAGCTGTCCCTCAGTCTCCCCTGTGTAGATGCGCCGCCCGGTCTCAGGGTCAACGCTGTACTGGCTTTCCAGATTGATTGTTTCAAGGAGCGCGGCAACCGTCTTTCTCATGCTGACCGTTCCCCCGTCCTCTGTCTGCCGTCCATTCTCCACGATATGCCGCGTGTCCGTTGGCTTTAACAGTATCGTGGACAGCTTGCCCGCATGCTGTGTGATCTTGCGGCGCAGTTCGTTTTGTGTAATACGCTGCTTGCGCTCCCATGTCTGCGCCTCATGCCGCGCCATGATCTTATTGATTTTTTCGTCACGTTTGTACCGCTCCCGCTCGATCGCAGCCTTGACGCGTTCGTTTGCCTGTACCCGTATACGGTCGATCTGTCTCTGCTGTTCGCGCCCCCGTGTCGGACGCTCGGAAAGGTCAAAAAAGCGTTCGTAGATTTCATCGGCAAGCCCGCGCGCCGCCTCTCCCATGCTGCGGCTGTTCGGGTTCTCGAATACAGGCTTCAACGCCTGTACCATTTCTTTCATGTGTATGAGCTGATCTGCGGGGTGGGTGATGTCCGAGGGGAAGATCCCCTCGCCCAGCATTTCGGTAAGCTCCATGTATGCAGTGTCTACGGGGATACCGTTGTTACCGATCTTCAACGTGCCAAAAAACGATCGCCGGAAGTCGTTAAAGTCCGGGATATCTGCCCTGTCCTGCTCTGACAGTGTCAGCTTGTTTTTTTTCAGGTATCCCTTTAACGTCTTGTACATTTCTTCCGTTTCAGTGTTCAGCACTGCCGAGCTTTCCACGATTTCCTGTGCAATGCTCCTGATTCGCTCCTGTATGTCTCCGTCTCTTGTCGTGTTGTTCGCGATATCATCAAAGATCTGTTGCAGCTCAGCCGCGACCCGTGTCCGTTCGTCCCGTGACATGGAGCTGCTGTAATCATCAAGCAGAGATCGCGTCAGTGCCTTCACCTGTTTCGGGTCGGTCAAAACGCCGTCCTCTAAACTCCGCACTTGCCTTCTTAGTTTTGCAATGGTTCTGGATTGTTCCCGATTTCGCTTCATAATGTCGTTCAGGCTTTCCGAACCGCTGATTTTGTTCTGCGCCGTGTTCACATTTCCTGCGCCGTGCCCATCTGCCCCCATCTTCGAGGGGGGTGGCGCGAATGCGCCGGGGGGAGTGCCGTCCGTGTTTCCTCTCGTTTGCGGTGGCAGATACTTGCGATATTCTGTGTTGACAAGATTATACAAGTCTGCTACTCTAATGGTAGAGGAAACTGAAGGGTAATCACCTTGCGCTGTATTTTCAGCGAGTGTTGGCATTGCGGAACTGGAAGTTTCCTCTTTTTCTATACTCTCCAACTCCAGAACACGACTATCATAAGCACTGGCGTATGGGTCTTGTATACCATTTGCGTCAAAGTAATGTTGTATTATCTCTGGCAATCTTTGTGCGCCTACTTTATACTCTTTTACTTTTAGTTTTATTGGCTGTATCCCATTTTCAGTCTGCACCGCACCAAACAATGTATAAATAGCAGTTGCGTTTTCGTTTTTGTGTGTAATTGACTCTGCATGAGTGAGGATCGCATTTTCGATAATCTCTTCAAGGTGCTTTGCTGCATTGATTTGTTCAAATCCTTGATTAAAAAAAGTATGCTTTAAAGTAGCGGGTGTAATAAACACTGGCTCGCCTGTATCGCGGTTGATAACCGGCGCTTCATACAGTTTCTGCGCTTCCGGACTGTTCAGGAACTGCTTTCGCTGTTCTGCAATCCGTCCCACACCGCGACCACGGATATCCACAACTTGAATATCAGGCTTTGCCATCAGTTCGTCATAGGTTGGTATTTTGTGGTCAGAAAACCTGTACTGCGTCCCAGAGGGGGCGTTATTTTTTTGCCTGTTTTCCGAAACCGCAAGCGTTTGGGGTTTTCCGCTTTCCAGCGCGTCAAATGCTTTTTTGTAGAGCTGCTCCGCCTGCCAGACAAATTTTTCTTCCTGTGTGCCTGTGAGCCGGACGCGTAAGCCGTGCAGCCAGTCACGGATACGCTGGAACAAGCCCAACTTTCTGCGGGCGAGATTGTTTATTGCCCGCTCGTCCGTGAAAAGGTTTTCCTCCGCAAACCATGCCACGACCTCCCGGTCTATGCTGCTGTCATCAAGCTCCTGCCCATGCTCTGCATAGCGTTCGCGCAGGATCTGGCGCACATCGTCCAGCGCACCCGCTTCGTCAACTTCGCTCAGAATGGCATCAAATAACGCGCCGTATTCGCCGCTGTCCTCTAATGTGTGGGTCAGCTCATGGACGAACACCTGACGGATAACGCGGTCAGTCTTGGTCAGGTCGTTTTCCTTTGTGTTGATCCGGATTTTCCCGTCTGCATAGCTGCCCGCCTCTTCCATATCGTCCACAAACTCCACCTGTACACCCAAGCGTTCCGCGATACTGTGTACGGCTTTTAACGTCTTTTTGTCCATTGTCCGTGCGGTCTCGTTCTGCACAACACCACCCGGCTTTGACTTCGGGGCGTGACCCTCCTGCGCCGCACTGATTGCCCCCATCTCTGAGGGGTCGTGGCTCTCCTGCACCGCGCCCATTGCCCCCATCTCCGAGGGGGGTGGCGCGAACACGCTGGGGGGAGTATTCTCCTGCTGGTCTATTTTTTGCCCATCGTCCTCAATTTGTACAACCTCTGATGCATCCTGCATTGCCTTCTGGTGCAGGGCATTTGCGACCGTGTGTACCTGCCGTACCGCCTGCGGGATATCATCGGACAACTTGAATCCAAAGCCCTGTTCCAGCATTTGCCGTGCCGGGGGCGATACCACAGTGTCTGCGATGTCGGTCATATTGGTTTCATTCCCGGCGAGGATACGACGGGCAATGTTTGTTGTTCGTTCCACGAAGTCATTAAAGCCCGACACATAAGCAGAATATGCGGTCTCCATGTCTACGGGTGTGTTCGTTTCCACCTTGACGATTTTGTCAAAGGGTACGCCAAGCTGTCCGGCGCGGTTGAATCTGTTCCATTGTACTTCATAGTCAGGGATATGCTGATTCTTCTGGGCGGTGTATGCGTGATTTTGCTCACTGTGTCTGCCCCTGAGTACCCTGCGCCCTGCCACAGAGCCGCCCTGCATGATTCCCGATACCAGCACACCCATAAGGGCATCCTGTGCGATCTGTTCCCTTGTCGCGTCCTTTGCGTTTGGGTCGTAGGTTGCACGCTGAAAATAAGGATCAGCGACCGCCATTGCTGCTTCTTCCACGCCTTCGCCGAGGATACCACCCGCCGTGCGCAGGATAGGATTTGACAGCGCACGCCCTGCACTTTGGGCAGCACGTCCTGCCGCCGTACCGCCGAGCTTTTCTACTGCCCGCGCCATAGCGTCTGCCGCGCCACTCTTTTCCAATGCCTTCTGTGCACCCGCAGGCAGCCAGCCGCCGCTTTTTAATCCGGGGATGAAGTCGAACATACTTTCTGTTACAGTTTCCCCTGCGGCAGATAACGCGCCGTAGAGGGCGGCTTTGTCCGTGTCTGCGCCCTCAAGTGCCGCCCGGTGACTGCCTGCGCCATAGCTGCTCAGTGCCATAAGCGCCATACCGAGCTTGGGCGCATACTGTGCAATCGTTCCCGGCACGCTCGCGCCGCCTGACGTCAAGGCTTTCAGAATTTCAACAGCGAGAGCGGGCGTCAGGTTGCCGATTGTTTCGCTAATGTCCCCTGCTTTCTGCATCCCCTGTGTTGGCTCATATCTTTCTTCTATACTTTGCTTCCAGATATCGTTCAATCGGATCTTGTGTGCAAGATCTGCGCGCCTATTGTATTCTTTCGAAATTGGATTGGGCATCAGTCCGCCTACGCTGGTAACCGCCGCAAGCCCTTTGTTTCCTATCGAGCTGACAGCTCCGAGTATATTTTCCACACCGCCATAAGCGCCCTGTATACCGCGCTCCACCGTGTAGGTCACTGGCTTTATGACTTTATTTTCGATTTCGCGCAGCGGTGTCATGTCCCACGGATTGTACTTCCCGTCCTTTTCGTACTGCCGTTCATATTTCCAGCCCAGCTTTTCAAGTGCCAGTTGTCGCGCCGCGTGCTGTGCGTCCTCAGTGCGCTTTCTTTCGCGCTCCATGTCCTGCCATACAGCGGGTGCAGTTGGCACAGGTGCAGGACGTACAGCGCTTGCGATGCTCCCCTTCAAGTCCCCCTCTTTGAGGGGGATGTCGCTTTTAGCGTCAAAGGGAGTAAATGCCCTGCCTGTCTGCCCTGCCTTTGGTACGATCGGGTCGTTTTGGTATACGGGCGCAGGCGCAGAAAAGGCGCCCGAGGTCTGGATCTGCGGCTTTGTCTGGTATGTACCTTTTGCTGCCTGTGGTTTGGAGAATTTCGGCTTTGGCTTTTGTTTCTTTTGTGAAGCGGCAGGGGTGTACCGCTCCGCGATTGGTGTCCCCTCTGTCACCTGCCTTGCTGCCCGCACCGCGTTCCCTCTGGATTTTGCAAGTGCAAGGCTTTCTTTGCTGTTTACAATGCGCGCACCCTCGACCGTATAACCACGCTTGTTGTCATACGACCAGCCTGCCTGTTTTCTGACACCGTTGGCTTTGGCATGTGCCATGTCCATTCCTTTTTTATCGCCGCGCGCCTTGGCAAGCTCATATTCCTGTCCATAACGATTCAGCTCATTTTCAAGTAGCTTTTTGTTTTTCTTTGCCATAGCTTCTCCCTCCTTATCTGCCCCGATATTTGTAAAATGGTGTGTATTCTCCTTGTATTTCGGTGGAAACAGGTAACGGCTTCACTTTCTTCAGCTTTTCTTTCTGTTCTTCCTGATACTTCGGGTAATAATCTTCATCAAAAGATTTTGCGATAACTGTCGCGTCCGATTTTTCGATCCCCATGCCGCGCAGAATGGCATAAGCGCCACCATAATCCTCTGCACCAGAAGCGGCAAGCTGTGCATAGATATTGCCGTCAAAGCCCGCGCCTTTGCTCTTTGTGACCTTGCCACCGGAGCGACCGCCGCCTCCCGATGAACCGCCCACAGCACGCAGCCGTGCCCCTTGCAGCTGGAGCTTTTGCATTGCTCTATCCATATTGACCTGCTCTTTCATATAAGCCGCAATTTTTGCCGCATCCGTGTCATTGAAGCCTGCCGCTACAATGGTATCATGTGTGGGAATCTGTCCAGTCTGCAAGACCTGATTCATAAGCTCCTGCGCCCTTGACTGTGCGTTCAGGTTATGTTGCTGCTGCCATTGGCTATCACCGACCGCCTCACGGTCGACCTGATGGTCTGCGCTCCACTTACCGAATGCGCGGTTATAGTCCCGATCGGACGCACCCGCCAGTGCGTCATATTGACTTTGTGCGAGCTGCTGGTTTGCACCCCATGCAGAAAGTGCGTCCTGTCCCAAGCCGCGCATTGCAGAGAGCTGGTTCATAAGCTGTTCGCCTTCGTCCGCGTACATGCGGTAGGCGAGCTGATAAAGCTCCGGGACTTTGTCAGCCATCTTTGCGTTGTAATAGTCCTGCGCCTGACTTGCCGCATTCACTGCCGCCGTGGACGGCATGCCGCCTGTCATTGCCGCGTAATTGCCCATCGTGTCCTCGTTTGCGCGCTGCCCCTCTCTCATGTAGGTCTTGCGGTATTGCTGGAACACGGGGTCGTTTTCCGCATCATAGGAAAACGGGTCACGCCCTGTGATCTTGTCCAGCGTGCTGTCTATCCTGTCCTGATAGGGATTTTTAAAATCCTGATAGCCGAGCAGCTTGTCCAGTGCGGCTTCCATGCGTCCGGCATAAGGGTCATCATGACTGAAATACTTGTCCTCTTTCATAAAGCCAGAGCCGTCAGAACCGCCAGAATAACCGCCGTATTTGCTGCGGACACTGTTTGCCTTTTGATTCCAGTACTGCTTGTCTGCGTCCGTCTTTGCACTGTTGTAGCCTTTCTTTGCTGTATAGATGGAAAGTCCCGCATCCGGGTCACGGCGGGCAAGTTCCTTGTCATAGTCTGAGAAATACACGCCGTCACGCTCTGCCATCTGCAAAACGTCCTTGTCTGTTTTAAATGCCATTATGGATTGTCCTTTCTGTCTGTGTTTTGTGTTTTACCAAAAGTGCCATAAAGCCCCTGCCTTTAGACATGGGGAGTATCAAGGGAGTATCCCGGTATCAGGGGGAGTGTGTACTTTCCAAAAGGCTTTCCAGCTGATCCACCCGCTCCGTCAGCGCATCCACCTTATGCAAAAGCCCCTGAATCATAGCAGTATTGAGTGCGATAAACTCCCCGTACCGCACGCTCCAAAGTCCGGTTTCTTCTGTTCCATCCTGCCTTTTGGCATTTGCATCGAAGCACGCGGCGGCAAGAGACGCACCAGACAGCCCCACATCTTGCAAAGCCTCCTCGATTTCCTGTGCAATGAATCCGATATGCCGCCGCCCGCTCGTATGTCTGCGCATGAGGAACGAGCAGGGCTTGAGCGCCCTGTAAAACGCTTCATAGTCTGCAAGGTCATACTTGATATCCTGCTTCAAACGGCGGTCAGAGTATGTCTGCATGGTCTCACTGGAAAAGCACCCGCCTCTGGTGACCCAAATAGAATTATCGCTTCTGCCGTGTGTCAGTCTTGCGCCGCCATCGGTGCAGATGCACTGACCGCCGCGCCGTGATTCCATGACGCCGATCCCTGTCTCTGACGAGCCGCTGCAATACCCAATAAAGCCGCCTTCCCCTCTGCCACCCATCCGCTCGTATACGGAGAGCTGCCCATACAAGTCGATATATTCACAATCAATTTTCCCGGTGGTAATGCACCCGCCGTCAATGGTGGTACGTCCGCGTCTCAGATCGCTGTTTGATGGATAATCGTCCAGCTCGTTCCTCAGATCGCGGAACGTCACCATGCCGCGAAAGTCGAAGCCGTCCACGGTCTGTTTGAGGCTGGAATACTTGCCGTTCAGGTCACTGACCCGGCTTTCAATGCTGCTTGCCGTCTGCCGGATGTAGGATATCTGATTTCCCTGATTGGATATCTGACTGGAAAGGCTGCTTGCTGTCTGCCGCAGGCTGGATATGTCCCCCTTTGCGCTGGATATCTGGCTGGAAAGACTGCTTGCCGTCTGCCGCAAGTTGGATATATCGCCCTCTACATTACTGATGTTTGCGCGGATACCTGTAATGTCAGCCGTGATTCGGCTCATGTTCCCCTCATTGTCTCGTATCGTGAGTTCCAGCCCCTTGGCGGTCACTTCCAGCTTTGTAATGTTGCCCTGCGCATCGGTCAGCCGCTTCATGATATCCGGCAGTTCTGGAATATTATCCGCATCCAGATTCGCGAGCAGGAATTGCAGTTGATCGGAAAGCCCAGTTACATAGCCATGCAGATCCTTTGTGGTCTTATTGAGATCTTCCTGTCTGTACTTGGGTACGGGATCGTTTATGTATTGTGCCATGTTTGGTCACTCCCTTCTGTCCATTTTATTTCAACGCCCTTGATAAGCGCCTGCCCTACGCCGGAGAGCCGCACAGAAAACCGCTCGCATCGTCTTGGGATACAAGGGACACGGAATACACGCGCCGCCGCGGTGTCCTGTATACGCGCCGCAGGGAAGAATGCGCCGCCGTCATAACTCAGCTCACAGAGCAGGCGGCTCTCGGCGGGGAGCTCCACCAGCACATGCAGTCTGGAAATGATCTTGCGGTCTGCCGTCACGCGTGTAAAGTCGCCAAAGGTCACGCTCCACGGCACCCCGTTTTCCGCCTCTCCTTTTTCCGCTGTGCTGGTCGTCCATATCTCTCCCCATGTTGCCCAATAAAGTGCCCCTGCGTGGCTTGTGAAGCAGACCGCCGCAGTATCGTCCTCCTTGACCCACAGGTTTTTCGTGGTATCGAAAACGAGCAGCTCATGCGCCCCGTCCTGCCGCCTTGCAGATAAATAGTATTTGCTGTCCAGCCTTCCGGCGGCAGCATCGGTGTAGGTGTCCGTCAGCTGTGGGGAAATGCAGTCCGGGATACCGCCCGCATACACCATCACACCCGCATGGGACAGATAGAAAATGTTTTCGTTGATATTCACGATACTTTTCGCGCAGCCTGGCTTTACGCCGTCGATGTGTGCAACCTGTACCTGCATGGCGCTGGGCTTTTGTCCATAGACCTTGTGGCAGATATGTTCTTTAAACGCGATAATGTGCGAGGAAAAGGCGGCGATCCCGGTAAACGCGCCATCCGAGCCAACCTGTACTTCCCACGCATCCGTTGACAGCCCGTTGAACACGTTCCAGTTTGTGGGGTCTCCCAGCTTACAGCAGCAGATTGCGTTACCGTGCGTCCCCCAGAGCCGGTTATCCTTCTCACATACGAAATCGAGATCGGGCACGACCCGTTCCAGTGTGATATTGTTTTCTGTCCAGCTTTCCGGCTGTTGGCTTCCAAGCTCCCCATGCTGGAACACATTGTCATATACCGTGAGCTTTTTCCCTTCGACCTCCTGAATGACGACCGTGCGGTTGTTGTAGGGCTGCTGTGTACATCCTGTGATGGTCACGCCGTCCCCTTTTTTAAAGACTGCATTGGTGTCCAGTGTCAAGGTGCTGTTCGTGAAAACCGCCGTGCGGATCACCTGCTTTGCGCTCAAACGCTCTACCTTGTCGGTTGCCGTGTTGTAGGAGAGCTTCTCCGGGAAAATGCAAACGCGATCTCCAATCGTTGCGAACGCGTCACAGGCGAAGCATTGTTCTCTTGACCTCCCATCCACCCAGAGCAGGTTGTCCGCAACATATATCTGCCGCCCGTTCTTGTAAGTAATCATCCGTATATCGGGTGTTTTTCTGATCTGTCTGCGCCTGTCCCGCACAGCAAGACAGGGCAGACGGTCGGCAGAAAGGTTTTGCATGTCCCGCGCCGCGCCCTCTGGAATGCGTTCACGCCTGTCAAGCCCGGTGAACTGATGCACGGTGGTCTTTTGCGGCGCAGACGGCTGTAAGTATGGCAGCTTAATCATAGCCTGTCACCTGCTTTCCGGGGGCAGGTCGTTTTTCACGGCGCACGCGTGCCGCGTATTCGCTGTATGTGTTCTGGAATATCTGCATTCCATTGTTGTACTGTGCAAGCTCCATATCCAAAAGATCGAGCTGTGCGAAAAGGTACTGCTCGTATATCTCACAGTAGGGCAGCTCTGCACAGAGCAGGGTCTCCCGCTCGAGTGTTTGCGGATACTCTGCAAAATGCACCTCAGTCAATAGCATAGCTTCGAGTGTGTGCAGTCTTTGCAGTAATGTAGTCTCGTCATAGGCGTGTATCCTGATTGCCTGTACCCTGTCCAGCACCTCTCCGGCGGTCAGGTGGTGTGGGACGTGACTGGTGTTTGTTTCGGGCATGAAAGCCCCTCCTTTCTTTCTGAACGAAAAGAGCCGGGAGTATCCCCGGCTCTTGCCCATTCATTCCGGGCTTTCACATCAGTTTGCCTTGGCATCCAACTGGCAAATGATACTTCGTTCTCTTTCCGACAGCTCCCATACATGTGTCGATACTTTTTTGGTGCTCTTTTCTGCTGCGCTCTTTTCCTTCGCTTTTTTCGTTGATAACAAAAGCCCGCCGCCGAAAATAGCCTTTCCCTGCTCTTTCTGTGCGTCCAGAGCAGCAATCGGTACACACTCCTGTTTTCTGATCTGGAAGTCGATTCCATAGCCGCAGATTTTCGCTAGTGTTGCTGCTGTGATCAAGTTGTCTGGATATTGATATTTTGGCAAAACCTTTATCCTTTTTTCCTTGCTCGCAGTCTCTGCATCCTTTATTTTTCTGGCAAGCTCTGGTGCAGTCTGTGCGATTATCTCACTATCTCCCAAATTCGTAACAAAACCAGTATTCACTCTTGCCCCATTCATGTAGGTAATGTCCGAATCTGTCAGGATATGATTCATGCGCATCAGGACTGTTTTTCCTCCAAAAGCAGTCAATGCCGGAGCGAATAGGAAAAATTTTATATCCCTATCCAAATAGAAATTACAGATTTTTGTCAAGATAGAGAACGGGGGATTGTCCAGCACAACGCAGCCCTCCGGATATTCTGCTGTCTGATAATCTCTACCGGGCCAGAAGGGTCTCACGACTTGTTCCTCGCTGATACCGTACTGGACTTTGACCCAATCCATGACTGCTTCAAATATAGGTTGGGGAGTATAGCAGTCATCTGTGGTTTTCTTCGGCTCGAATTTTTTTATAAATTCTTCATATGTTTTTGATTTTATGGCGTTGTTCACTCCTATCTGCTCATATCCTGCTTAATTTTCGTTAGAAACAGAATCGCTGTACGCTTCTGCCTGTTCGAGCTGTGCTTCACGGTTGCGGAGCACCTCCGCGACCTCCGGCGGGACAGCCACGGACTTTCCACGCGGCACATAATAGCCCTTGCCGTTCACACCCACAAAAATAGTGCCTCTGTCCTTGCCGCTGCCCGGTGCAACGAATACTGTCTCCCAGTTATCTTTTTCGTGCGCCGCCGTGTGCTGAACAGTTTCCGGCTTTGTATCTTTCTTTGTCTTTTCTTCGCTCATTGCTGATCTCTCCTTTTTGTCTCATGGGGTAAAATCCCAAACGCTTGTGGTTTTGCTCATTCCTCAGTTCGCCTGATGGTCATTGAAGGTGGAAGCCGTCTCAATGCGTACCATCGCCTTTTCATTTAAGATCTTTGCCACATGGGTAGCCTTCCAGCCAATGGTCGCGCGCTGATTGAGCGGATCGTTTCCAGCGCCCAAAGGCTTTACAATTGTTTGTAGTCCGCCGCCCTCGATTTCGGTCACACCATACGCGCCGTCACCGATGATGAGGGTCGAGTACACATCCACACTGTCTGCACCAGCGTTTACGAACTTCTTTGCCTCTGTGGTCTCCACAAAGCGCACGTTCTCGATTTTCCCGATCTCACCCATGTAGATACCTTCTGGGTCAGAATACGTCTTGACGCTGACCCACTTCGGGTCACTCATGAGGTCATAGGCGGCATCCGGATGCACGATACCCACATAGGATGAATCATATGGATCAACATTGTTGTTTTTGAGTGTGCGCACGGCGCGGCGCACCGCGTCCACCGTGAGCTTGTGCTGTGCGGTCAGGGCATTTCGTGCCGCGACCTGTCCCTCTGCATACTGCACCTGTGTTCCAGCCGCCAGCGCATCGCGGGTCAGTGTATCGAGCGTCATGCCCGCCTGCTTGCCGATCTTCTTTGTTGCCTGTACGATAACGGGGTCAATGGCGATCATGTCCAGCATATCGGACACAGATACATAGTCGCCGTACTGCCCGACCTCAGCAGTCAGCGAGGTAACTTTGAGCTTTTTTCCGTCCGGGGTCACACCTTCAGTCAGCTTTTCTGTTTTTTTTGGCAGGTCATCGAAGCAGCGGAATTCGATGGTCTTGCCGCGATTCTTTGGGATCGGCTTTTTTATGCCGAACTGGTTGTGTACCAGCTTTGCTTCTGCCGTCTCCAAAAGTGTCGTATCATAATAGGTTTTCATTTCTACCGACAGATTGCTGTCCGTAGTGACATTGGTGTTCGCGTTCGCGTCAAACAATGTCAAATTCATAGTAAAAATGGACGTGTTCATAGCTTTGTTCCCTCCTGAAAAGTGATTCGTTCTCCCCGCTCGGCTCTGTGCTCAAGCTCTCTGCGCTGGGCACGGGTCAGCTTTGCGATATCCACCTTGCCGGGCGTGATTGCGCCGTCCGAGCCGCTGCCGCCCTCCTTGGGTCTGTGTGCGCCCGCTCGAATGTTTTTGACTGTGTTCTGTGTGGCGGTATGTGCCGCCGATTGTGCCGCCCTGTGGGTCAGCTCCTGCACATGACAGGCTTCATATGCCGCCTGCAAGGAAAGACGCGTTGCCTCGTTCTTGGATGCAATCAGCGAAGCAAACAGCGGGTTTTTTATTTCCTGCATGAGGTCAAAATCCGGATAAATGCCCTTTACCTGCTCTGCCTCCTGCTGCCACGCGGCAATCTGACGATTCGCGGCATCTTCAGCTTGCTGCTGTTCCATAGATCGCCGAAGCTGGTTGTTTTCTGCGATTGCCAGCTGCATCTCTTTGTATTGCTCGACCGTCATGCCTGCCTGTTCCGCACCGCGCTCCCAGAAAGAATCGTCCGCGCGAATGGCTTCCGCGAGTGCGTCCGTATCTCCGGCGGTAATGCCGCGCTCCTGATACAACGGACTGACTGCCTGTTCAAGGGCTGCATACCGCTGTGCCAGCGCATCATGCGCGGCTTTCTGCTGTTTCACCGCTTCCTGTAAGCTGTGTTCGTGGAGGTCGGCATATTTTTCGATCATTGCCTGATATTCTGCAAGACGCACCTGCTCTGCACCCTCTGTGCCTGCACCTTCTGTGCCTGCACTTTCTGTGCCTGCACTTTCTGCGCCTGCACCTTCTGCGCCTGCACCTTCTGCGCCTTCTGCGTCAAACAGGCGTAAATCAAACTCATTAAACATTTTTGTGTATCCTTTCTGCGGGTCTGTCCCGCTCGTCTGTGTCCCACTCTCCTGCCCCTATACGTTCGTCGCGAACGGAAACGTTCTGCGGGTATGCGTCCCGCATCCCGTAGAATCCGACGGCAAGGGAATCTAATACGATGCGGCTTTCAAGGTTTTTGCCACATACGACCCTGACCCAGCCGCTTTCGGCTTCTGCGGCGTATCCGCGGAATCTGGCGAGTGCCAGACCGAGGGTATTTGCAAGAGCAGAGATCCCCGCACAAACGATATCCGGGGCTTTGTCCCTTGCGTATCCTGCGTGCCCTGCGCAGGAGAAGCCGATCCATTCGCCGTTGTCCCATAGTGTCACGGTCACCATCCGATCAGCCTCCCATATCCACGCGGGCATTCTTTGCGAGCCTTTGCCCATACGAGGTCATGTTCTGTGTCGCTGCCTGCTTTGCCGCCTGTCCGAGTGTGCCTCCTGTGTCCGTCCCTGCGGGAGCGGCATCGAGCGGGACATCGGGCGGTGGGGCATCGGGGGGCGCGTCTCCCGCGATCGCTGTAAGATTGATACCGTATTGTCTCAGGACAGTTTCCATTTTCTGCAAAAGCTCCTGTGCCCGTGCGAGCTGTTCGCGCATGCCTGCATTCTGCTGTATCCGTTCCTTGACCTGCTCCTTGCCCTCAAATTCAAGCATTTCGATCAAGGCGAGCGCCTGATCGGAGTTGTCCGGCGCAAATACGCCCAACTTGTAAAGCTCCTTTGCGGTCTCGTTCTGCGCGAGCTGGCTGTATGGGTTTGATTTCTGCGCCTTCACGATGACATCGAACACCGGGCGGCGCACCGCAGGGGAGTATCCCGGCTCTGTTTCCTGCCCCGGATATGCAGGTGGCAGGGACTGATCTCGTATCCCCGCGTTGGAATACTGTACAAAATCGGTCTTGCCGTCCTTCCCTGTGATGCGAAATTCTCTTTCCGCGTCATAGAACTGCCGAATAAGTTCAATGCAAAGCTCCATGATTTTTCGGTAAGCCCTGTAAGTGCCCTTGAGCATATCGCGGGACAGCTTGTTTCCCGCCTCCTGCAAGGCGGCAATGGCAGCCGCCGCAGTAACACCGGAAGCCGTGCCGCCCTGCGCAAAGTCACGGTTGCCGCTGGTTTCTTTCAGCTCGTCAATTTTTGTATGGATATGGTTCATGAGGTATGCAGGCAGCGTGTCCACCTGTATCTGCCGGAGGTCTCCATCCTCCAAGCGTCCGGCAACGTGCACGAAGTCCTTTGACCAGTCTGCAAATTCTTCCTGATTGACGGCACACGAATCGCGGACAAACCAGCGTGGACGACCTGCAAGCAGTGCATTTTTGAGGATGACGGCATCAAGCTTGTCAATGTAGAGCTGTGGAGACTGCATGATATCAATGTAGCCGAAGCCTGCGGGACTGTCCTCGATCGGGAACAGGCGATCTATAACGAACGGATACAAGCCGTGGTTATAGTAGCCGTCCTTGTAGTCCGGGTCATCCTGACTGCTGTATAACACGGTATCGCCTGCAAACTTGCAGTAATGCACCGCCTGTCTGCCGTTCTCGTCCCGTGTCTTGTAGTACCAGTCAACAATGAGGGATTTGTCCTGTGTGTCGATCTGGTCGTCATGTACATACTGGACGCCCTGCACGGGCGCGCCCTTGCCCTCTATCTGCGGATATCTCTGTTTTAACGTCTCGTTGTCCATCATGGATGTGTAGAACAGGTTCGGGCTGTCTTGTATGTCCCGCACGCCGGGCTGCCAGAACAGATTAAGTACAGACGCGTGAGAGATGGAGATATCCCCCAGCCCGTTTTCGGCTTCCGTGTCCCATGTGATGCAGTACAAGGCAGTGCCGGACTTGCACTTATCCCACATGGCATCGGAGTACACGCCCTCAAAGTCGTTATGCTCCGCAATGACGGGCAAAATTTCGGACAGGCTCTTTGCGTCCCGCTCATCCCCGCTTTCTCTTGGCAGCACAACGGGTTCTGGTGCGTTGTCCATCGCGTCACCATGCTTGTTTGCCACGCTGTTAAAGAGCCATGCAGAGACGGGCTGCGGGTCTCCCTGTGCCGATCTGCCGACCACATCCCAATGCCTGAGCCTCCACCATTGGTCATTTTCTACGATCCTTTTGTCGAGTCGCTGTTTGCCCTCTCTGTACTTACCCAGCAGCTCAGCGGCTTTTTGTATGTTTGGTATACCAGTGCCGCCGCTTCCGGCGGCGGTCGTGCTCTCTGTATCATTCATCGCGTTACCTCCTGAAAAATTCGTATTTATCCGGACTGTCCGTGTCGGTGCTCAGTGGATCATATGCCTTCGGCGGCTCTGCGCGTACCTCCGGTGGATTCACCGGGTTTTCCATCGCCACATAGCGAAGCTCATCGTAGCAGTTGTGTGCCACCAATCCACCATCAATCACAAAGCTGTGAGTATCAGCCACTTCCATGTTGTACACGTTAGCACGTCCAGCATGTTTGATTGACTTAATCCGCATTCGACATTACCTTTCTCCCAAACGCCTCCCTGCATCTTCCGGAACAAAAACGATTGCTGTGTTTGCTGTATACATGTTTTGTTGTAAATTCAGTGCCGCAATTCGTGCAGGTGTATTTTGTCATTTTGCGTTTTTCCCAGTTCGCTTTTCCTTGTGCGCTGTGCCACTCCTTTCCAGCTTCCGAACCATGCCACTCTGCCGCAAGTGGTCTCATATCCTCGATATGTTTCCTCGCGTACTCTAAGAAATCAGGTTCGTTTGCGTGGTGTCTGCGATGTTCGCTGCGGTCTATACATACAAGGTTGTCATCATCATTGTGACCACGATTTCCGTCTATATGGTGAATGTCGCAGTCTCCCGGTATCTCTCCGTGATGATACTCCCATACAACGCGATGCAGCCTTTTCCCTTTTCGCTGGTAGTATTGCCCGCAAAGATAATACCGTGCTCCATTAAATTCCTGCACGGTGTCATTGATGACTTGCACTTGCATCGTATGCCTCCATAAGTTCGTCTCCCGGCTTTAACTGGTCAAGACGTTTCCACGTGCCATCAGACAGCATAAATCTGTGGTTTACAGTTGCCTTTACAGTCGTCCCGTCCTCTGTCTCAATCTCGTACACATCAACATTGTTTTGAGTTAGCCTTACGTCACTGTATGTGTGATAGTGTCCATCGTGGGATAACACCATGCCTGACTTGCCACAAAGGTCTTTAATTGGGATCATGCCATTCTCGGTATGCACCAAAGTATCACCGACCAAGCAGTGATCCTCTCCCTCTGTGTCTATGTCCTCCACGTCTGCGGTATCATAGACGAGTGCGGGCAGCGTGCGGATACAGTGCTTGCAGGTGGAAAAGATGTAAAGCTGCGGTCTGCCGTCCTCGTCAAAGGCGAGACGGTGGTGTAATTGCATCTTTCCCGCAATGCGCTGATGGTCTCCGGGGTCAAAGTAAATGCCCGCTCGTTCCATGATTTCCGCAACACTCTCGCCCATCTCTGCCTTGGATATCGCAGGGTCTGCGATCCCGTGGATACGCCGTCCTTTGAGGTTTGGGTCGTCCTGCTCGATACGCCGGATCTCTGATGCAATGCGGGCAGGCTCCCATTTGACACCGACATTCGGGTCGCCTGTGCAGCCGTACAACTCCCGGATGCGGTACATGCGGTTGTCATGGTCTACCGCATACCAGCCCACGGAAAAGGGTCGCGCATACCCAAAATCAAAACCGCGATAGAGCTTCCAGCTTGCAGGGATTTTAAACGGCTCGATCACGTGTGTCCAGAGCCTGTCCCTGTAATGTGCCGGGTCATTGCGCCACTCTGTGAATACCTGCCCTGAAAAGCTGTCCCAGTTGCCATACAGGAGCGCTTCCCGCTCTGCTTCTGGCATGGATGCAAGGCGTGTGACATAGTTCGGATCGTTTTCCATGAGCGCCGCATTGTCAAACACTGTGCTTGGCACAAAGATGCGCCGCTTTTCGCGCTGTTCGCTGTGCCCATCCGGGAAAACCACCTGTACTGTATCTGCGATAGGAGTCATCGGGGGCGCGGCAGTAATGAACCTGTCTTTGACCCATCCATGCCCCACGCCGCCGGGATTGGCAGTTGCGCGCATATAGACGCGTGTGCCAGAACCGTTCGGGCGGTTACGGGATACCAGATAGCTGTACTGGTCATAAGTAAAGTGCGTCAGCTCGTCAAAGCCAATGAAGTCGAAGGCGCGCCCCTGATACTTGTACTTGTCCTGCTCCCGCTGCATCGCACCAAATGTGATGCGTGCCCCGCTCGGGAACGTCCAGCTGTGCTTTGTCTCGTTGAACTTACAGCCGGGAAAGGCAGGCGGGTAGTATTTGCGGCTCTTGTCGATCAGCTCAGACAGCTCCGGGTAAGTCTTGCGCAAAATGAGCGCCCTGTAATGCGGGATATGTACCTGCCTTAACGCCTCAATGACGAGTGCCTCACTCTTGCCGCCGCCCGCAGCCCCACCATAAAGGGCTTCTTCCTCCGGGCGCGTCATGAAAGCGACCTGCCGGGGCTGTGGCTTCCACACGATCCTTGGGCTTGCTGTCATGTGTCCATGTCCTCCTCCCACTCGTCTGTCTGCTCCTGTGCGTCCTGTGCCCCCATCTCTGAGTGGGGTGGCGCGTCAGCGCCGAGTGGAGTGTCCTCCCCGACCTCTGGCAGTACGATAACGCCTGTCTGTTCACCCTCGTCCGCTATGGTGTCCTTGCCGTCCAGCATACCGAGGTAACGAGCGAGACAATCAAGCGCCGACATCTTGGATGCCAGCTTATATTTCTTTACTGTTGCAGAATGATTATTTTTTGCTATACGCACCTCTATGCTTTCGACCGCCGCCGCCATATCGTCATCCAGCGCACATGGGGAGCGTGGCAGCCCGTTGCTCTCAAACAGCCCGCGCGGGTCTGCAAAGGCGATGCGTGCCCACTCCTTGAGCACTCTTTCGGCGCTGATTTCCGCCTTGCGGGTCTGGTATCGTTTGCGGCTTTTGATAATGCCTCTCACGTCAGCATTTGACAACAACCTTGCGCCCTGCTGTCTTGCAGTTTTTGGGCTGTATCCCGCCCGGATTGCCGCCTGTGTGGCGTTTTGGTCTATGAGATACTCAACTACAAACCGTTTTTGCTTAGGTGTTAAAGGTTTTTCGGTTTTTATTGCTTTCGCCCCCTTTCTTTTGGCGGTAACAGACGGGTCAAAAACCGCCGTCTGTATACTCCTATCTTAACAGCTATTTATCGTCCGTATCCGCACAATTCCAGCGCAGGGCAAAACGCCAAGCGTTTGTGTTTTTGGCATAAAAAATCAGGGCATAAAACTGCCCTGACTCCTGTCCACTCTGCACTTGTTGCATTTTCCCCAGTTTTCCCGCATATCCATCGAAAAAATCAAAGGATATCCACGAATTGTTCCAACACACGCCGGAAAAATCAAAAGATATCAGCGTATCGTTCTAGCGTGCGTAGTATTTCATCGTTCCACTTGTACAGCACCCGCTCGGACACATACAGTGCACGCGCCGCGCCTGGAAGATTGTACTGCCCGCGAAAATACAGCAGCTCAGCAAGGCGCAGCTTGTCTGCGCCGTCCCTGGTCTGTCTGATATGGTCGAGGGTATGCTGGACGCTGTCCGCCCTGCGCTGTTCGTTTTTTGTTCGCATCTGCTCCGGCTTTGCCAGTATGTACGGATAGCTTTGCAGGATATTTACCAGATAACTCCGTTTCCAGCCTTTTTTCATAGTTTCTGTGCTCCTCCCGCTCGAAATTTATCTGCCTATTGTCCACGGATATACCATATCGCATGATACACACCCCAGATCACGAGCAGACCGCAGACCGCCCACCTGTTCAGCTGGACGGTCGGTTGTGCGGCATAACAGGCGGTGCAAAAGTATGCTACCGCCATAAAAGCATCAAATACAGCATCTTTTGTTGTTTTCTTCATTTTTTTGCCCTTTCTGAGCCTATTCCGGCTCTTGCGTAACTCTAAGCTCTATGTATTCTGCCCACGGATAGCCCGTCAGCTCATGTATCCCTGTCCGCAGTACATCGCCATTGTCGTCTTTGAGCAGGATATATCCCTTGCGGGGCTTTGGCATGTTTGACCAGCTCCGCGCACTGACGGTATCGTACACCGGCTCTGGCTGTACCATGCCCTGTGCGCAGGAAAACCGCTTGTAGCGCACTCCCGCCGCACGGCATCGTTCCATGGTCTTTCTCGTCTCCTTGATGAGGTAATTCGCGAGCTTTGCATGATTCCCGCGCCGATCGAGGGGCTTGACAGATACATTCCCAAGCCGATCACCGAGGATACGCTCCCAAACCGCCTGTATCACTGCAAGGTCAAAGGCAGGCATGATGATGTGGTGGTGTACGTTTGTCATGCGCTTGGTTTCCGTGCAAGCCACATACTTAAATGCTTTGCCCAGCTTTTTAAAATGTGCGCGCATCGCCCGGCAGAAGGCGCGTTTGTCTGCCTCTGCCTGTTCGAGCGTCACCAACTTGTCGTAGTAGTGCAGTACCAGATGCAAGTCACCATAGGAAAAATTTGCATTCATCTTCCAGCGCAGGCGCTCCTCTGCCTTGCGCTCGTTGACTGCGTGCTGTGCCTTGGCGGTGTTCTTGGTTTTCGGCTGACGGCGTACCCCTTTGGTATGTACCCTCGATGTATACATTTTCTTCGTTTCTATCACCGCTCCGGCTTTTACTGTTCGCTTAACATACATGGTGGTACGCTCCTTTTTCTCTGTCTGATTTTTGGGCTTGCTGTCGCTTTAATAATACGCTTACCGGGGCTTTCAGGATGCCGCTGGCGGCGGCATCCTGCGCCCTTTTTCCAGCCTATCTGCATCGTCATTTCAGGCAGACTGAAAACCGTCCTATATCTTATACTTTTGTATCCAAATAACACGCTAGGGGATTTGCCCTGCCATCATCAGACCGGGGGCAGGCAGTCCCCGGTGACGGGCGCAAAGCCCGTTTCGGCGGTTAATAATCTCGTGACAGCTCTGCGCCTGTCAGCCGCTGTAACAGATCTGTCAATCTTACGCCGTCCTCATCCTCGTCCGGGTCTCTGAGCCGGATCACGGCGGCGCTCTGTCTGCCTTTATACAGACACCCCTCGGATTGCCGACAAACCAGTCGATTGCCCTTGATTGTACTGGCATGTACGATATCGAGATATTCTGCGTTCGCCAAATAGCAAGCCTTCGGTTGATCCTCCTGCTGTAAAACTACCAGCCCGCCGATGGTAACGGCAGTCCGGGTGATATCTTCTCCCGGCTCTTGTGTGCCCATCAAAGGGCTGAGCCATGACAGATGCACCTTGTCTGTATGTTCCAGCACGATTTGTTTTTCGACTTTTTGCAGGTGCAGCGGGTTGTTTTGTTTGGGGATATCTCCAATGTGAGAGACGATAAGACCCAGCAGAGTGCGCGGAAGGATATCGTATTGGATTGCGGTGCACCAAAACGGCGAACCAATATAGAGCCAGTCGTCCATAAGACTTACCGCATACCCGTTTGTGGCAAGTGCCCGCGTCATGCACCTGTACAGCCCCCTTGTACTGATAATCATTTGTTTTGTCCTCCTTTGTTATCTTACCGAGAAATATTGATGGATCGCCGCGTGGAACTTTTCCCCGGTTTCCGGCTGCTCAGCCGAAAGCGCAGCAAGGGCGGCTTCCAGCTTTTCCACCTGCGCCTGTACACTCTCAAAGAGCAGGTTCACGCGCATTGCCGCCGGATTCTTGGCTTTTTCCAGCCGTTCTTCCGCTTGTCGCGCCTTTTCTTCTGCTTGTTCGAGGGCGGCGGTCATCTCCTGCCGCACCTCGTCCCGCACGCGGGCAAGCTCCGCATCACTTGGCACGACCTCAGCAGTAAGTGGGGTCTGCTCTGCCTGTTCGGTCAGCGTCTTAACCTGATTTTGTAAAAACTTATGTTCCTCTGCCAGCTTGTCCGCCCTCTGTTCTGCCATGCGCATTGCGGCAAGGGCATTTGCTTCCCGTTCTTTTGCGGCTTTCTTGGACTTCTCTGCCTTTTCCAGTTTTGTCTGTGCCTGTGCCGCTTTGTCCTCAGCTTCCCTCTCAGCCGCTTTGACCTGCGCAAGCTCCCTTTCGACCTGCGCGGTTTTTTCCTCTGCGGCTTTTCGTGCCCTGACAAGTTCCTCGATTTCCCGGCTGGACATGGCTTCGAGGTCGTTTTCCTGCGCCAGCTCCCGCCGATCCTCATCCGGCAGGGAGAGCAGGGGCAGGAGTTGAGAGTAACCCAGCGCACCGAATAGCGTCTGTGGGTCTGTGCCGTCCAACGCGACCTGACTGTCCCCGAACTCCTTGGCAATGCGCATATAGTTCTGGGCGGTAGATGGCTTGTAGCCCAAACGGTTTTCGAGGTACTCTGTCCACTCCCCATGCGGTACAAGCTCCTTGACCTCTAACAGCCTTGTCCCGATCTGAATGACGGCATTATAAAAGACCTTCTTAACCTGCGCCTGAATGAGCTGGATTTCAGCCGTCACCGTATCTACCGAGCGGGTCGGGGCTTTTCCTTCCACACCAAAAACCCAATCACTTGGGATTTCGTAGAAGTCCAGTACCAGCCGAATTGCCGGATTGTCCAGTGTAAGCCTGTCCCATGTCCAGCAGTCCGCAGTTGGGTGCTCTTCTGCATATGTAATCAGCACCTCGGCGCATTGTTCGACCGATCGTTCTGTCTGCTCTATTTTATTTTTCAGCAGTTCTGCCGCCTGATCTGAGCGGTGTGCCACCTCTGCAAGTATCCTTCCGGTGGCGGTCGCATACGGCTTTAGCATAAGCGAGGCGCTGCCCCTCTTGATTTGCCTATCCAAAAGCTCAAAAATATTCATGCAGTTTTTCTTCCTTTCTGTTCTTGTAAATGTGCCATCCAAGCCTTTACAAAGGCTTTTGCCTCTGGCGCAGCTTCGGCATTGCGGTATCCGCGGCACTGTCTCACGCGCAGGATATCGGGGTCGATCTCGACCGTGTGCCAATTTTCTTTGGGCGCATCTTTTTTGCGCAGAACAAATATGACAGTCTTGCCGTTTGCGTGACGTTCCGCGTAGCTTGCCACGCAGTTCCTTTGTCGTTCGCCCTCGATCGTGATTTCTTCCACCGAGTCAATGATGCGGATAAACATGCCTTGATACTGCCATTCCGCCCAGTGCCACAGCCTGCGCCGGGCGCGGAACATGCCTTGCAGGTGCTTGTCCTCGGTTTTCCGCAAACGAGCCGATAACCGTGCATGTGCCGCTTGCAGGTCGTGTGGATACCGTTCCCCGCCGCCAATTTCCGCGAGCTGAGCCAGATAATCCCTGTAATCGACCATCGTGTTTCTAAGGCTCATGCCGCTTTTCTTCTCTTGCTTTTTGATATAGTGGTATAGCTCCCGCTCGAAGTCTGGCTTGCCGTATGGTATTGCGTCTATGTACTCACCCCGCACGCAGGCATACCGCGCCCCGTCCTCGTTCACTGGCACGGCGGCGGCATCAAACAGCTTGCGCATGCTGTATATGTCACGGCTTTCCCGCCCGGAAAACAGCTTGATTTCCTGCTTTCCTGCGCCGCGAAACAGACCCTTGATATCCTTTGCCCGCAGATCAACTGCTTTGCGGACTTCGCTTTTTGCGCCTTGCAGATACTCTAAAATCAGCCTGGAATTTTCCGTTTTCCAGAGATACTCTACCGCCGGATATTGGAGATATAGGCATATATAGGGGATGATCGGCAAATGATTGCCTATCACCCTGTCAAGCTGACTGTATGCAAGACAGCTGCCGTCTATGGTTTCTCTGTCGATATGCCCGATGAACGCCGGGCGTAGCTCACCGCACATCCGATTTTTATACCAGTTGTCTCCGGGAAAGTTCTTGCTTTTTATCTTTTGCCATTCTCCCTTGTCGTGATTCCAAACAAATTTTTCTGCTTCTCCATCGTCAAAGTGGTATATGCTGACCGAGGTCGTTTCGATGGTAAGCTCGTCCTCACTTAAAAGCTGCTCTACCCGATAGGAGCGTGCCCACACAGCGCGCCCCTTGCCCCGTATCAGGTGGGTATACAAAAAAGCATTCACGCGCTTGTATCGGCTGCCCCATCGCTTCGGGGTTACAGGCGTACCGCACTCCGGGCAGTGTGTGATATCTTTTATGCGCTTGTGGGACGATGCAAACACCTGCCCGCAGGCGGTGCAGGCACATCGGATGTGTGCTGGTTCATCGTCCGGATATGATTCGATGTAAGGCTCGTGCCGCGCATAGATACGAGGGTCGAGTACCCGCAAAAGCTCCTGAAGCTCGTCCATGTCCAGTGTTCCCTCTGTGGCGGGACGCTCCTTCAGCATTTCTTCTACTGTCATTGCCGCCGCCCCCTTAAAGTAAATCCATAAGGTCGATCGTGCCGCCGCCAGTACCGCACCTATCTGCCCCCATCTTCGAGGTGGGTGGCGCGAACGCGCTGGGGGGAGTCTCCCCAGCGTCCGGCTCAAAAACCCAATCGCTTGGGATTTTATAAAAATCAAAAATGATTTTGAATACCGGATTGTCCTTGTCCAGTTCAAACCCGCAGCCCCAGAAGCCTTTCTCTTGGTTCTTCCGCGCGTAAGCAAGGAGTGCCTTGCCGCAGGCTTCCAGCGACATTTCCGGTACTGCCAGATCCTGCTCGATAAGCTCCGCGATCTTTCCAGACCCTTCCGCGAGCCGTAACAGGATCGCGCCGATCTGCCGAACATACGGACGTTCGGTCTCTCTCATTTGTTTTCTCAGGTTTTCCATTGCCAGCATCTTGCAATCTCCCTTTCCACCTGTTATAATACAGGTTGTCAATATGTTTTTGTGCCCTTGCTGGAGCTCCCGCTCCGCAGGGCACTTTTTATTTTCCGGTAAACCGTGGCGTAATACCAATCTGCCACGCGCTTTTGTTTCTTTTGCCCGACTTGATACCGCGCCGCGCGTCTGCTTCCATCATGAGCGTCGTGACATAGACATTGTATGTACGCACCTTTTTCGCGAGGTATCGCTGTTCTTTTTCTGTCATCCGCCGCATGCTTCCCTTTCCTTTCGGGGTGTCCTAGATGGATTCATAATCACCGTACTTGTCGCGCTCCATCGTGATCGGACGACCACAGCGGGCACAGTTCACCTCTTCGAGCCTGCCCGTGAGGTTCGTACGATATCTCCATATCATGCCGCATTCACACCTTGAGTGTATCTTGGTGAGGGCTTCAAGGTTCGTGTGCTTCCCGCACGCCGGGCAGATATGCTGCTTCACCGGCACTTTGGCATTGTAGCCCTTGACTTGCCCACAGTGCGCGCACCGGATGAGCAGATAGCCCTTGTAACCGTTCTGTTTTTTCTTGCTTTCCATCTTTCACACCATCCCAAAAATTTTTAGCGATACAAAAATCAGCAGCAGACATACCGCGAACGTGCCGGACACCAACATGATTCGGTTACGGCTGACCACTCTCCGGCGTTGCTCCCGTTCCAGTGTAAACACCCGCTCGCGCAGAGCGCGTACCTCCTGCGCGTCCCTTCCGGTCATCTTCAGCCATTGCCATTCACGGTTTTCGATTTCCGACACCCGCGCGTTAAGGTTTTGCAGTCTGACCCCCTGCGATCTCTGCATACGCCCCAGCTCGCGGGCGTATTTTTCGCTTTTCTGGCTCATTGGTATAACATCCCCTTTCCTTTGTATGTTCAGCGGATTCCTTCTCGGTACATATGGCGCAGACGTTCCACGACCCGCGCGTCCGGGGTCTGGTCTTTCTTCATCTTCCCCTGCTCCATATCGTTTTGTGTGTGATAGATCGCCATGATGCAGGCTTCCTCCCGCATCCCGTGCTCCAAAGCGCCGTCTATGACCTCCATCGTCTCCGCGCCCATGTCATAGCCAAACGCCGCCCGAAATTCATCTGTAATAAAGAATGTCATATCAGTCACCTGCTTCTGTGCTGTCTGGCATTGCATCGATGACCGCATGCCGTACCAGCTTTTTGATCTTCCCGACCGGGATGATGGGCATTGTGCCCCGCTGATAACCGATCAGCCGTTCCGGGCTGATCTGATAGGTGCATGACACCCCATTATAGAAAGCATCGCTTTCCTTTTCGGACACAAAACCGAAATCGACCTCTCTCGCCTGTAACGCATTGTACAGCGTAGCGGTGGAAATACCGAGATACCGCGCCGCCACAGCCACGGGCACATTTTGATACTGTCTGATTTCGTCATCCGTGGGGATGTGCTTGTCTGTGCTCTTTTTCATTTTTCTTCTTCCTTTCTTTCCCTGAAAATGTATGTATTCCCCATAGCTACCAACTCCATGCCCTCTGCTTCGAGCATCGGCTCAACCGCCATGCGAAGTGCTTCGACCAGATCAGCGCGTCTCTTTGTGTTCTCTGGTCCCAAGTGAGCCACATTGCCAGTCTGAAGCATTGCCATAGCGTGAACCAATAAGCCCTCTGCTAGTTCTCTTGTCATCCTCCTGTCTCCTTTCGTTCTAAGGGCGCGCTGCCGGTATTTGTTTTTTTGTCATCCAACAACGATGATTGCGCGAACACAAGAGCTTGTTGGATAGCCACAATATACCGCTGATTTTCTTCATTCAACAAGGCAAATTTTTCTACAAAATCCTTAACTGCTTTGTTTTCCATGCAAGCATTTCTCCTTTCTTTTCGCTCTCTATGTGAGTATAATATCATAACATTGTGAGTGAGTCAATCTTTTTCTTTTTACTTTTCACTTGCATTGTGAGTGTTTTTATGCTATTGTAAATGTCGTAAAGAAAGGAGGTACTAATGGAAATCATCAATCAACGTGTCAAGGAAATACGTCTTACTCTGGGTTTGTCTCAAGCCAAATTCGCCAAAGCTATCTCTATATCAAATGGATATATTGCCGGAATTGAACTAGGTAACCGTAAGGTTAACGACCGTCTCATTAAACTTATATCCATAACCTTCAATGTAAGAGAAGAATGGTTAAAAAATGGCGGTGGTAGTATGTTTATTGCGCAGCCCAATCAATCAGCCGAATTAGCTTTCGCTGCTTTCAAAGAACTACAACCTGAATTTCAGAACTATGTATTGATGCAAATTAACCAACTGCTAGTAATTCAACGTCAGGGAGAAAAACAGGAAACAATAAGTCAACAGCAAGCGCAGTCTGCACCACAGGAGCAAGCCAATCTTGACATTGAAGCAGAGCTGGCGAGCTATCGCCGGGAGCTGGAGCTTGAGAAAAAAGCCAAGGAAAAATCAGAAGCTTCACCAAATTCAAAAGAAGCCTGAAATAAAAAATCCGCCCCAAACGGAGCAGTAAAAGGAAAGGAGCAATTGATATGAGTGGAAACTTAGCATATCAGGAAGAATCCCGGGAAGAAGTATTGGACGGGCAGATCGTGCTGATGTCCCCCCGACCAGCAATCAATCATAACATTGTGTCGGGGAATATTTATCGTGCATTTGCATCTTATCTGAGCGGCAAACCATGTATGCCGTTTGTCGATGGGGTCGATGTGTACCTGACAGAGAACGACCGTGTGATCCCGGATGGAATGATCGTGTGTAATCGGGAAATCATCAAGCGGAACGGGATTCACGGTGCACCGGATTTAATTGTTGAAGTACTTTCCCCCGGCACAAAAAAGAATGACAAGGGCTATAAAAAAGCCTTGTACGAAAAATGTGGTGTACGGGAATATTGGATCGTCGATATTGATAGTAGATCGGTAGAAGTCTATGTGCTGACAAACGGCGTATTTATTCTGGATGAAGTGTACCAGTTACCTCCCGAATGTACCGAACTGGATGACGAAGAGCGGGCGCAATATAAAACCGAAATCAAAGTTTCGTTGTATGAAGATTTGCTTGTTCCGCTCGAAATGATTTTTTCCAATTTATTCTAGTGGGGCAATGCGCAAAAGCCGCCCCTCTGCGAAAAGCAGAAAGGCGGCTTAACCGCTTAAAATAATAAATTTTTATGAAGGGTGTATGAAATGTATGTATTTGACGCTTCCAGCGGTATGACGTTTGATAAGACAAGAGGACTGAAATGGTATGGTTTTTTGCAGTTGGGCTTCTTTTTCGGTTTTCTTTTTTCTATTTCTATGGTTTTATTCGGTCCATCTTCATTCTCCGCAGACCCGGAACTGTATGAGATTTTTTCCGAATATGTTATTCTTTACAAAATAGCTGGTATTTTTCAAAGCGTCTTTATGCTCATGCTTTTGATTACTACCATAAAATATCAATACAGTATGCTGCGTTGGTTAAAAGCCCAAATTATATTTGTTTTTATTTGGTGTGTGATCTCATACTTATTTTTATTTTTTCAGTATGGTATTCCGATTGATCTACCACAACTCATCAGCCAGTTAATCGGTGTCCTTCTCTCTTACATTATCAACTATCCTTATTTGAAGAAGCGTTGGATTTCCTCATTTTCCGAGCTCACCCCAAATCCTGAACCATCTATTCAGCCCGAAGATAACACATACACTCCCTCCGATTCTTCTGAACTACTTTTGCAAGATGTACAGAAATCAGAGTTTTCTGTTTCTCCTGCATCCCCCTCAACCGATGAACCCAAAATACGATTTTGCCGTTTTTGCGGCAATCCATTACGGGAAGATAGTATGTTCTGTGATAAATGTGGAAAGAAGGTGCGCTCATGAAGTGCCCCCAATGCGGAAAAGAATTGCCGCACAATAGTAAATTCTGTCAGTATTGCGGCTCAGCTATACCTAAAATTCCAAGTCATAAAAGCTTTATTTTTCTAATCTCTATTCTTTCTCTCTCGATTGCTTGCAATGTCTATCTAGCATTTCAATTCTATCTTACATCGCAATCCTACGCGCAAGCCCAAGAAAAAATCAGTTCCGCCGAAGCGATTGCGAACTCCGAAAAACAGAAACGGAGAGAAAAAGAAAGTGAGCTATTGCAACTTAACAAGGATATAGATAAAATATCCGCAGATTTGGATTTCTTCTATGATAAAATTCGTTTTATTCCAAGCGGTGAAAAAACATATCATAAACTGGATTGTCCTCATATCCAAGGTATTTATAAGTGGAAAGCACATAATGTAGAATACTGTGAAGCATTAGGGTATGAACCATGTTCTGAATGCCACAAGTATAGGTAAGGTTTTAGCTTGACATTTTTGGGGTGCGCTGTCAGTACACGGTTATACCCCCGAAGACTTAGTCAAATGACCGCTTCTCTTGGCATGGGGGCGGTCATTTTGCACATGTAAAACAAAAAAAAGCTGCTCACCTTGTGCATAAGGTGAGCAGTGATTCAAGAGAAAAATAACAGGTGTTTAAACCCGTCAAAAAAACTGTATCCATAGTATAACACCCGTTTTTCTTTTGGTCAACTCACATTTGGAAAGGACAGGTGTTTTTTATGCGCAGACCCAACGGAACAGGAACAATCACAAAGATGTCTGGCAGCAGGCGCAAGCCATACGCAGTGCGTGTGCCCGCTCGTGACAAACATGGTCGTGTGATCCAAAAGTATTTGTCATATCACGCCACCCAAAAGGAAGCACTAGAAGCATTAGATGTATACCGATATCAGTTTTCGATTCAGCAGGCACCAAAGCCGGATGATCTTGGACAAACGCTTGCGGATGCGTGGGAGGGTTGGAAGCGCAAGGTACGGTTTGATACCAGAATGAGCGCCAACACGCGTAAAACCTATCAGACGACTTGGAACGCCTTAGCAGAACTGCACGGCTTAAAGATGCGTGAAATTGGTACCGACCAGTGGCAAGGTATGATAGACCGCATGGAGGCGGCTGGGAAAAGCAAGACAGCAGTTAACCATGCTTACCTGATTATGCGAAACCTGAGCCGATACGCACTGGAGCGTGACTGGATTCCAAAGGACTATACACAATTTGTCTCTGTGCCAAAGGTCGAAGAAAAGGTAAAAAAGGGTGCTTTGACCGAGGAACAGATTGCATCGCTTGCACAGATGGCTGCGCAGGGCGATCAGGATGCCGCCAGCTTGCTTGTGCTGTGTTATACAGGTTTCCGTGCATCTGAATTTTTGGCGCTGTCTCCGGCATCCTACGACAAGAAAAGTGGTATCCTGACTGGCGGTGGAAAGACTGCGGCAGGAAAAGAACGGATTGTACCTGTACACCCAGCCATCAAAACATACATCGATGCATGGTACGAAAGTCAAAACGAACGGCTGTGCGCAAAGAGCAATGGAAAGCCGCTGGGA
Organism: Butyricicoccus sp.; assembly: GCA_020025885.1. GTDB lineage: Bacteria > Bacillota > Clostridia > Oscillospirales > Butyricicoccaceae > Butyricicoccus. The sequence continues at coordinate 21,745 of JAHHRJ010000008.1, read as the reverse complement.
TACGCTGCATACAGAGAACACGTTGTACGGGTCATGAATGCCATAGGATGCCCTGAAGCCACAGCGCATTGGTGCCGCCATACCATGGCAACAAGGCTGAAGCAAGCAGGAGTAGATACAACAATAACCAAGCTGATTCTAGGACATAGCACAGGGGATATCACAGAGCGGTACACACATATTTCCGTGGAACAACTCAGGGAAGCAATCCTCATGCTGCCTTGATATTTGCAACTAACGTCATATTATTGTGCAAAATGTAACTAACAAAATAATTTAATAATTTAACATTTTTTATTAAATTCAGCTTATTATGTGTATTAAAATGTTTTGAATATTCCAAAATTTATAATTTAGTATTATATCAAATTTTTCTCGATTTAGAAAGAGTGAATTTCTCTTTTATTTGCTTCAAGGCACATAATCATTGATCTTACCCAGCAAGCTTTGCTCCCCATCGTTGACATAGGTGTATTGCTCTGGTACATGCCCAACGATCACAGTATCTGCAACCACAAGCTGATTGGTTACGGCGGTGTCTACGCTGCCAAGTCTGGTTAAAATCCGAATATTGGAAGTCACTTCCAAAACCATTTGGTGCCGTGTCTGGTTGATTCCAGCATCCGAAAATGTGCTGATAAAGTCTGTTTTGACATTGCCTAGTCCAGACACCCCAATTTTCACAGTTGGACCACGCCCTATAAACAGATCCGTGCCCAAAAGCGTTCCCAAAGGAATTTTTACTTCGCTTTTTTCCAATTTGTCCAGCGTCTCATGCACCGCCTGCGCAATTTGTATTTTGAGGTGACTTGCTGTAATACCATCTGTTCTCAGTGCGGTCACGGCTTGTTCTTCATCGCGTTCCAGCCGCACAAGGTTCTCATATTCTGCCCGATTCTGATAAACAGTATCCGTCATCACCTTGTAAAGCGCAAAAGATGCCTCATGAATCATATAATTTTCTGCATATTGCAAGACCACTGGGCGCAGACCACTGAGCATCAGCACGAAAATAATCACGCACAGAAATGGCAGTACGATCAACGCAAGCATTCTTCCTGTTTTCAGCCGTCGCGTGCGATACATAACGCCACCTCTTTCCTCTTTCTATCTTATGCGTGTGTGCCTGTCTATGTGTGCATAAAAGAACACTTTGCTTGCGAAATGCTTATAAGAAGGGCAATCTTAAAGTTTATGCCTTCGAAGTTGTTATGCGTCTATAAACTTGAGCCAAATCGGATAAAAGTCCAACACAAAATGCTCCTCTGTAATCCCTGTGTTTGGATATGATGTCCCCTTCCCAAATTCAACCTCTCCAATCCTATGGCTGTAAGCATCTGAGCAACTTCCAAATACAATATATTGACAACAACAGTATTCCAACATAGCATTTTCATCTGGTTCAAGCGGAGAAATTTCATGTGGCTTTTCTATATCAATCCCAAAGGATGCAAGATACGCAGCAACCTCTGGATATGCTGCTTTGACCATTGCATAATAATTTTTACAGTAAGCACAGTCACAAAGGGTTTCTTGTGCAATTGAATTATAATAGGCTCGTGTTTTTTCAATATCAACTTTCATATTTGCCCACCCACTTCTAGGGCGTATCTGAAAACAAAGAAATCGACGAATTTTTCGCAGTGAGTGCGTAGATGCAAGGCAAAAAACGCAGGAATCCTTGATGGATTCCGCGTATTTTTAACGCAACAGATGCCGCTCATTATAGAAAAAGACCAGAATTTTGACTTTTCAGATAGCCCCTAAATGTTCGTATCATATACTCAACGATTCACTTATCAAAACAGATAAGACCTGAACAGATTCTCTGTTCAGGTCTTAAAATACACTGTTTTATAAGCACACGTTTGACTGCGTGCTCTTTTGATTCAGAATTAAATTATTCCTCGTCTTCGCCGTCAACCAGCAGTGCACGGATAGACAGAGAAACCTTCTTCTTCTCATCGTTGATGTCGATGATCTTTGCTTCCACTTCCTGACCAACAGTCAGAGCTTCCTCAGCCTTTGCGATGCGATGATCGGAGATCTGAGAAATGTGGATCAGACCATCTACACCCGGAACGATCTCTGCGAATGCGCCGAACGGCATAAACTTCAGGATCTTAACGGTTGCAGTATCACCAACCTGGAAGTTGGTGGTGAAGATATTCCACGGGTTGTCCTCCTGACGCTTGTAGCCCAGAGAAATCTTCTTGTTCTCCTTGTCCAAAGCAATGACATATACATTGACTGGATCGCCGATGGAAACAACCTCAGACGGATGCTTGATGCGACCCCAAGACAGCTCAGAGATGTGGATCATGCCGTCCACGCCGCCGATGTCAACGAATGCACCGTAAGAAGTCAGACTCTTCACGGTACCTTCGTACTCAGAACCAACCTCAATGGTCTCCCAAACCTTCTCAGCAGCAGCCTTGCGAACTTCCTGAGCAACCTGACGGATAGAACCAACAACACGCTTGCGCTGACGGTTGATCTCGGTGATGTAGAAAGTCTGCTTGGTCTTGAGCAGCTGAGCCATAGACTCTTCCTTCGGCACGCCAGTCTGGGATGCCGGGATGAATACGCGAACACCGAATGCGATTGCAACAACGCCGCCGCGGTTCTCTTCGATGATGGTACCCTCAACAGCAGTATGCTCTTCCTTTGCAGCCTCAATGCTCTCCCAGCCCTTGAGCTGGTCTACGCGCTTCTTGGACAGAGTTACAGTGCCTTCCATGTCGTTGACACGAACAACAACAGCCTCGATCTCGTCGCCAGCCTTTACGTTCTCTTCTACGTTGTAAGCCGGATCATCAGACAGCTCGGATACGGGGATGTAAGCGGTGTGCTTTACGCCCAGATCAACCTGTACGTCTGTTGGAGTAACTGCGATAACAGTACCAGTTACTTTATCACCATTATTTAAAGTTTTGAAGGATTCCTCCAGCATTGCAGCGAAATCCTCATTCATTTCAATTTTCGTTTCTGCGCTCATCATGTTGTTACTGACCTCCTTAATTATCCATGCCGGAGTAGATGCGCCTGCGGTAATGCCCACAGTCAGGCCACGAAGTGCCTCGATATCTGACTTTCTCAATTCAGTCGCATCCTCGATATGGAGGACATGTGGGCAGAGAGAAGCGCTGATTTCGTACAGGCGCTTGGTGTTCGAGCTTTTTTTATCCCCGATCACAACCATACAGTTCGATCTTCCGGCAAGCGAACGAGCCTCTTTCTGACGCTCATCCGTAGCTTTACATATTGTATCAAATATTTTGCAGTTTGTATACCTTTTTTTTAGAATCTTCACAGAAATATTCCAACTTGCCCGATTGAGCGTCGTTTGACCGACGACACTGATCGGTGTATCTTCTGCAAGTCCGGACGCATCCAATTCCTGTAAAAGCTGCTCAGAAGTTTCATAAACCAGCGCATTTTCGCACCAACCGGCGATTCCAAGCACTTCCGGGTGATTTCTGCTGCCCAAAATGATAATTCTGCGTCCAGCGGCGGATTCTTGCTCTACATAGCGGTGGATCCGCGAGACAAAAATACAGGTCGCGTCATAGACCGTGCAGCCCTTTTTTGTAAACGCCTCATACACTGCCTTAGGCACACCATGGGCACGAATGAGGACTGCTGCGCCGTCTGGAATATCGTCGATGTGCTCTGCCGTCCGGACGCCAAGCGCAGAAAGCCGCTTAATCTCATGTGCGTTATGGATGATCTCTCCATAGGAATAAATCACCTGATGGCGTGCCGCCTCACGCTCGGCGAGTTCTACTGCGCGGCGCACACCAAAACAAAATCCAGCTGACTGTGCAACTGTAACCTGACTCATACATCCTCCTTCGGGCGCAGGGCATAGATCCGGTGCAAAATTTCATGGGACAGCGCACTGTAATCGCGGCTGCCCGTCTCTGGCATAAACGGCTCTCCAATGATGACCGTGGCGCGGCAGCGAAAATGCTTGTTCTCTGAAATATACATGGGAACGATCGGCGCTTTTGTTTTCATTGCCAGCATCGCCGCACCATCCTTGGCTTCATCTTCTCCCGCGCCGCGTGTGCCTTGTGGAAAAATGAGCAGCTTATTGCCATCTTTCACTGTTTTGAGTGCAGTTTTGATTGCAGTTAAATCGGCGCGCGAGCGGTCTACCGGAAACGCCCCCAGCCAGGTGATGAGCGGACCAAGTCCCTTGATGGCAAACAGTTCTTTCTTTGCCATACACATCGTCTCATATCGGTTGGAAATCGCGATCGCCGCCATTGGAGGGTCGGAATTTTGTGTATGGTTCGGGCAAATCACGCAGCCACCCTCTGGCAGATTTTCTCTGCCAATGATGCGCACACCAAAATACAGATGAAATGAAAGTTCAACAATCGGCAGGGCGATTTTTTGAAACCATCGGTGGAATTTTACCATTGGGTATCACTTCCCCTCTGTCACGGTTTTGATCACTTGCAAAACCGCTGCAATGCTTTCTTCCAAAGTCAGTGCACTGGTGTCCAAAAGTACTGCATCTTCCGCTTGCTTTAAAGGTGCAACGGCACGAGATGCATCTTTTTCGTCACGTGCCTCTATATCCGCCAGCACTTCCTGTATCGTTACAGTTTCGCCTTTTTCGCGCAGCTCCGCGCAGCGACGCTCTGCACGTGCCTCTGGGGAAGCCGTCAGAAAAATCTTGACCTGCGCCTGCGGCAAAATAACCGTTCCAATATCACGCCCATCCATAATGATAGAGCTTTTCCGCGCCATCTGACGCTGCAAATCTAAGAGATATGCACGCACTTCAGGCACGCTGGAAACCTGTGACGCATAGACAGAGATCTGCGGTGTGCGAATGCATGCAGAAACATCTTCGCCATCCAGTAGTACATGCTGTATGCCGTCTTGATACACCAGCTCCACAGAAATTTCTGGCAGCATTTGGATGATCCGCACACGGTCTGTGCCTGCAATATCCCTGCGGTGTGCCGCAAGTCCAATCGTGCGATACAGCGCACCTGTGTCCACATAAATAAATCCCAACTGTTCTGCCGCCGCACGCGCAATCGTTGACTTTCCCGCGCCAGCAGGTCCATCAATGGCAACCGCAATTACAGTATTTTTCATGTATTTTCCTCCTTCGCGGCATTTTCACCCGCAAGACGCCCAGTCGCCCAAGCAATCTGCAAATTAAAGCCGCCTGTGTAGGCATCTACGTCCAGCACTTCGCCCGCGAAATACAGTCCATGCACCAGCTTAGACTCCATAGTCTTAGGACTAACCTGCTTGACGGATACACCACCCGTGGTAATGATCGCACCATCGATCGGACGTGCACCTGAAATTTCCACCGGGAATGCCTTAAGCAGACGTACCAGCTGCTGACGCTCTGCCTTGGTGACCGAATGCACCTTAACGCGTGGATCGATTCCAGATTCTTCGATCACAACAGGAATTAGCTTGCGCGGCAACAATTCTCCCAGCGCATTGATAAAATCGCTGTTTTTATACTTATCAAAGTCTGCAAGCAGACGCTTGTCTAGTGTCTTTTCATCCAATGCTGGCTTCAAATCAATATTGATTCGATAGGTTTTGCTGCCAAAATGGCGCATATGAGAAGATGCGGAAAGAATCAGCGGACCTGACATACCAAAATGTGTAAACAGCATTTCTCCAAAATCTTCGAAAATAGATTTTCCGTTTTCAAACACGGTCACGCGCACATTTTTGAGCGAAAGCCCCATGAGCTTTTGACAAACCGGACTGCTGGAAACCAGCGGCACCAGTGACGGACGCGGTGTCACAATGGTATGACCTAATTCCTTTGCGAAACGGTATCCATCACCCGTTGAGCCAGTCGCCGGATAGGATGCGCCGCCCGTTGTCACAATCACACGATCTGCTCCATAGGTCTTTTTATCTGTGCGCACACCAGAGACCTGTCCATCTTTTGTCAAAACTTCCTGTACCGTCTCTTCAAACGCAAACTGTACGCCCTGCCGCTTCACATAGAAAAACAGTGCATCTACAATATCCAATGCGCGGTCGGATACCGGAAATACGCGGTTTCCCCGCTCGGTCTTGAGTGGCACGCCCTGTTCCTCAAAAAACTCCATCATATCCTGCGGACTGCACTTACCGAGCGCAGAATACAAAAAGCGCGGATTGACAGGCACATTGGCAAGCACGGTCTGCACATCACAATTATTCGTGACATTACAGCGTCCCTTGCCTGTAATCATAACTTTGCGCCCAACCTTGGCGTTCTTTTCAAACAGGAGCACCTTTGCGCCTGCCTGTGCTGCTGCACCCGCTGCAATCAGTCCTGCCGCACCCGCTCCAATCACAGCTATTGTCATTTATTCGTCCTCCAGCTTTTCATAAACCTGATATTCTTCCCAAATAGATTCCAGTTTGTTAAATGTTCCTTCAATTTCCTGCTGACGGTTCATACCGACTGCAACGATCAGTGCATTGATGACCGAAAGCGGCGCGACCAAAGAATCCACAAAGGACGCCATATCACTTTTCGCAATCAGTACGTGGTCTGCATAGCGTGTCAGCGGGGACAATCCCGAGTCAGTCAGCGCAATCACATTTGCACCTTGATCCTTGGAATATTTCATTGCAGACAGTGTGCGCTTGGAGTAGCGTGGAAAGCTGATGCCAATAAACACATCTTCCGGCCCCACACGCAAGATCTGTTCAAAAATCTCGCTGACTGTATTGGTATGCACGAGCTGTACATTCTCAAAAATGAGCGAGAAATAGAACCCCAGAAAGTTTGCCAGTGCGGATGAAGATCTTACCCCTAGGATATAGATTCTCCGCGCCTTTGTGATTGCTTCTACCGCATTATGGAATGCATCACGATCGATTTCATCCAGCGTCATGCGGATCTTTTCGACATCTGCACCCAGTACCGCCTGCAAAACATCACGGTTGCCCATGCGGTCATTTGTGACTTCCATGCGCTGTACTGCCGTCAAACGGTTGCGAATCATTTCCTGTAATGTCTTTTGTAAATGGGGATATCCATCATAACCGAGTTCGGTTGCAAAGCGCACCACAGTGGACTCACTAACGCCAACCGTAGCACCCAAACGGCTTGCCGTCATAAATGCCGCCTTGTCATAGTGTTCTGTAATATATCGCGCAATCAACCGCTGTCCCTTGGAAAATTCTGGCAGATTGCACTGAATTCGGTTCATTAAATCATTCATAGCAGTGCCTTTTCGTCTCCTCTAATCCGTGCCATAATTCGGGATACAGCACGTTTTTTCACATAAAAACGCTGCACCGGTGTGATGGTGCAGCGGTCTATTCCCATTGTATGCAATCATTTCTAAAAAAGCAAGAGCTTTTATAGGTTTTTTGCAGGATTTCCTTAAAACTCCTTCAAATATGCAACTTCTTCTGGTGTGAGCATACGCCACTTTCCCGGTGCCAGCTTTGGGTCAAGATACAGCTCGCCAACTGCAATGCGCTTGAGGCGGCGCACTTCCAAACCGCACTTTTCGCACATTTTACGAATCTGGCGGTTGCGTCCCTCGTGGATGGTCATTTCCAGATGTGCCTCTGTGTCAGACGCCTGATCGCGGATATAGACCTGTGCTGGCTGCACCGTATAGCCATCGATTTCCATTGGCTCTTGCATTTCTGTAATGCGCTTTAAGTCACCACGCACACTGACAAGATAGGTCTTGCCCGCCTCATGGGATGGATGTGTCAGATGCAGGGTCAGCTCGCCATCGTTGGTCATGAGCAGTAGCCCCTCTGAATCTGCATCCAATCGACCGATCGGGTAAACACGCGCCTTGCAGCCGTGCACCAGCTGCCCCACTGTCTTGCGTCCACGCTCGTCCTTGAGGGTAGATACATAGCCACGCGGCTTATTGAGCATCAGGTATACCTTTTCCTCAGCACGGCGCAGCGGCTTACCGTTGACGACGATCTTATCGCGTACTGGGTCTGCACTGTCACCCAGTCCAGCTTTGTGTCCATTGACAGTTACCGCACCTGCACGAATCATTTCCTCTGCTGCACGGCGGGAGCACAGACCTGCCTGAGCCATAATTTTCTGAATTCTTTCTTTCATATGAAACTCCATTCTCTCTCTATTTTTCTGTTTTCTCGAGACCAAATAATCCGCAAATAAAATCGATACAGCGCGTGAGCAGTCCCGGCTTTGGCGGGATCTGCTCAATATCCTTATCATATGTCAAAGTATCCGTTCGCAGAATGTGATCTCCTATGTGATACACGATCTCCCCATAATAATCGCCCTGCACTGCCGGTGCATAGACAAAGTGTCTGCCGCGATATGTGGTTTCGATTTGTTCCTTTTCTTCTGGTGCCAGCCAAATTTCCAGCGTGCGGTCGGCACAAAGGGATACTTCTGGCTCTGTGCCTCCCTCTACGGGAACTTTCCCCACGACCGCGCCGCTCTCATGCAGCGTAACTGGTTCATATTGTGCAAATGCATTGTCCAAGAGTTCCGCATGGTCTTTCCAGTCATCTGGGTCATTGAGCGTGACTGCCACGAGCGTTCGTCCATTGCGTTCTGCCGCCGATACAAGGCATCTGCCACATTTTTTGGTAAAGCCTGTTTTCACGCCGATCGCGCCGTCATACAGCTTCAGCATCTTGTTGTGATTGGTCATCGTCCTGTTCGCTCGTGTCGTGCTCCATGTGCCTACGATTTCACGAAAATCATGGTTTTTCAGTGCAAATGCTGTCAGCTCTGCAAGTTCCTTCGCCGTGGTATGGTGTGTTTCCCCATCCAGTCCATTGGGGTTTTCAAAATGGGTATGGGAAAGCCCCAGCTCCTTCGCCTTGTCATTCATCTGGCACACGAATGATTCCAGCCCGCCGCATTCTCCCGCGACTGCGAGTGCTGCATCATTGCCGCTCATAAGCATGAGTCCATATAGTGTGTCTCGTATGGTAAGCTGCTCCCCCGGCTTTAAATACATCGACGAGCCTTCCGTCTGCGTGTACTCTGGCTTTACCGTATAGACGCGATCTAGGTCACCCGATTCGATCGCACACAATGCCGTCATGATCTTAGTCGTAGACGCCATTGGGAGCACTTCCTGCGCATTGTGCGCATAGCGCACCGCCCCAGTATCTGCATCGAGCACCACTGCGCTCTGTGCACTGATCGCCTTCGCCTGTGTTCCCAGAGAAACCGCAAGAAAAACGGTCACCCATACCATATGTTTTGCCAGCCGTCTGCATGCCCGCATTGCGTTCCCTCCTGCCTGCTGATAAAGAAAACCTACTCATGAAGCATATGAGTAGGTTCCCAAAATTATGCAGCAAGTATGGGGCTTGGCTTTAATTTTCTGATGTTCCTGCTGTTGGGGTTTCGGTATCTTCTGTGCCGCGCTTGGCGAAAAAGCTCGATACTTTTCCAACCGCGCCTGGGATCATCTCGACAAGACGATCCGCTGTGTTGACTGCCTGCGCATTGATACCGACCACATGGGTTCCCTCAGTTGGAGAGATGACCAAAAAGCAGATTGGAGTCACGGTGACACCCGCACCACCGCCGCCGCCAAAGCACAGCGGTGTATTGTCTTTTGCATTACGGGACTGGTAATCACTGCCGCCTGAACCAAATCCAAACATCACACGGGAAACCGGAATGACCGTTGTACCATCTGGTGTTGTGATGGGCGTACCAACTGTGGTATCCACATCCACCATGCTCTTGATCTTTTCCATTGTTTCCGTCATCAAATCTTGAATGGGATGATGTTCATTCATATTTTTTTCGCCTCCACAGACTGTGTTTGTTTGACCATATGATAGAGCCTGCGCCCATGCCGTATCCCAACCACAATCATGCGGATGGGGCGAAAGGAGCACGCAAAGCATAGATCATACTTCGTGCGATTGCCCTCAAAATCTCCATCTACATGGACACTTAGCTCTTTTATTTTAAAATTTTGTGCAAAAAATGGGTAAATCATACCACTGAGGGCGGAAGCACCTCCAAGGTACAGTCCTGTTTTTGCCGCATCTCCTGTTGCAAGCAAAACATACGCACGCAGAATATCGATACGCAGCCGATCTTTGACATCATCAAAAAAGCTCAGCAGTTCACAGATGAGATCGCCCCAATCCATAGCCGCCCACGGTGGAGCATTAGCCTCTGGTTCTTCTGTGGATGCTTCTTCTTTTTGCTCAGACGGCTTCTTTTCCGGTAACTTTGCGCCTTTCTTTCGCTCGATGGTCTTGCAAAACGAACCGACTCGCACACGCAGCGTAAATTTTCCGTTTTGTGCTTCCATTTGTGCACCTACACGCAGGCAGAGCAGTAAAAACAAAAGCCCTAACACAACAGCCAGCAAAATTCCGACAATCGTAAAAAACTTTGCCACGCCTTGTCACTCCATTTCTCCTATGACCATTTGCTCTTCAGGATTCCATTCCGGCAGATTGGGCAATTCTGTTAAACCTGAAATTCCAAAAGTTCGCAAAAATGCGTCTGTTGTGCGGAACAGGGTTGGCCTGCCCGGCACATCTAGATGTCCACACGGTTCGATCAGTCCCTTTTCGAGCAGGCTTGCTACTGTACCGCTGGAATCCACGCCGCGAAGCTGCTCAATATAAGCGCGTGTGACTGGCTGGCGATAGGCAACGACCGTTAAGACTTCCAGTGCCGCCGCTGAGAGTGCGGGCGGTTTCCGGCTTTCCGTCGCACGCCGCACTGCCAGTGCATATTCTGGACGTGTACATAGCTGCACCTTATCTTTCATGCGCACAAGCTCAATGCCGCTTCCAGCCTGCGTATAGTGCGTTTCCAGTCCATGCAGTGCATGTGCAACTGCGGCTGGCTCGGCATCTGCCGCCGTGATCAGACGACTGACTGGCACAGCATCACCCACCGCAAACAAAATTGCTTCCAGTACAGCTTCCAGCTGTGTCATACCTCTCCCTCCTCTGCAAGTGTCAATTCTATCGCATCACCCTCACCTGTTATGGTAATGTTCCGTGTCTTGGAAAGCTCCAAAACTGCCAAAAAGGTTGCCACCACTTCCGAACGACTCCGCGCATCTTCAAACAGACTTAAAAACCGGACATGCTGTTCTGTTTCAAAGCGCTTTAAGATCGCGGTGATCTGTACATGCACAGGCACTGCCTCATGCCCAACGATACCACGAAACGCTGACACAGACGGCGGTGTACGCCGCTGGATACGCTCCAAAATCGCATGTGCCGCGCGCACGAGTTCTTCTGGCACATGATGATATTCGACTGGTGCGCCTGGTTCCTGCGGTTCAGGAGGCTTGGTCATGCGATCGCGTCCATAGTCGATATGCGCACGAAAATATGGGGTCATTTCTTTCATGCGCTGGTACTCGATCAGCTGTTCCACCAGTTGTGCGCGAGGGTCTTCCTGCGGTTCGGTTTCTGGCTTGGGCAATAACATGCGGGATTTGATGTAGACAAGCTGTGCTGCCATTGCAATAAAATCACCTGCAACGTCCAGATCCAGCTCTTCTGCTGCATGTAAAATTTCCAAATACTGTTCCAAGATGGACGCGATCGGGATATCATAGATGGACACCTTGTTGCGTGCGATCAAATGCAGCAGCAGATCAAGTGGACCATCAAATTCAGCAAGATGAAACGTCATTTGACTCATAGGAATAGGGTCACCATGCGGAAGACCAGATTGACAATCCAGTTATTCACGCCCATAATCACATAATCAAACAAGCCAAAGTACACAATAAAGATGATCGCGAGCAAAATAACAGACTGATAGCGTTCGATCTTTGCCTGCAAGCTGTATGGTGCGAATGCGTTGAATACACGAAAGCCATCGAGCGGTGGAATCGGAATCAGGTTGAATACACCAAGACCGACAGATAGTGATGCAATATAGTAAAAGAACATAGAAAGTGTCTGAACAAACATTGCATCGCTTTGAATATACATCCCCATTACAAGCGTGATCGTGTAGCAGATAAACGCCAAAACGAAATTAGACAGCGGACCTGCCAAAGCCACGAGTGCCATACCAAGCTTTCGGTTCTTCATCCGGAAACCAGATACATTGACCGGAACGGGACGCGCCCAGCCAAAGCCAAAAACGAGCATACATAGAAATCCCATTGGATCAATATGTGCCATCGGATCAAGGGTCAGTCTGCCCGCCCGCTGCGCGGTTTGATCGCCCAGTGCACGCGCCACCCAGCCGTGTGCACATTCGTGCACCGATAGACAGATAATGACCGCAGGCAACATCAGACAGAGCGTGATCAAGAAGCCGCGCATATCCCCTCTGAGCAAAGATTGAAGTAACACAGACAAATTCCTCCAGATATACTGATACATTTCCCATTATAGTGGATAACATACCACATTGCAATGAAAAGCTAAAATTTAACAAACCGTACAAAAAAGCCGCCCCACAAGAAAGCAGCAGGACGGCAAGACCGATTTTAAAGCCCCAGTTCCTTTTGGAGCATGGAGATCATTTCCTCATAAGCAGCTGGTTCCAGATGTACAGGGGTATCTCTGGTGATGGTAAAGCTACCACCAAACTCAAAGCCGCCCTCATACTTCGGCACAATATGGAAATGCAGGTGTGGGTTTGTGTCACCAAAAGAGCCTAGATTGATCTTGGTGCAGCCCCATAGCTTCTTGACTGCCTCAGATGCGCGTGCAAGATCTTCCATAAAATCATTGCGCTCCTGTGCATCGCACTCATACAGTTCTTTTTTATGGGAATTGAGTGCCAGCACGCAGCGACCCTTGTGGGACTGATCCTTGAACAGATACAGGGTACTCGCCTTCATTTTTCCAACCTGAAGCATGATCGCTTCGCGTCTTTCGTCGTGCGCTTCACAGTAAAAACAACCAGTTGCCATTTTTCAACTCTCCTTTTATCCGCTATGCGGTGTTCTTCTTCTAGTATACTGGGTACGCCAAAATTTTTCCAGTCCTTTTATGAATTTTTTATCAAATTTTGATGATCTTTTGTTTTCTTATTTTAGTCTTGTACCACCGCATACAAATTCACATCCCACGCAGGTACATAGGGATGATGCCGCAAATACAGCTGGTACTCTGGGCATAAGGTCTTTAATAGCCGCGGCAATACAAACAGATCTTCATTGCGGTGATAACACGCCACATTGAGCCGCGGACGCGAGCGAGCAATCGTTTCTTTTGCACCCATGAGCGCTTGATACTCCGCACCCTCTACATCCAGTTTGAGCATGGTGCACGGCGCACCATCCAGTACACTGTCCAGTGCACGCATCTGTGTTGGCGTTCCCTGTCCTGCAAGCGCGGAATTACGCCCCGCCTTTGCCGCAAATGTGAGTGTGGTGTCTTCGTTCCAACCGCCCGCCTGCACAAGCTCAATTCGTTCCGCGTCCAACTGTTGCTCTGCATACTTACTGAGCTTGCGGAAATTACGTCGGTCAGGTTCTAGCGCTGTGATGGTCGCATATTCGTCGCCTGTGTAAGAAAGCAGCTCCCGAATGGTGTCTCCATTGTATGCGCCAAGGTCTGCAAAGTGCTCCTGTGTATGTGGTTTTAAAACAGACGTGAAAATCTCGTCTTTGTCCGTTTCACAATGGCGCAAATAGTCAATTTTCCCACTGATCTTGAAACTCACAATATCCGCAAAAACCTGTCTGGAAGTCTCATCTGCCATCCATGCATACGCCTGCTCAAATTCTGCTGCATGCTTGTGCAGAAATTCGAGGTCAAACAGCCCTTCGCCTGCAACTGGCACATCCGGCGCAACAAGATCAAACTGAGCGTTCAGTGCATAAAAGCGTTGGAGCAGTTCCGAACGCTGACTTGCAAAACTCAAAACGATTACGATATCTTGCCCAAATTCCTGTACAATATCTGATAACTTTTTTACCTGAAATCCTGCAAAGCTATGCCCTCTTACAAATTCATCGCTGGCAAACACACCCGAAGCACGGATTTGTTTTTCTGCAAATACACGTAGGATTTTGTCCGCACCATCGCCCATGCCATACAATATGATTGGGTGCGTTTCTCGCTGTAATCGCTCCCAAACACTTTCGGTCTCCTGTAAAAATTCCATTTTCATTTCCTTTGTCCTGTTTTTTCTTCATTATACGCGAAAACGAAGCACATGTAAAGCACACCCACAGATGATAAAACAGTTGCGCCAAGGTGTATGTTCTTTTATAATAAGAATAGACTGGCAAGGAGGATATGCCCATGGCGACCACAAAGAGAAACCGTATTTTAGAACTTGATCCAGAACACTTTCGCGAGCTGGATGGGGTCATATTTGACGAGGAAAGCTTCACACGGCACTGTGCCCCACATCCCATGCCGCAAGCAGAACCCACGCCAGAAGCAATCTCTACACCCATGCCACAGGCTGTTTTTAATCTTTCGCCTGTTCATGTTGGCTGGTATCCAATTGAAGTCAAAACCCCTGCTTATCCGATTATGGCAAAAGGTGAACTGCTTTTGGGGTCTTCTTCTTATCTGTGCTCTTTCTTTTCCACCTCATGGCAGACAAGCTGGCTGTTCGGTTCTCATGTGTCCTCTGGTTCATTCTCCAGTGCATCCTCCGGCATTTTATTTGGCGCAGGTGGATACGGTTTGGAGCTAATTTAATATGCGTGCCTTTCATTCCAATTGGACAAGACCATTTTTCTCCCGCCATTCTGTTGATACCGTCTATTCAATTGACGCCGCAGAGCTATTGACCACTGCACTGTCTGCCCTTGTCTGGCGGCGTGAAAACGGTTCGATCTCTATGCTGTGCGACACGACTGCACAGGATTATTATAAGACCTGCGAACTGGAATTTTTATGGGACGGTGGCATACAAACCGTGCTAGACGAGATAGACAGCACCATTGATCCTATATGTTTTTGGGCGGCAGGCAAACTCTATGCCCTGCACAAGTTTGGTGCGCCCTGTGTCATGCTGGACACCGATTTTATCGTATGGCGTGATCTATCCACACGCCTTGCGCCGCACAAACTCGCTGTCATCCATCGGGAACAGATCATGCCCGATATTTACCCCGACGCCAGAGCCCTGCACACACACCGCCCCTTTGACTTTTCCGCGCTGGATTGGGACGCACTTCCCACAAATACCGCACTTTCTTGGTTTGCCGATGCAGACTTTACGGAATACTACACCCAAACCGCGCTGGACTTTATGCGTGCCGCCTCCCCCGCTGATCATCACCTGACCTATATGGTGTTTGCTGAGCAGAGACTCTTACCCATGCTCGCAAAGCAGAAAAATATCCCCATCTGTTCCCTTATGGAACTGCCAGAGCTTTTCTATTCTGGGCAAGACTGGTTCACACATATTTGGGGATTCAAACAGCAAATGCGGCAAGATACAGAGGCGTATAAACACTTTTGCACACGCTGTGCAACGCGTCTGCAACGCGATTTTCCATCCGCTGCGGCACACTTGCGCACACTTTCCATGGTGTCCCCCTATTTTGCATCTGATTAAACGCAAAAAAAGCAGCGAAACCGCTGCTTTTTTTGATTACTCATGTTTCCGTGTCACAAGTAATAATGGATATGGATATACATTTGCGTTTCCGTGCCGCAAAAGCAATGTTGATCTGCTTGCAGTTCCGTGCTGCACGCAGAAGGCGAACCTGTGTTTCCGTGCACAAGTTCATGTGTAAGCCTGCATTCCGTGTTACAGACTCAGTTGATTCGATCTGTGTTCCGTATCACAGATCCTTTCTGTCCGGTTTGTGTTTCCGAGGCACAAACCATCTGCTTTTTTCGTGTTACAAGGATGGAGGCGAGAACTTGCTGGTATGTGGGCAACAAGTCCTCTTTTAGATTGAGATGAGAAGTTTGTATGTGGAATCCGCCAAGCGGTTGTTCCCTTATGCCTTTGCGAGCGACTCGCCCAGTGCGCGGCAGGAAGCCAGTCCATCGTCGTCTGGTGTCTCATGTACCATCAGACCCTCAGCTGGGATGAGGATTGCGCCTGCATCGTCTGTACGTGCAACCCATTCACGCATCCACTGACCATCGCCCCAGCCGTAGGAGCCGAACAGCGCAACACGCTTGCCGCCGAGCTTGCCTTCGAGTTCGGTGAAGAATGGCTCGAACTCTGCTTCTTCGAGCACTTCTGCGCCCATTGCCGGGCAGCCCAAAGCAATGCGATCATATCCAGCTGCATCCTGTGCGCTGATCTCTGATACTGTACGCAATACTGGTTCTGCACCCGCGTTCTTGATGCCTTCGCAGACCGCATTTGCCATCTGTTCAGTGTTTCCTGTCTGGCTCCAGTAAATAACAGCAATCTGATTCATTTGAGTAGATCTCCTTTGTTGTAAGTTGAAAAGTGTAATTTGAATTGGAATTTATTTATGCAGCAAACAATTCTAAAATTGTCATACCACGTTCTATGTAACACCGTGCCGTATCACGGCAACGGTCATACTGGCGGAACAAGCGTCTTGCCGCCTGTACATCGCCATATACTTTCCAGTATCCGCTGAGTTTGCAATCCTTGCCGCGCTGTTCAATGAAACCGCGTACATCCTCAACCGGATAACCGAGAAACAAACCAATCTCATGCGGAAAAGCCTGTTGATCTGCGGTGCGTTTGCTCAAATGATCAAGCAGTGCATCCATTCCCTTATGCATTGGATACTCGTATCGTTTCAGCAGTGCACGTGCCTCTTTCGTGCCCAAGTCGTGGAGCAGTCGGTCGGGACGATACACCAAAAGCAAGAAGCGATAATCGCAGCTACACAAGATGCGGAAACAAACGCCGCGCGTTGCAAACGCTCTCTGATAAATCTCAAGCATTTGCGGCAGGTTTGGATACCATTCTTTTCTGCACGAAATGAGATTTGCAGTTTTAAGCCCTGCGAGCACAGGTGCGCTGTGTTCGGCAAGCAACAGATCAAACGAATACATCGTATGTCCTCCTATGAGAAAGTTAGTTTAAACTAACCTTGTGCGTAAAAGTTCCTCATGTTTCCCACATCGTGGACGGTACTGCGGATACCGTCCACATAGGGGGAATGATTCGAGAATTTGAGAAAGAAGTGAATCCTTCGAGTGTTAACCTTGGCTAACCTCTGGATATATGTTAGCATACACTAACTTTATTGTCAACACTTTTTTGAAAGATTTTTTGGATTTTTTTCTTGTTTTCTTCTCCTTCTCCATTTCGTCTAATTTTAGTCCTATTTCAATGCTGCTTGTGCAAAACACCGTCAATTTTGGGTATAATGGATGCATGCAAACCAACATCTTCTCCAATCATTTCAATGGTATAAAAAAGTTTCATGCCGCAGGCAATCTTAACCTACGGCATGAAACTTTAAATGATTTGGCGGAGAAGGTGGGATTCGAACCCACGTGACGTGTTACCGCCAACTCGATTTCGAGTCGAGCTCGTTATGACCACTTCGATACTTCTCCAAATTGTTCCCACTGTCACTATAACAGCTTTTTTATTCTACCATACAATCTCGCCTCTGACAAGACCTTTCCTCAATTTTTAACATTTCTCCTGCCCACACTGAAATTGACGTAGGCAGTTCTTATTCTTTCCAGATAAACACAGGGATTGGCGGATCTCCGGCACGGTTTGCCCAATCACCCACGAGCACAGAAAACTGTTTGTCGTCAATCGTTCTGAGATACGCTAAAATTGCGTCCCGTTCTGCATATCCATTTGCACCGCCATAATAGATAGACAGGCTCATAATACCGCCGCGTTTGAGCAAGCGCAGTCCTGTCGCAATCGCTGGGATCGAGCTGTGCTCTGTTGTAAAGATCTCCGGATCGCCGCCGGGCAGCCGTCCAAAGTTAAATACAATACAGTCTGCACTTTCCGGCTGTGCATACTGCTCCATATTTGCATGACTATCCTGAATCACCTGTGCGCACAGCCCGCGCTCGTCAAGCAGCATCTTTGTCTGCTCGATCGCGCTCGGCTGTACATCAAACGCCAATACCGTTCCCTCTGCACCAACTAACTCACATAACAGCGCTGTATCGCGTCCGCGTCCAGCGGTTGCATCAATACAGAGACCCCCTGCTTTTACATATCGCTTAATAAAATCATGCGCCATTGACAGCGTATTATATCCCATCTGCCATATCCCCTTTCTGTTTTGCCATTGTAGCAGATTTTCATTTGATATGCAAATAAAACTGGCGTACACTTTGCCACAGTGCTATAATAAAGGAAAATTATTTTGCAACAAAGGAGGCTTTCCTCTATGCTCAACCCCACTGTATTGGAACTCGGACAAAAACGCTCTACCATCCGCGAGCTTTTCGCATTTGGGCAACAACGTGCCGCGATCGTTGGTGCAGAAAATATATTTGACTTTTCGATCGGTAACCCCAACGTTCCTGCGCCCGATGCAGTCAAGCAGGTGATTCTGGATATCCTAAACACGGAATCTCCTGCTCTGACCCACGGCTATACCTCCGCACAGGGCGCAGACTTTGCGCGTACCGCCATTGCAAACGATCTTAACCATCGTTTTGGCACAAACTACGGCGCACACAATTTATATCTGACCGTTGGTGCTGCCGCTGCATTGTCCATCTGCTTTAAGACCCTCACCACCTCACCGCAAGACGAATTTATTGTACTTGCGCCTTATTTCCCCGAATACTTGGTTTTCATCGAACAAGGTGCAGGTGCAAAAGCATTGGTCATTCCCGCGCGTACCTCTGATTTCCAAATCAATTTTGAGACATTGATCCAGCGTATCAACGCAAACACCCGCGCGATCGTGGTGAATTCTCCCAATAATCCCTCTGGTGCTGTCTACACGCCAGAGACGATCCAAGCGCTCACTGACCTGCTCCGCAAGAAGTCCGCAGAGATTGGGCACCCCATTTTCCTGATTTCCGACGAACCCTACCGCGAACTGGTCTACGATGCAGATACGATTGTTCCCTTTCTCCCCAATTACTACGAAAACACCTTGGTGTGTTATTCTTATTCCAAGTCGCTGTCTCTCCCCGGCGAGCGCATTGGCTATGTACTTGTACCAAACACCGTTCCAACATTTGAACAAACCTATGCTGCGATCTGCGGTGCTGGACGTGTGCTTGGCTATGTCAACGCCCCTAGCCTGTTCCAGCGTGTGGCAGCGCAGTGCAGTGGCTTGACTGCGGATCTTTCCATCTACAAGAAAAACCGTGACCTGCTCTATGATGCACTCACATCTTATGGTTATACCTGTGTTAAGCCAAAGGGCGCATTCTATATGTTCCCACAGGTTCCTGATTTAGATGACGCGGCATTCTGTGAACGTGCAAAACAGTTGGATCTTCTGGTTGTCCCCGGATGTGACTTTGGCGCCCCCGGACACATCCGCATTTCTTACTGCGTCCAAACAGAAACCATCGAACGCGCCCTCCCACTTTTTGAACAGCTCGCACGATAACACAATCGGCAGATGATTTTTCATCTGCCGATTTCCTTATTTACGCAATTTCTTTTTTGTTATAAATTCGAATGGAGATCCAAATGGAGAGTGCAAGGATACTCATTGTCACAAGTCCCAGCAGCCATATACCCGGCTGAATCCCCCTTGCCATTTCACTGTAAATATGTTCAAAGAAATACTCTGTACCATATGAAATCAAATTAGAACGCAGGATCAGAACAGGCATACCAAAGCCAAGCAGAAAGATCACGCCCATTGAGACAAAGCGTCCCTTCTCTACACCCAACCAAATCAAAAATGGCATCTGTAACGCAGTCATAATCACACCCAAAACAGCCATGATCAAAACATCCTGTCCGGAAAGCTCTGGCACGTCAACGCTGCTCCAAGCGCACAAACCCATCACAGCAAGCGTAAGCAGCAAGGCGCATACAAGCGTAAGCAGCGCCAGTACATATTTGCTTACAACCGCCGCACCGCGTGAAACTGGCATACAGACTTCCATACGCTCCCAATGGCACTGTTCATCCACACACAGTGCACTCACTGGCATCATAACACCAAATGCCAGTGCAATGCTCAGGAAAAAACCGCTATTGCCTGCATAAATACCTATGACGGTATAAATTATCAAAAACACGATATATGTTATGAGATTCTTTTTGAGACTCAAAATATCTTTTAAAAGCAGTGCAAACATGTTTTATTCCTCCTTTGCCGCAAACAATAGCAGCTGGTCCAGTGTAACCAGATCAACTGGCAAATCAGATGGTACTTTTTCGCGCTCCACCAACACCTGTATCTCAAACTGGCTGCGGCGCACACCATATACCGCCTCTGGCGCGAGTGTTTCCAGTATTTTATCATCGCAATGCAGTACCCCATATTTCGAGAGCAAAACATCTTTTTCCTCGCTGAAGCACACCTTTCCCTTGTGGATCATCGTAATATAATCGCATATCTTTTCCAAATCGCTTGTGATATGGGAAGAAATGAGAATCGCATGATGTTCATCCTGCATGAAGTCATAAAAAATATCCAGAATTTCGTCGCGTACTACGGGATCAAGTCCACTTGTCGGTTCATCAAGTACAAGCAAATGACTGTCATGTGATAGTGCTGCTGCAATGCTCAGCTTCATGCGCATACCGCGTGAACACTCCTTGATCGGCTTTTTGCGTGGCAGTCCAAAGCGTTCCAAATAGGTTTCATAGGCAGATTGCGACCAAGTTCGATAAGAAGCACACAAAATCTTGCCTACATCCTGCGCTGATAATGTCCCAGGAAAGCAATTCTCATCAAAGACAACTCCAATGTGTTCAAAGTCCAAATCGCCTTGCTTCCCCAGCACTGTGATTTGCCCGCTGTCCGGACGGATCATACCAAGGATCAAGCCAATGGTGGTCGATTTTCCCGCTCCATTCTCTCCGATCAGTCCAACAACGCTGCCCATCGGCACAGAAAATGTGACAGAATCCAAAGAAAATGCAGGATATTGTTTGCATACATTCTGTAATG
Organism: Butyricicoccus sp.; assembly: GCA_020025885.1. Lineage (GTDB taxonomy): Bacteria > Bacillota > Clostridia > Oscillospirales > Butyricicoccaceae > Butyricicoccus. The sequence goes on along the minus strand of JAHHRJ010000008.1, from coordinate 797 downwards.
TGATCGTATTCATGGTTTATTCTCCTTTCGCAAGCAAACTGAGCATTTCATGCAGTTCATTTTCCGATGCCCCTGCTTGTTCTGCCAGTGTGAGGCACGCGCTCAGGTGGGTTTCGATCCGTTTGAGGTTTTCTTCTCTGATGAGTTCCAAATTGGGCTGTGCAACAAAGCAACCTTTTCCGGGTACAGTTTCCACAAATCCATCTCGTTCCAGCTCCTCATATGCACGTTTTGTCGTAATCACGCTGATCCTCAAATCTTTTGCAAGTACACGCATAGAAGGAAGCATTTCTCCTGCTTTCAGTTCTCCGGATAAAACGAGTGCTTTAATCTGCTCCGTGATCTGGTCATACAATGGCTGTCCCGATGTATTCCGAATAATGAGATTCACGATTGACCTCCTCCATCCATATTTACTGTATATATACATCATATACAGATATGCACAGTTTGTCAAGCATTATTCTCCGTTTACGCATAAAAAAAGAAAGCCCCGGTCGAGCTTTCCTTTTCGAATTTGATTTTCATATGCAATCTCGTGAGATTCCCTTTCCTGTCATGGGACGACCCCATCTGCGAATAGAGTTATTCTATCTCAGAAAGGGGCGTTTTTCTATGCTATTTTGGATGCATGCACTGTATTTCATGCTTCGTGTGCAAGGCACAGGTGGTTCTTTTCCTCGTCCTCTGCATGCCGATGAAGAAGAGGACTGCCTGAAACGGCTGGCGGAAGGAGATCCATCCGCACGTAACGCACTCATTGAGCACAATCTGCGTTTGGTTGCGCATATTGTAAA
>JAHHRJ010000079.1 GCA_020025885.1 Butyricicoccus sp. | reverse complement strand
CATGTTTATTTTGTTGATATAGGACAAGAATCTATATTTTTCAGACAGCCCCTAAGCAAATGTATTTTATTTATCATAAGAAATGTAGTATTCTAGAGACATACGAAAAGGATGTCCTCTCCTGAAGAAAAAGCAACTGCACATCTTCCTGAGAAAAGCACCTTGCAAAAAGATACTTTTTGCACATTATATCATTTTTATAGACTGCTGACAAGAAAAACCTTTCATCCGCTGTAAGTATTTTTGAAGGGCTTTCCATGGTATCATAAAGTCAGAAACCAAAGGAGGTCATCAAATGGAACCAATTCTTGAAATCAAATCTTTAACAAAATATTATGGCAAGTCTGCAAACCAGACAAAGGCGTTAAATGATATCAGCTTTCAGGTTATGCCCGGCGAATTTCTCGGTATCATGGGGAACAGTGGTTCGGGTAAGTCCACACTATTAAACTGTATTGCTGCGGTCATCCAGCCCACCAGTGGCAGCATTGTCATGGAAGGCACGGAACTGCAAGCGCTCAAGGGCGGCAAGCTCGCAGACTATCGCGGGAAAAAGATTGGATACCTGTTTCAAAATTTTGAACTATTAGACAATCTGACCGGATGTGAAAATATCTTACTACCGCTTTCTCTACACAATGTACCTGAAAAAGAAAGCAAAGAACGTCTTGAACAGTTAGCAGACTATCTGGAAATTTCTGATATTCTGGATAAATTCCCAGCGCAAATGTCCGGCGGGCAAAGACAGCGCATTGCTGCAACCAGAGCGCTTATTTTAAATCCAAGCATCATCCTCGCAGATGAGCCAACGGGTGCTCTGGATTCTAAAAACACAAAAACGCTCATGGACAAGCTGGCGGGACTCAATCAGGATGAAAATACGACCATTCTGATGGTGACGCATGACTCCAATGCTGCAAGCTACTGCAAGCGCATTCTCTTTATTCAAGACGGTGTAATTTTCCACACGCTTCGGCGCGATATGCCAAACGAATCCCAGCAGGATTTTTACAGACGAATCCTTGGTGTTATGGCTCAGCTAGGAGGTGGCAGCGCAAATGTTCTCTAAACTCGTTTCCCGAAACAGCAAACGAAACCGCAAAGAAAATGGGTTATTTTTTGCATCGCTCGTCATTTCCATTGTAGCTTTTTACATCATTCTATCGCTCTCCCAGCAGGATGTCATGCGCTTTTTGCGGCAGATGGAAAGTGACGCAGTCAATCAGCTGCTTGCCATGATTCCTGTATTCTATGGCATGACACTGGTGATTCTATTTTTCCTCATCTATTTTGCCTGCAAGTTTCAAATGGAATGTCGGCGGCATGAGTTCGGGGTCTATCTCATGCTGGGTATGCGCCGCATCAAACTCTTTTTCCTGCTTCTTACAGAAGATTTTCGCAGCAGCATCCTCTCCCTGCTGATTGGTCTCCCCATAGCCGTTCTGCTCTCTGAGCTGATCAGCCTAGTAACCGCAAAACTTGTTGGACTAGGCATTATCGGGCATCAGCCCTCCCTGTCTTTGACAGCCATCCTATGGACAACACTTGGTTTTCTTGCCATCAAGCTGGCAGCCTTCCTGATTTTAAGTGGCAAAATCAGCCGTCAGGAAATCCAGTCTTTGCTGGTCGAAACCCCAGAGGGCACAAAAAGACAACTGCCCACCGTGTTCTATGCTTCGGCGCTTTGTACGGGTGTTATTCTGCTTGGCTCTGCCTACTATATGGCAATCCGTGGTATCTCTTGGAAAACCAACCAAGAAATGGCGCTGACCCTTGTTTTCGGTCTTGTGGGAACACTTTTGCTGTTCCTTGGAATGCGCTTTTTCATGCAAATTTTGCTGGGAGCAGGAAACGGAAAGCTGCATATTTTCAATTACCGGCAGCTGGAAGAAAATGTTATTTATCAGTCGAGCACCATGGCGGTGGGTTCTCTGCTGATTCTTGCCGCGCTCTGCTGTTTTGGTGCTGGTGTTTCCATTGCCCAGTCTTACAGCCAATCAGACCCTCATATCCTTGATTATACCTTTACGGAGCCACGCTTAGAGAGCGATGCAGCAGGTGCAGACGAGATTCTCCGCACACTGAAAGAACACCAGTTAGATGGCGCATTTTCCAGCCTATTCCAAATGAAAGTGGGGCGTATTCGCACAACAGAGGCATTTCAAGATGTTTTTGTGATGCACTCTGTGATGGATGCCCTGAGAAAACAGCCTGCATCTGATGCACAAAAGGTACTGCTCAATAATCTGAGCCATGCAGATCATCCCTATCTCATCTCCCTATCTGGATACAATGAGCTGCTTACACAGGCAGGCTTGCCGACACTGAGCCTTGCAGAGAATGAAGCCGCAATCTATATGGATACTGAGTTTCTGCCACTAGAGCGCGCCCGGATATTAAATGAAATCCTATCTGGCAGACCGAAAGCACAGTTAGATGGTGCGCCCCTCTATCTAACTGGAATGGTACAGACCACAAGCCTTGTGACTGATCGCTCGATCACACTCTCTTTCGCACTCATTTTACCAGATGAAGCCTTTTCCTATTACACCCAAGGCACATATTCTGTCTATGTCAATGGAATTCTAAATCAGGATGCGGCGCACCGTGTAAGTCTTATGGGCGCAATCTTAGAAATGAATGAAAAACTGGCGCATACAGGGCTTTCCTATGAAAGCTATCTGCAAAATATAGGGAGGCAGCTATTTTATATCGTCGCATCGAGTTATATCACCATCTATCTTGCCCTTATTTTCCTCATCATTGCAAATACGGTAATGGGCGTGCAATTTCTTATGCGGCAGCAAAAAACAAACCGGCGCTATCAAACACTCATTCGCCTTGGTGCAACTTACGAAGATTTATGCCAATCTGCAAACAAACAGATTCACTGGTACTTTGGAATTCCGGTCATCGTTGCTGTCCTAAGCAGTCTGTTCGGTGTTAAGGGCTTGCTTTCTGGATTGCTGTCAGACGGTATTCCGGGATACAGTGCTGCATGGCTCCCTGTTTCCAGCGCTATGATTTTACTCCTCTGTGTGATAGAATATATCTACATTACCGCTGTAACACGCTCTAGCAGCCGCTATCTTTTGACCCTTATGGTACCAGAGCGAGAAGAATAACCACGTCAAAAGGAGGGATACCATACTGCCATGAAACGAATTGCGATTGTGGAAGATGAACCACTGATGCGCGAGGAGCTCACCTGTATGCTGCAAAAGGCAAGCTATGAAGTCCTAGCGATCCATGATTTCAGCCAGACAGAGGAACAGCTTCTTGCATATATGCCTGACCTTATTGTGCTTGACATCAATCTCCCCCAGATAAGCGGCTTTCAAATTTGCCGTGACATCAAACAAAAAACCGCAATTCCTGTGCTGATCCTCACTTCAAGAGACCAGATGCGGGACGAAGTGCATGCGCTTGACTTGGGTGCGGATGAATACCTCACAAAGCCCTGCCGGAAAGAGCGCCTGCTTGCAAGAGTTTCCAATGTGCTGAGGCGCTATGAGGGACGCTCTAACCTTTTGGAAGGACAAGGCTTTCTGCTCGACCGCGAGACCTATACCCTATATATCCAAAATCATTCTATGGTGCTGCCGAAAAATCAGGGAAAGCTACTCGAAGTCTTTCTGATGCACCGGGATACAGTGGTGACACGAGAGGATTTATGTATGGCACTCTGGCAGACCACCGAATTTATTGATGAAAATGCGCTACAAGTCAATCTGACGCGCCTTAAAAAGACCATGCGAAGCCTTTCCATGGGGCAAAAAATTGTGCCTGTGCGTGGAATCGGCTATCGCTTAGAACCCGAGGACACCCATGATAAAACGTAATTGGTTGATATTTTGTCAATATGCCCCTTGGCTTATGCTCCTTCTTGGCATAGATGGTTTTGCGGCTCTGCTGTTGTGGCTTGCCGATGCACAATCCTTCCTTGCGCTGTCTGCTGTCATCCTGCTGACCTCTGTGCTTTTATTCACTGTACTTCTTTTTGTGCTGCGTGTTCTGGAACAAAAAAGAGCGCAGGCGTTTGGTGCTTTTTTAAGAAATCCAGATATCTATCATGAGGAAGCCCTATTAAAAACAGTGAGCACTGCACAGGCAGATGCCATTCGTCTTTTGGGCACAGTATTGCGTGAACAGCAAGATGCTTACAATCAGGCGTACGCTGAGCTTTGTGACTATCAAGAATATGTGGAGGCTTGGGCACACGAGACAAAAACGCCGCTTTCTCTGCTCACCATGATTTTAGATAATCGCGCAGATGAGATTTCAGCCCCTGTACACTTTAAGTTGGACTATATCCGCAATCAAATGCAGGAAGGCATCAATCAGATGCTCTACTATGCCCGTCTCAAAAGCGCATACAAGGATTATTTGTTTGAGCACATCGACATTCAAATGTGTATTGAGGATATGCTGACAGACTATGCGCCACTTTTGGAAGAAAAGCACTTTCAAGTTCACAATCAGGTTCCCTGTGCCAAGGTGTTCACCGACCGTCGCGGCATCCAGTTTCTTCTTGGGCAAATTATCAGCAATGCCATCAAATACAGCGCATCGAACCCAGAACTGACACTGACCCTAGATCAGTCACAGGCTGTGGATATCCTATGCATCCGTGACAATGGAATCGGGGTGCGAAGCTGCGACCTGCCTTATATTTTTGAAAAGGGTTTTACAGGCGATTCTGCGGACAACCGAAAAAAAGCAACTGGTATGGGGCTGTATTTTTCGAAAAAAATGGCAGATGACTTGAACCTTCGTTTGGAAGTACAGTCGGAATGGGGCAAAGGCTTTGCGCTCTCGATCTGCTTTCCCCAGGTGGAAGAACTGGGGCTTTGATTTCTCCTAAAAATCCAGGGCAACACCGCACAATGTCATCTGCGGCGCTTTGCGAAAATCGCTCTTGCTGAATTATGCGGTATTGCTCCAGATATGAAAAAACAGAAGTACTCCACCACTGGATGCTTCTGTTTTTTACGTTCAAATCATATGAAGTTCATTTCGGACCATTTATGCGATGCCTGCACAATCCCTGCCGCATGGGCAAGATATTTGGCTGTCACAGACTGTGCACACTCTATCATCTGCGCTGGCGTTCCGGCAAACAGGAGCTGTCCCCCTTCTACGCCACCCTGTGGCCCCAGCTTGAGCACATAATCTGCCGCCTTTAAGACTTCCAGATTATGCTCCACCAAAAATACAGAATTGCCCTGCTCTACAAGGCTATCAAACAGGGAAATCATTTCATGAATATCCTGAAAATGCAGCCCGTCGCAAGCCTTACACACGGTTTCTATGGTATCCATAAACGCCATATCTGAAACAATGACACCCTTGCCACCGCATACCGAGCATGCGGTGGCACCATTGAAAGAAAAAGTCCAGCACGCTTTCCACTTTGCGCGGCAAAGCGCTTGCGGATATCATCTGCAATGCCCAGATAAGTCGCTGGTGTGGAGCGCAGACTGACCCCAATATCCTGCTGATGAATGGAAACCAAGTCTCCGGGATACTGCTTTGCAAACATCTCCATGAGAGAGCTTTTCCTGAGCCAACCACACCAGCGATCACAGTAAATACACCGAGTGGCAGCTCCACAGTCATGTCACGCAGATTATGCAAATCGGCATGACGCATGGTATACCAGTCCTTTGGCGCGCACGGCTGACATGGGTCATTCGTACGTTTCCATCAGTTCTAAAATAATGCCATCTGGGTCTTTGAGATATACTGCCCGGCTTTTGCTAAATCCGTCCGCCGTAAAATCGAAGTCCTGCGGCTCAGACAAAAACTCTACCCCAAGCGCACGCAGTCTGTCATATTCCCGCCATAAATCATCTGTCTGAAAACAAAGCTCAGAAATAGATGTAGAAAAAAGGTCTGCTTCTCTTACCGTTTCGGGTTCCGTGATCGGCTGGATGAGCTCCACCGCAGGACCCTTCACATGACTGCTGCCGCCAAGATATGCAACTCTCGCTTTGCAGCCCGGTCTGCCAAACAGCTTTGCAGTCGCTTCTCCCTCCATGGTCAGCTCTCCTTGGAAAAAAGCCCCAATATATCGCGATAAAACATAATGGAGCACTCTATATTTGTTACTGTTGGTTGATTGCATGATGAAGTTGGACACCTAAGAAAAAAATCCATAGTGATTTTTCCTGCATGGTAGAATGGAGTTACGACA
>JAHHRJ010000078.1 GCA_020025885.1 Butyricicoccus sp. | reverse complement strand
AATACAAGGCAATACCCTCATAAACGGGGAATCTATGTGTGCCTTATATCCCCATACCTAAAGGCAGGGGCTTTACGGCACTTTTGGTAAAACCCACAAAGAAAGTGTATCCATATTTAGAGAAAAGTATGAAAAATATTATGGCAGCGAAGAGGAAAGAGTGCTGCGATCGAATGGGAAAGCTGTCCGTTGAGAATACAAAATCATACGAATGATGCCTAAGCATGCGATATAACAGCTTGTTTATAGCTGAAAATTCTGCTATACTATACCATATATACGCAAAATTTCCGCGGAGGAATTGGCGACGCTTTGCATAAAGGAGAATGTGTGTGAAAAATCAGCAAAACATTCGTAATTTTTCTATTATTGCGCATATCGACCACGGTAAATCTACATTGGCTGACCGTTTGCTCGAACAGTGTAAGGCTGTTACACAGCGCGAAATGGAAGAACAGCTGCTTGATAATATGGAACTCGAACGCGAACGCGGCATTACCATTAAGGCACGTGCCGTGCGCATGGACTATCAGGCAGACAACGGTGAAATTTATCATATGAATCTGATCGATACCCCAGGTCATGTTGACTTTAACTATGAGGTATCCCGTTCGCTCGCAGCTTGTGAGGGTGCGCTGCTTGTCGTAGATGCTGCACAGGGCATTGAGGCACAAACTTTGGGTAACACCTACCTTGCACTCGAGCATGACTTGGAAGTCGTTCCCGTCATCAATAAAATTGACTTGCCAGCGGCAGAACCCCAGCGCGTTAAACAGGAGATTGAAGATATCATTGGCATTCCGGCAGAAGATGCACCAGAGATTTCTGCCAAGGTGGGGCTCAATATCCATGAGGTGCTCGAGCGCATCGTAAGCGACATTCCAGCACCAACAGGAGACCCAGATGCACCACTGCGTGCACTGGTTTTCGATAGCCAGTATGACCCGTATAAGGGCGTTATCGTTTATATGCGCCTGATGGACGGCGAAATGAAGCCGGGCATGAAAGTGCGCATGATGGCAACGGGCGCAGAATTTCAGGTGATTGAGTGCGGTTATATGCACCCGCTCGGACTGGCACCGGCTGATTCACTTTCGGCTGGTGAGGTGGGATACTTTACTGCATCCATCAAGAATGTGGCAGATACCCGCGTGGGTGATACTGTAACCGGAGTGGATGAGCCAACCGAAGAGCCACTACCGGGCTACCGTAAGGCACAGCCGATGGTATATTGTGGCATCTACACCGCCGATGGCTCCAAGTATCCCGATCTGCGCGACGCATTGGAAAAGTTACAGCTCAATGATGCAGCACTGTCCTTTGAGCCAGAGTCTTCCATTGCATTGGGCTTTGGTTTCCGCTGCGGCTTTCTTGGCATGCTGCATATGGAGATCATTCAGGAGCGCCTCGAACGTGAGTTTGATTTGGAGCTTGTAACAACATTGCCATCTGTTGTCTATCAAATCGTGAAAACTGATGGTTCTATACTCTGGATCGACAATCCGCATGATTATCCAGACCCGGCACACATTGATGAAGCACTCGAGCCGTTTGTAAAGGCGTCCATCATCACACCGCAGGAATTTGTAGGCAATATTATGCCGATGTGTCAGGAGCGCCGCAGTGTGTTCAAGGATATGAAGTATCTGGACTCTACACTGGTAGAGCTGCATTATGAAATGCCGATCAATGAAATTATCTATGATTTCTTTGATGCGCTCAAGGCACGCACTAAGGGTTATGCGTCCTTAGACTATGAACTGAGCGATTACCGCAAGAGCGATCTTGTCAAAGTAGACATGCTGCTCAATGGCGATCAGGTCGATGCATTATCCTTTATTGCACATCGTGAAAAGGCATATGGACGCGCAAGACGCATTTGTGAAAAGCTCAAAGACAATATCCCACGCCAGTTGTTCGAAGTACCGATTCAGGCAGCAATCGGCGGCAAGGTCATTGCACGAGAGACTGTAAAGGCAGTTCGTAAGGACGTACTGGCGAAATGCTACGGCGGTGACATTACCCGTAAGAAGAAGCTGCTGGAAAAGCAGAAGGAAGGCAAAAAGCGTATGCGTACCTTGGGCAGTGTGCAGGTACCAAGTGAAGCATTTCTGGCGGTACTCAAGCTGGATGAAGAATAATAACGAGCGGTTGGGCATTTATTTGCATGTCCCGTTTTGTGCCTCGAAATGCCAGTACTGTGACTTTTACTCATTCGCTGGCGATGCGATGCAGATCGACCGCTATGTAGACAGCATGTGCAGAGAAATACAGCGCACTGCCCCTGCATTTGCTGGAAGACCAGTAGATACGGTTTACTTTGGTGGTGGAACACCATCCCTTATTGGTGGGAAACGGCTCAGCACATTATTACAAGCAGTGCGCGCAGCGTTCTTCGTGATGGAAGATGCCGAAATTACCGTAGAGTGCAATCCAGACTCCATGGGTGATGATTTGTTATCTGCCTTAAAGGAGTCTGGTGTGAATCGATTGTCCATTGGCGTACAGTCGGCGCATGATGATGAATTGCGTATGCTTGGGCGGTGTCACACATTTGTACAGGCAGAGCAGGCAGTTTTACGCGCAAAGCGAGTGGGTTTTGACAATATCAGCTTAGACCTCATGTATGGATTGCCTGACCAGACAAAAGAACGCTTTTTGCAGTCGGTAGACGCGCTGTTAAAACTAGAACCTGCGCATCTGTCTTGTTACAGCTTGAAGCTGGAACCGGGAACGCCGATGGCAGAGCGGAGTCCTGTTTTACCGGATGGGGACACACAAGCAGAACTGTATCTGAAGCTGTGTGACACTTTGGAAAAGGCAGGGTATCTCCATTATGAGATCTCCAATTGGGCAAAGCCGGAGAAACATTCCAGACATAATAGCCGCTATTGGAAGCAGTCGGATTATCTTGGATTTGGACCCAGTGCACATTCTTGCATTGCAGGAAAGCGCTTTGCATATTCCGATCATCTCGCAGAGTTTTGCACCGATCCACAGACCATAGAGGAAGAAGTGATTGCTGGATTTCCACCACATGCGGAGTATTTGATGCTGTGTCTGCGGACAAGCGACGGCATATCCACCGCAGCTTTCGAAGAAAAATTCAATTGCAGCTTTGCACCTTATGCAGAGAAGCTGCGTGCGTTGCAGGCGACAGGACTGACAAAAGAGACAGCAGAAGGCTGGAGGCTGACAGATGCTGGTTTTCTGGTTTCCAATCTGATTATCACCGACACGCTCAGTGTGGATGATTAATAACAATAAATTTTGAGTTGATTTGGAGGAGTATTACAATGCGTGCAGTTATTACAGTAGTAGGAAAAGACAGAACAGGTATCATTGCTGCGATTTCGCAGTCTCTGGCTGACCATAAGGTCAATGTTCAGGATATTTCTCAGAACGTTGTGGAAGATATGTTTGCGATGGTCATGTTTGTGGACATTACCGCTTGCACTGTGCCATTTGATGCATTCTGTGCAGATTTAGACAAAATCGGCACGGATCTTGGTATGAAGGTTCACTGCATGCATGAGGATATCTTCAATGCAATGCACCGCATTTAATCAAGGCGAAACGAAAATAAGAGGTGCAGTAAGATTATGACAATGATCAATACAGGTGACATTTTAGAAACCATTCAGATGATCGAGGAAGAGCATCTGGATATTCGTACCATTACAATGGGCATTTCTCTGCGTGACTTGGCATCTGATGATATTAAGGTGCTAGGCGACAAGATCTATGATAAGGTGACCCGCCGCGCAGAGCATCTGGTAAAGACCGGTGAGCAAATCGAGCGGGAACTGGGTATCCCGATCATCAACAAGCGTATTTCCGTTACACCGATTGCAATGATTGGTGCAACAACTACGGCAAACAGTTATGTTCCGCTCGCACAGGCACTTGATCGCGCGGCGGCGACCACAGGCGTGAACTTTGTCGGCGGATTTTCTGCGCTGGTGCAAAAGGGCTTTGCAAAGGGCGATGAGATTTTGATTGGTTCCATTCCAGAAGCACTTGCGACCACAAACTGTGTATGTTCTTCTGTCAATGTTGCATCCACTAAGGCAGGCATCAATTTGGATGCAGTTGGACTTATGGGACGCGTTATCAAGGAAACTGCGGAGATCACCAAGGACAATGGGTCGATGGGCTGTGCAAAGCTCGTTGTGTTCGCAAATGCAGTGGATGACAACCCGTTTATGGCAGGTGCGTTCCATGGCATTGGTGAGCCAGAAACCGTCATCAATGTTGGTGTTTCGGGTCCGGGTGTTGTGCAGGCAGCAATCAAACGTGCGGGCGATTGTTCCATCAACGAAGTTGCGGAGATCATCAAAAAGACCGCATTCAAGATCACACGCATGGGTCAGCTTGTGGGCAGCCTTGCGTCTGAGCGGTTGGGCGTGCCATTCGGTATTGTAGACCTGTCTCTTGCACCGACACCGGCAATCGGTGACTCGGTTGCACGTATTCTGGAAGAAGTTGGTTTGGAGACTTGCGGCGGCTGCGGCACGACTGCAATTCTTGCAATGCTCAACGACGCAGTCAAGAAGGGCGGCGTTATGGCATCTTCTAACGTTGGCGGTCTGTCTGGCGCATTTATCCCAGTATCTGAGGATGAGGGTATGATTGCGGCGGTACAGCAGGGCGTGCTTTCCATGGAAAAATTGGAAGCAATGACTGCGGTATGTTCGGTTGGTATTGATATGGTTGCTGTGCCGGGAGATACCACCGCGGAAGTAATCTCTGGTCTGATCGCAGACGAAATTGCAATTGGCGTTGTAAACAATAAGACCACCGCGGTGCGTGTGATTCCGGCAGTCGGAAAGGGTGTTGGCGATGTTGTAGAATTTGGCGGACTACTCGGTTCTGCACCAATCATGCCAATCTCTACCAAGTCTCCGGCAAAGTTTATCCATCGTGGCGGACGCATCCCAGCACCGATCCACAGCCTCAAAAACTAAACATTTCAAAAGGAGCCTGAACGATATGGCATTGCAGAAAAACAAAGTATACCGTGCAGAAATCAGGGACTACACGATTGATGGAAGTGGAGTGGCACGGATCGACGGTATGGCTGTCTTTGTGCCCGATACTGCGGTCGGAGATCAATGCGATATTCGTATCGTAAAGGTAAATAAAAAGATGGCATTCGGTCGTGTGGAGCGTATCATCATTCCTTCACGTGACCGCATAGAACCGGAATGCCCAGTTGCAGGCAAGTGCGGCGGCTGCTGCTATCAGCATATCTCATATGAGGCAGAGTTGCGTGCAAAATTCAAAAAGGTAGACGATGCCTTGACAAGACTGGGCGGCGCACCGAGCGTGTTGGATGGTATTACAGGTGCAGAGGATACCACAAGATACCGCAACAAGGCGCAGTATCCAGTGGGACAGGATGCACATGGTACATATGTTGGATTTTATCGCTCGCATAGCCATGATATTGTTCGTACCGAACAGTGCATGATTCAAGCAGAGCGTGCAGACCGTTTGGCGCAGGAAGTCTGTGCGTGGATGGATGCACACCAGATCACAGCATATGATGAGCGTACCCAAAAGGGACTCATTCGTCATATCTATGTGCGTACAGGTGCAGTCAGTGGGGAAACCCATTTGTGTCTTGTGGCAACGCGCGGAAAGATCCCGTATCAGGAAGCTTTGATCGAGTGTTTGACCAGTACAGAGCCTTCGCTGGTGGGTATTGTGGTCAATATCAATAAGCGTTCGGATAACGTAATTCTGGGTGAACATACACAGACACTGTGGGGCGAACCTGTATTGCAGGATAGCCTGTGCGGTAATGTATTCCGTTTGTCTCCACATGCCTTTTATCAGGTCAATCATGCGCAGACCGAGCGTTTGTATGCACATGCACTTGAACAGGCAGCGTTGACCGGAACGGAAACCGTCATTGACCTGTACTGCGGCGCAGGCACAATCACGCTTGCACTGGCGGCGAAGGCAAAGCGTGTGATCGGCGTGGAGATCGTACCAGAAGCCATTGAGAATGCTAAGGAAAATGCCGCACGGAATGGCGTAGAAAACGTGGAGTTTTTGTGTGCAGATGCAGGGCAGGCGGCAATGCTTCTTGCAGAGCGCGGCGAACGTCCAGATGTACTGACCGTCGATCCACCGCGTAAGGGGCTGGACGAACAGACGGTTGAGGCGATTTGCCAAATGCAGCCACCAAGAATTGTTTATGTTTCGTGCGACCCTGCCACTTTGGGACGCGATGTGAAACGATTTTCTAAGTGTGGATATCAGGTCGTTTCAGCACATGCGTTTGACTTATTCCCAAGAACAAAGCATTGCGAATCCATCGTCCTGTTGCAGCGTGTGGAAGCAGAATGAAAATATTGAAGAATTGCATCCAATGCAAATGGTATGCCAGTCAGAGTACTTATTACAGGGGTATCAGAGCTGACTGCAAAGGGCTGTCCGTTTGATTGCAGGAGTATCTGCTGGATCACTGCTGACTGATCGGGACTATGAAACCGATCAAACATGCGAATAGTTAAGGCAATACCGCATAATTCAGCAAGAGCGATTTTTGGAAAAATTTCTCGTCAGAAA
>JAHHRJ010000077.1 GCA_020025885.1 Butyricicoccus sp. | reverse complement strand
GTCGCTTCGCTCCAAAATAAAAAGGGTGCAGTGACTTTTTTGACACGCTGAAAAATACCAGTGTTTGACACTGGTATTTTTATGTGATGTTTAAAAATTTAAAAAAGTGTAGTAACATTTTTTTGCACGAATGCGTCTATAATAAATGACCGGTCAAATCAGACGATTTCGCGAAATCGTCTGAACCTGCATGGAAAGGAGGAAAGACACTCTGTGGAAATGAGTCAAGAGACTTTCACTGCGCTTGTGGTGGAGAATCAGACAGCAATGTACCGCACCGCACGCTCTATTCTGCATACCAATGAAGATGCGGAAGACGCGGTACAGGAGGCGATCTGTAAGGCTTATGCGCGCCGAAGCACCCTGCGTGATCTAGCGAAGGCACGTACTTGGCTGTTGCGGATCGTTGCCAATACTTGTTATGACCAGTACCACAAAAGTCGTCCAACCGCCAGCCTTTCCGATTTTGAGTGGAATTTGCCTGCACCTGAAATCGATTGGACAGAGCAATTTTCCCTTTGGGAGGCGGTGCAGCGTCTGCCAGATGAACAGCGTGCAGTTGTGACGCTGTTTTATTATGAAGGGCTTTCTGTGCGGGAGGTTGCGCGCATCCTTGTGATCTCTCAGGGCGCTGTGCGGACACGTTTGACCCGTGCTCGTGCACGCCTGCGGCAAGTTTTAGAACCTTAAAACTTGATTTTTTGAAAGCGAGGTACAGAACATGCAAACTGCAATGGATGAACAGCTGTGTGCACTTGCGAAGAAACAGGGCAGCCCGCTCCCTGAGGGCTATGCTGAACGGGTAAAGCAGACCTGCGCACAACTGGAATCCACCTCAAAGATGTCAGGAGGCTGGCATAGGATGGGCGTTGGTATTGCAGCAGCAATTGCGATCTTTGTTGCTGCACCCAATGTATCCGCAGAGGCGGCGCGTACGCTTGGCAGTATTCCGGTGATCGGACAGCTGGTGCAGGTGGTCACATTCCGCCACCATGTTTACAACACAAATGCACAGCAGGTCGATATTCGGATTCCGCAGATCCAGCAGGCAGGGGAAGCGGGCGAACAGATCAATGCGGCGGTGCAGGCAGAAGCAGATCGCTTGCTCCGTGCATTTGAAGCAGAGTATGGCAGAACGGATGTCCATGCAGGCTTGGATATTCAGTATCAGGTTGCAATGGACAATGCCAAGTGGTTCACCCTGCGGGTGTATTTGGTGCAGACTGTGGCAGGCGGCGCACAACGTGTGCAGTATTACCACATCAATAAGAATAGCGGAAAGGTGGTCACACTCTCCAATTTATTCCCCTGGAAGGGTGATTATATCCGCGTTCTGTCGAATGAGGTAAGACGGCAGATGGAAGAACGCAATGCCACAGACCCAAATGCAGCATATTTTCCAGAAGAACTTGAACAAATTGATCCAGAGCAGTCCTTTTATTGGAATGAAGATGGAAAACTGGTACTTGTATTCGATGAGTATACAGTTGCTGCGGGTTCTATGGGAATCTCTGAATTTGTAATTGCACAAGAAATTTTGCAGTCACTTGTGCAGTAATTTAAAATGCCATCATTCAGATGAATGATGGCATTTTTTATGGTTTGGAAAAGATGTGCAGCAAGAACAGCATATGGGAGGAAAAAGGTTATGAAAAAGTCGTATCGTTTATTGAGCGGAGTGGCAACTGGTATTTTCGCGGTTGGTCTGGTTGGGTTTGGACAGGAGGCTGTAACGAGTGCAAATGCAGCGACTGTATGCAATAAGGCTGCAACACTCATTATGATGTCGTAAAGAGAGCGGATAAGGCTGCTGTGGATGGCAAGCTGGACGAAAAGGTTTGGAGCACGATCCCTGTCTTGTCTGGTGATTTCCATTTTCCGTGGGATGCAAAGGAAGCACCGCTGACGGTATTTAAGGGCTATCATGACAGTACCAACTTCTATTTTGGATTTGAAGTAACAGATACAAATGTATTGGTAGATAAGGAGTGGAAGCTGGACGAGAGCACAGTGGACAGAGAAGACCGCGTGGAGCTGTTCTTTGCCGGCGGAAGCGTAGATAAGCCAACACCAAAGGGAATGCCCAAGTATTATGCGATCGAGGTAGATCCAAGCGGTCGTGTACATGACTATTCGATCGAATATTATCGTAAGTTTGACAGCAAATGGAAACTGGAAGGCTTGGAGACAAAGAGTGTCAAGACGGAGACTGGATACACCGTAGAAAGTAAGATTCCGCTCAAGAGTCTAGAAACATTGGAACTGATTCAAGATAATCTAATGCGGACAGGCATTTATAGAGCAGAGTTTTCTACGCCAAAGCAGGGCGAGAAAGATCCTGTTATGGAGTGGATTTCATGGGCAGACCCAAGAACACCAGCACCGGACTACCATGTCGATTCTTCCTTTGGTGAGTTTAGGGGCTATCTGAAAAGTCGAAATTTTGGTCTTTTTCTACAATGAGCAGCATCTGCTGCGTTAAAAATACGCGGAATCCATCAAGGATTCCTGCGTTTTTTTGCTTTGCATCTACGCACTCACTGCGAAAAATTCGTCGATTTCTTTGTTTTCAGATACGCCCTGGATTCCTGAAATAAGTGCAGAGGAGAAACAGGATTCCTAGAACGTTACCACAATTGCGAATACAATAAACAAAAAATCCCTGTCGCCCGAAGGCGACAGGGGTTCTTTGTTTAGCATGTCAATATGTCGATATTAGGCTTTTCAGGTTCTGGCTCTGGTTCAGGGTCTGGTTCGGGCTCTGGGGAATCGGGGCAGCACACGAAGTCGGTATCGATATAGTGTGCGATCAGCTGAACCTTAAAATTACGGCGGCGGCAAAGTGTGGTCATGCCTTCTTCGTCGGGCTCTTCCGGCACAACGAATTTGATGCAGCGGACAATCACATCTTTACAACGGTATCCATAATGCGCTGGAATAGTAACAGTTTTCATACCACGAGGTTGCGGAACATCCATATCATCATTTTCGGTGAGAATGATGGCAAGTGCAACGCGCCTATGCGGACATACATCTTTAATGGTCAGATCAAATTGCAGGATGCGTCCAAGGGAGTCCAGATAGACGTCTCCCAGATCAAAAAGAATGGAGTCTTCACAGGGATTGATGGTTACATCAATCGGATCAGGACACGGCTCTGGGAATATGATTGAACCTGTACCTCTGCAGGTGACTGTGATCGTAGGTGTCGGGAAGGTTACAGGATGTTTATCTTCATCTCTATAAGTAAGTGATTTGAAGATTTCTTTCACGCCAGAAGAACTGCCTGTATACTGAACAAAGAATTCCAGCACAGCGGTTTCTTCTGCGGCTGTACTCAGTTCGTCGATGGTCCAGCACAGCTTTTTTTGGTTTGGCATAAAGGTAATGCCCCTGTTTGGTTCCAGAATACTTGTGATGATGAAATCTGGCTTCAACATACCGCTGATATTGATACCAGTTGCACCCGGCTTTTGGAGAGTGTGCGCAAGCTCGGTAAAACGGCTCTGGAGTTTATCTGGATCGGGGGTTATAAAAACATGGGTGCTTGCAGGAACACTTGCCCAGCCTGTGATAGCATCTACATTGGGGCTTTCTGCATTGCCTAGTCCGAGACAATAGATGGTGATGCCAGCCTTCTTTGAAGCCTGTGCAACAGAGGTTGCGGAAGCGCCGAGCGTTGCATCCAGATTGGTAAATAGGACAATAATCTTGTCGCGTTTCTTGCCACGGTCAAAGAGCTGCATTGCCTTGGTGAGGGCATCTGCATGGTTGGCTTCTCCCTGTGGGGTCAATTCGGTGATTGCTTTTTCCAGTGCAGGAAGTGTGCCGCCGAAAGGCACATTGACAGTTGCAAGAGTGCCAAAGCTGACAAGTGCAATTCTGTTTGGCTCATTGGCGTCGGTTACGGTTTGGTAAAGCTGGTTGACAAGGTTTAGCGCACCTTGCTTCATGTTTTCGAGTGGTGCGCCGTCCATACGGGAAGATCGATCCAGTACGAGAACAATATCGCTTGTTTCAATGTCTGGAACTGCATGCAGAGACAATGTGATTTTGACAGATCCATTACAGTCGATCTGCTCTCTGTTTAGGATGGTACTGACATTGGTAATGCCCATTGTGTGATATCCTCCTATTGTAATTATTTTTGGGATCCCAAAGCATCCTATGAAATAGAGCAGGGATTGGGCACGCTTTGACAAGAAATAATAAAAAGCACGCATTCAAATTGCAATGCGTGCTTAGGGAATCATGTATTGTGGGTCGCGCGTCCAAAGAAAAACAAATATTGCTGCATAATGCCGTTAAAGGGGGCATACTGGGCAAAGGGATAGCCGTCTGGATAATGGGTATCGAGCACACGATTGATCCAAACATCCTTGGGGAAGGCATCTAAGCGGTGGAAGCCAAAGAGCATGACACAGTGTGCGATTTTGATCCCTACGCCATGGAAGGTGAGCAGGGACTGCAACAGCTCCGCATCAGACTGTTCGGACAATGCGGCAAACTTTGCAGGATCTTGAGAAACAACTTGGGAAGCCCTCTGGATATAGGGCAGACGATAGCCAAGTCCGCAGGCAGCAAGTGTATCCATATCTAAGGCGGCAAGCTGTGCTGGCGTGGGAAACGCATAAAGCGTCTTTCCATTTTCTGTGCCGATGGGTGTACCACCGGCAGTGCATAGGGCTTCCACAGCCTTTTGGATGGCAGGGATGGATTTGCGCTGGGAAATAATAAAAGTGATCAGCATTTCCCAAGGATCTTGCTGCAAAATGCGAATGCCGCAGCCATATTGGGCGGCTTGGCTTAAATACGGATCGGATGCCGGGATTTTGGAGCGCATTTCTGCATAGTTGTGCGGAAAATCAAAATAAGCATGCCAGAAATCAAAAAACTCTGTTTCCGTGCAGCTTAGATGCAGACGATCAGGGGTAGGCTGAGATAAAAGCACCGTGTAATCTCCTGCGAAAATACGGCACTGGTTTTCTGCGAGCGGATACCAGCGAAAGCACTGCCCACTTTGCGCAATTTTTAGGGCATCAAAATCATCTGTGAGCTGAAGTTCCATCAAAACACCTCGATTTTAAGATTTTTAGATGGAAATAGTATAGCAGAGGCCAGACGTATATGCAAATGGTTTTGAAAAGAAGATGGGTGATTTTGGTACAAAAGGTAGGAGGAGCTGCAAAAATGCGACAAAAAGCAAATAATATTTGACCAGTTTGTGAACTTTCGCGTAGGTGCATTGAATCAATGGCAAATCACGCGTATAATAAGAGTAATCTAAATTTAAGGTGGCTTTTTCTATGTTTGATTTCTTACGTCGTTTGATGTATGGACGCTATGGGAATGATTCACTCAATCAATTTTTAATGCTGACAGCAGGTGTTCTGTTTATTCCTTGGATCTTTACACGCTGGATTGTGATTTCCTGGCTGATTCTTGCCCTGCTGGCGCTCGTATATTTTCGCATGTTTTCTCGAAACACCTACAAACGTGCTTCGGAAAATCAATGGTTTTTGGCATGGTTCACACCCTTCCAGCGTAAAATGGCTGGGCGGAAAATGCAGATGCAGGATAAGGAACATCGTTATTTTCGCTGTCCATCTTGCACGAAAACCTTGCGTGTGCCACGCGGTCAAGGGAAGATTGAGATCACTTGCCCCCATTGCAAGCGAAAGTTTGTGAAGAAAACCTAAATCATCCGACATAAAAGGACTTGCCCTTTTTCCTGTTTTGCGCGATAATAGAATCATAGTAAAATTGCGATAAGACCGATCATATTAAGGGGGCAGTATACAATGACATTGGAGCAGTTGACCGCAAAGGTTTATCAGAAGCTGAAGGATAAAGACTTTGGATCAGAAAATGGACGCTTGTTTGCAATTCAGGTGAACTTAACTGGAAAAATTGGCGGCGTATTTTATATTGAAGTTTTGGATGGTCGACTGTCTGTGATGCCATATGAATATATCGACCGTGATGCGACGCTGTACATGACGATGACAAATTGCAGCCATATTTTAACAGGCAGACTGGATATACAGGAAGCGTACCATGCCGGAAAAGTGAAAATCGAAGGCAATCTAGATAAGGTGCTCATTTTGACCCGACTCCTCATGCAATGAGCAAACGCCCTGTTTTATCCATGGATAAAGCAGGGCGCTTTTTTTAGTCTGCTTGCCGGATTCGGTCTACAATGCTTTGACGTCCCATGATTTGATAGGAAATCAGCGGGACAATGATCCCAAGAAATAAGAAAATTGGAAAAATCACAGCAATGGGCATAAGGGTAAGCATAGTCTTTTTGCGGTTGCGCCCCAAATTTGCCCATGCCATGTGTATAATTTTTGCGCCACGTGTGCGCCGTTCTTTTTTATGGTGTAGGGCACTGCCTTCTGTATATCGAACGGCTGCCACAGCAGAAATTTTTGCTGCAATGTGTGCTGGCTTCCGGCAGGAAATGAGTACAGTAAAGAGCGAAAATAGGGCAGATAAAATAAAAATCCAAGGGCTGAAAGATAAGTCTTTTGCAGATAAGCCATGGAGGTTTACGATGATTAAGGGAGTGATTTGTGTACCGATGCCATAGCCAACGACCAGACCAAGGGGAATGCCAAGGATAGACAGCAGCAAGGCTTGGTTGCAGACGATGCGGCGAATTTGGCGGTCTGTCGTACCAATGGTTTTCAGCAAGCCATAGAAGCGAATATCAGTGGTAACAGAAATTTGAAACGCAAATTGCAAGTGCAAGTTGGACACCTGCACGGTAAAATCCGTTAGCTTGCAGGAACGGCGTAAACGGAATCTAGGAACGCCTCAAACAGTTCCTCCGGAGTGCGGTAGCCCAGTTTCTTGCGAGGGC
>JAHHRJ010000076.1 GCA_020025885.1 Butyricicoccus sp. | reverse complement strand
GCGGCGGTCGGACTGAACGGGGGGTTCGTGCATACAGTCCAGCTTGGAGCGAACTACCTAACCGGAATCGAGTGTCAGGCGTGGTATGAGGGAACGCGGCCATAACAGCGGATAGACACCGATAAACCGCAAGGTAGGAACAGGAGAGCGCACGAGGGAGCCATCGGGGAGAAATTCTCGGTATCTTTAAGTCCTGTCGGGTTTCGCCACCTCTGACTTGAGCATCGGAAATCACCGAATTTCTGTGAAGCTCGTCAGGGGGGCGGAGCCTATGGAAAAACGGGGTTCCGGCGTCTCCGGCCGGTGCTTGCTGCACAGCTTGCGCGCCTGCTTTCCCACAGAATCTGTGTATAACCCTTCCCTGTTAATCCCCACCGCTCGCCGCAAGATCGGATTAGGGAGCCATTGCGTAGCTTTGGCGAGTCTGTCCGATCGAGGAAGCGGAATAGCTCCTGATGGTTGGCCTTTAGCGCGTTCGCACGGTGTTCCCGTGATTAGCTGATCAGTAACCAGTAAGCGGCGTAGGTTCCCACAAACCCGAAAATCAGCAGGAACATGGCGCAGATCAGCAGCGTGGTAAACCGTTCCCAGCGCTCCCGCTTCCTGATGCCATCGATCGTAGTGCTCAGATCCTCTGTCTGCCGTTGTACGTCGGCGATTACCTCCAGCATCTCTTTACCCCTGTTCTGTGTCTTCTCCAGTAGCTCCCGGTGTGCGCCGGCCAGTTTGGCTGTCTGCCTGTCGATGTCCCGTGCTGAGGATTCCAGCCGGGTGAGCTCGTTCTGCGCCTGCTCAAATCGCCGACCGGTCATATTTTCACGCAGCGTGCGTTTCACAAAGTCGCTCAGCGATAGCCGGTTCTTCTCGGCGAGGGCTTCCAGCTCGTGACGCATTTCACTGCTGATCCGGATGCTCAGGGTGGTGGTTTTCGTTGTCATGGCAAAACGTCCTGTAAACGGGGTGTTTGCAGACCGTACACAGCAGGCGTGACGGGGTTCAACGCCTGATTTTGGTAGGTGTGTCTGTAGACACATGTTATGAACTACAGGCACGATACCGATGTATACACGGGGAAAATCCCCGTTACACAATCGGCGTGCCAAAGGGTGCCACTTTACAACCCAACCCCATGTGGTTCTACGAACCTCAAAACCACTCAACCCAGGGACAGGGTATGTTTTGTAGCACCGCCAAGGTTTGGCGGCACACAAAACCCCCGGTCAGGGCGATGCGCCCCGACACCCGGCAGATTTTTTTGCATGCAAAAATTTTGGCGTTACTGACGCGCTGGCGCTTGTCCAACTGTGATCGGCGCCCGAAAAAATTCCGGCCACCGATCACCGTTACCGGGTAACGGTGAGGGGGTGAAAATCGGGCTTTGGTGGCAGATTGGCGCTGAATCTGGCCGTCATGCAGTGTCGTGAATGGCTATGCAACGTCGCCAGAATCATCCTGTGCGATTTGGACGCTGTTTGGGGTATGAAGCTGTGTTTTTTGCCGATCACGCCCCAGGATCGCGCTGAGCGCGTCTGAGGCGGTGCGTCGAGCGGACGTTATGGTAAATCATACTCATAGAGTCCTCATATTTATCGGTGTACTTAGTACATTGTTGTGGTGTACGGTGTACACTATTGTTATGCGATGATAAGGAGAACCTAGTGAGTCATGCGATAGAGTTTATCGAGACTTCTATGTTTACTCGGCAAATAAAAGAAATTGCTACAGATGATGAGCTAAAGGAGTTGCAAAAGGCTCTTATTGAATCGCCTGATAGGGGCGATTTAATTCAGAAAACAGGTGGTTTGCGTAAAATTCGAATGGCTACTGGCTCTCAGGGGAAAAGTGGAAGTGCAAGGGTTATTTATTTCTTGGCCACTAAAGAAGTTATTTATCTGATCATGGCATACCCCAAAAGCACCAAAGATAGTCTGACTGATGCCGAAAAGGCAGAGCTGAAAAAGTTAACGAAAGCATTGAAAAGTGAGGTGTAGCATGAGCTTTTTTGACGATTTAAAAGCATCTCTTGAAGAGGCTGTCGATATTAAGAATGGAGCTAAATCAGCATCTTGTATCACTTGTTACGACATTGCTGATGTTAAAGCTATTCGGGAGCAGCTAAATGTTTCACAAGGTGAAATGGCGAAAGCTTTGGGAACAAGTGTTGATACGATCAAAAGTTGGGAAACTAAGAGACGTAACCCTACGGGTTTAGCGGCAAAGGTACTTGCGACGATTCAATCTAACCCTGCTTTTTTCCAAGAGCTAGCGGCTCATTAAAATGAAAAGCCCTATGACGGGCTTTATCATGCGACAGGTCATTTTCATGTTTAATAAATGACCTGATCGATCCTCTTTACTTTCTTTTCTTTCCCGCATCAGAGCGTTTTTGGCGTACCGTTCCGTCATTATTACGGTCGCGTGGCTGTGTACCTCCGCCCGGCTTAGGCACTACTACTGTAGGGTTTAATGGTCGTCTATCTGCCATGATTTTTCCTCCGGCTTTTAGTTAAGTTTCTGTTGTTGTTTGTCTTTTACTGGGATTTTAAACATCCCGCCATTTTTGCGAACGATGCGTCGCCCTTTCACTGTGATGAATGGGCGAAAGATGTAGGCTTGTTCAGTCGAGCTGATGTTCATCTTCTTGTTACCTTTTCTTCTTGGCATCGGATGCCGTTATTTGTCATTATAGTACTCAAAATGATGTCTGATCATTTTGATGTGAGATCATAATAATCCGATCATAATGATGATGTCAATGCTGTTTTTGGTTTGTTTTTTGTGCGGAGGACTTGATGGAAAAAAATCATGATGAGATTAGCTATGCGGTTCGAGAGAGGCTTCAGTTCATCGAGCTTCAGTTGCTGTTCAAGGGGTGGGTGTCTCGGTTTGATTTGATGGCGCAGTTTGGTGTGGCTGAGGCTGCAGCTACTCGTGACTTCAAAAAGTACAAAGAGATTAGCGGTGATAATATGGTGTTGAATCATACTTATAAAAGGTATGAGATTAATGCTAATGAGTTCACTCCAATCTTTGACAGAGAATTAGATGCCTATTTAGTAGAAACAAAAGCGGTAAAAAATAATTTTGGAAGAAATGAACCATTAATTGAAAGCATGGAGAATATATCAGGGACAAACTCAAAAATATTTTTTGAATTATCTAGGGCTATAACAAACAATGATGCTGTAAAAATAAAATATAGATCTTTAGAAAATGGTATTTCTGAGCGTGAGATTGTTCCTCATGCTTTTTTTGATACAGACTTACGAATGTATGTTCGTTGCTTTGATAGAAAAAGAAGTATTTTCATAAACTTACTTGTAAATCGTGTGGTTAGTGTCGATTCTTGTAAGAATCAACCATTGGATGATGAAATGTCGTTTAATGACTCTTCATGGAACTCTTTTGTTGAGCTGGAGTTAATCCCTCATCCAAATGAAGGTAATGTGAAGAATAAAGAGTGCGTTGAAATGGATTTATCCATGACCGATGGGGTAAAAGTTGTTAGGGTTAGATGTGCAACGGGGGCGTTTTGGTTGAATCGATGGAATGTTGATTGTTCTTCTAACGCATCATTGAGTAGTAAAAAATATCAATTGTACTTGAAGAATCGTTCTGTTTTAGAATCTCTGGATTCAGCATTTATTGTTAATGGTTTCGGCGATTAAATTATAACGAGTTAGAACCAATAGGCTATTGCTGAACGATTCTGCATTGAAAGCTGAGATAGCGAAACGGATGATCTTCTTGAGATCCTGCCACCAAGATCGTAATCTCATGCTCTGTAAACGAAAAAACCGCCCAGCAAGGCGGTTTTTCGAAGGTTCTCAGAGCAGCAACTCTTTGAACCGCGGTAACTGGCTTTAGTGGAGCACAGATACCAAATACTGTCCTTTCAGTGTAGCCGCAGTCGGGGCACCACTTCAAGACTCTCAATATCTAAATCCACTTTGTTCAGTTACCAATGGCTGCCGCCAGTGGCGATGTTTTGTGCGTGTTGGGGTTGGAATCATGCGACGAGTTACCCAGCAACGCGCGGCGGTCGGACTGAACGGGGGGTTCGTGCATACAGTCCAGCTTGGAGCGAACTACCTAACCGGAATCGAGTGTCAGGCGTGGTATGAGGGAACGCGGCCATAACAGCGGATAGACACCGATAAACCGCAAGGTAGGAACAGGAGAGCGCACGAGGGAGCCATCGGGGAGAAATTCTCGGTATCTTTAAGTCCTGTCGGGTTTCGCCACCTCTGACTTGAGCATCGGAAATCACCGAATTTCTGTGAAGCTCGTCAGGGGGGCGGAGCCTATGGAAAAACGGGGTTCCGGCGTCTCCGGCCGGTGCTTGCTGCACAGCTTGCGCGCCTGCTTTCCCACAGAATCTGTGTATAACCCTTCCCTGTTAATCCCCACCGCTCGCCGCAAGATCGGATTAGGGAGCCATTGCGTAGCTTTGGCGAGTCTGTCCGATCGAGGAAGCGGAATAGCCCCTATGGTTGGGCTTTAGCGCGTTCGCACGGTGTTCCTGTGATCAGCTGATCAGTAACCAGTAGGCGGAGCAGGTTCCCGCAAACCCGAAAATCAGCAGGAACATGGCGCAGATCAGCAGCGTAGTGAACCGTTCTCAGCGCTCCCGCTTCCTGATGCCATCGATCGCAGTGCTTAGATCCTCTGTCTGCCTGTCGATGTCCCGTGCTGAGGATTCCAGCCGGGTGAGATCGTTCTGCGCCTGTTCAAATCGCCGCCCTGTCATATTTTCGCACAGTGTGCGTTTCACAAAGTCGCTCAGCGATAGCCGGTTTTTCTCGGCGAGGGCTTCTATTTCGAGACGCATTTCACTGCTGATCCGGATGCTCAGGGTGGTGGTTTTCGTGGTCATGGCAAAACGTCCTGTAAACGGGGTGTTTGCAGACCGTACACAGCAGGCGTGACGGGGTTCAACGCCTGATTTTGGTAGGTGTGTCTGTAGACACATGTTATGAACTACAGGCACGATACCGATGTATACACGGGGAAAATCCCCGTTACACAATCGGCGTGCCAAAGGGTGCCACTTTACAACCCAACCCCATGTGGTTCTACGAACCTCAAAACCACTCAACCCAGGGACAGGGTATGTTTTGTAGCACCGCCAAGGTTTGGCGGCACACAAAACCCCCGGTCAGGGCGATGCGCCCCGACACCCGGCAGATTTTTTTGCATGCAAAAATTTTGGCGTTACTGACGCGCTGGCGCTTGTCCAACTGTGATCGGCGCCCGAAAAAATTCCGGCCACCGATCACCGTTACCGGGTAACGGTGAGGGGGTGAAAATCGGGCTTTGGTGGCAGATTGGCGCTGAATCTGGCCGTCATGCAGTGTCGTGAATGGCTATGCAACGTCGCCAGAATCATCCTGTGCGATTTGGACGCTGTTTGGGGTATGAAGCTGTGTTTTTTGCCGATCACGCCCCAGGATCGCGCTGAGCGCGTCTGAGGCGGTGCGTCGAGCGGGCGTTATGGTAAATGTAAGTTCGGTGTTTATGTTTGATTTGCTCCATGACTCCATGAAAACTGAGTACAGAGCAACTCAAAAAATTTCATCTAATCCGTTTATATTCTTTGGTTTTTTTCCAATGCTTTGTTTTATCTGTGGGGCCATTTTCTGTACTAGCTCTATGATTGGGCTAAGGTCATAGATGTTTCTACCTTTGTACTTTGGGTGCAGTCTCGGGGTTGGTGTTTTTTTGATCAATCCTTCATGTGACAACTCGTCAAGTGCTCGTTGCACTGTTCTCAATGAAACTCCAATTCTTGCGGCTAGGCCTTTTTGAGATGGGTATGGCCAAGAACCGGTTTCCCACCAATGGATGAATAGATTCATTAAAACATTCATGTTTGTTGGACTTATGTTTAGGGGGGGTTGCATGAAGAACAAGGCATTTGGAATGCCTGTCCATCCCATGCAGAGTGCATCATCCCCCCATTTTTGAATTAGAATTTCTTTTTTCATAGTGTCACTTATGAACCAGTGTTAAGATAGAACTATGTTCTATCTTAACACTGGTTCATAATTGTTTGTATTAATATTAATATAGTACGTCATGTATGACATCTTGTACGGTTTTGGATATCTACATATGATCTTTTTTGAATACAAAAAAGCCGCCTCAAAAGGCGGCGAAGTTACAGCTAAATTTCAATCACATCAAACGTACTTTAAAATGATGCTCAGTAATGTGAGCAGCGCGATGAGCGCTTGGATATAATCTTCCAGCATTCGTCGCCTCCTATGTTCTGAGAGTGAATCATTCAGAGAGAGGCGGTGCTTTTCTTCGTTGCAGCGAAGAGGCACGCCTCTCCCGCAACTGCCTTAAAACTAGGCATCCCTCCCATTTTATCTCAATAGACACAGCTACTTAAAACATTTCTATCATTTTTTGTTTTATTGCCTGTTTTTTGCGCACGCAAGGGATGTTTAATAAGGTAGCTTAATGTCTCTTGTACTTGACTGCCTTTTGATTTGCATCGTACTCTAGATACGAAAAAACCGCCCAGCAAGGCGGTTTTTCGAAGGTTCGTAAGAGTTGGAGCTCTTTTGAACCGTGGTAACTGGCTTACACGGAGCGCAGTCACCAAATCTGTCCTTTCAGTGTAGCCGTAGTCAGGCATCCACTTCAAGAACTCCTTTAAAAGCTCCGTGAATCCAGTTACCAATGGCTGCCGCCAGTGGCGATGTTTTGTGCGTGTTGGGGTTGGAATCATGCGACGAGTTACCCAGCAACGCGCGGCGGTCGGACTGAACGGGGGGTTCGTGCATACAGTCCAGCTTGGAGCGAACTACCTAACCGGAATCGAGTGTCAGGCGTGGTATGAGGGAACGCGGCCATAACAGCGGATAGACACCGATAAACCGCAAGGTAGGAACAGGAGAGCGCACGAGGGAGCCATCGGGGAGAAATTCTCGGTATCTTTAAGTCCTGTCGGGTTTCGCCACCTCTGACTTGAGCATCGGAAATCACCGAATTTCTGTGAAGCTCGTCAGGGGGGCGGAGCCTATGGAAAAACGGGGTTCCG
>JAHHRJ010000075.1 GCA_020025885.1 Butyricicoccus sp. | reverse complement strand
TTTGGTACGCCGAAAGGGATTCGAACCCCCGACCTTTTGGTTCGTAGCCAAACACTCTATCCAGCTGAGCTATCGGCGCATTTCTTGGTTGCTTATATAGAATACCATACGTCCCCCTCTTTGTCAACACTTTTCTTTTTACTTTTCAAAAAAGTGTGAGTGGTGTATTTTGTATCTGCAAACTACACCACCCACATCATTTTTTCTCTGTATATTATAAGTATACTGTGCTATTGGCTGTAAAGAAATACAAAGCACGTGATAACACAGGCTTTCCAAAGATTTTCTCCACAGCAACTTGATAGGCATCAAGCTGTATGTGATATTGTTCTGCTCGATCCTGTATATAGTTTCTGCTGACACGATCTGTTTTGAAGTCAATGATCAGAAACCCTTCTTCTGTTTCAGATAGACAGTCAATGACACCCTGCAATAAAACTTCATCGTCCACGCTCTCTGCTTCCGGATAATAGTCCGACACCGGAACTGTTACCGAAAACTTAAACTCGCGCCGAATTTCTCCCTTACATATCTGCTTTCTATATAGATCTGATGCAAAGAATCTTTGGATTCGTGCAGGCTCTACTGCATCCGCCTGTTCTTCTGATAAAATACAGCGTGTTCGTAGACGTTCAATCTCCTCTTCCACCTTACCGTTTGCACATGCATCAAAATCACAGAACTGCATGAATAAATGATGTGCCGTACCGCGTTCTGCTGGAGTCAATCCATGTATGTGCTGTTCAAAGTCTGGGCGGCGCAGTTCGGTTGCCGGTCGTGCCGTCTTAGTTTCCTCCACCGTTTCCGCTGCCTTATATCCTTTTTTCAGCCCAGTTGCTGTCATCTTCGCTGGAATATCTGCTAGAACACTGTTTCCATAAAGCAGAGTTGGCGGTACGCTGGGCAGCTCTGCAAACTGCACCTCTGTCTCTTGTATTTGTTCTATCCCCATTAAATCTTCTGGTTTGCAGCAATAGAACTGAATGTGATCGGGCGCATGTCCATCCATTTCAACATGTTCCTCACTGTACGCACGCAGGTCTCCTGCACGTGGATGCCACAAAAGCGGCGCAACGATCCATGCCATCGCGCTATGCATCCCCCCCATTGCATAAGCAGGCAGTTCACCAAGTGCCGCCAAACGTGCCAAACGTGCGAGTTGCGTACCAAACTGCGCAGATGCACAGCTAATGATCATTTTTTCTTTTGCACGTGTGAGTGCCACATACAAAATGCGCAGTTCCTCACTGACCGCCTGTTGTCGCATACGTGCCGCAACCGCTTGTCGTTCTAAGGTGTCATACCGCACACCACGTGAGAGGTCACGGCATTTCGCACCAAATCCAAGCGACGGATGCACAAGAATGGATTCTGTCAGATCCCGCTCGTTAAATCGTTTTGCCGTGTCCGCCAAAATGACGACCGGAAACTCTAAGCCCTTTGATTTATGAATCGACATGATACGCACCGCACCGTCGCTGCCTTCTGCTCGCACAGCCTCAAAATCTTCTCCCCGTTCTTCCATAAGGCGCAGCATGCGAACAAATCGAAACAGACCACGTGTGCCTGCCTGCTCAAATCCGCGTGCCCGTTCAAAAAAGGAAAGCAAATTGCGCTGACGCTGTGCACCATCTGGCATGGCACCAAACAACCCAAGCGCACCTGTGCGATCATAAATGAGCCAAAGCAGTCGATATACCGGCAAGTCACAAGAAATACTTCGCAAATCATCCAACTCTTGCAGGAATGCTTGTACCTTTGGCTCTTCACTCTGATGTGCAGCATCATAAAAGCTGATCGTGCGATCGATCAGGCGAATTTGTGCTAGTTCCTCTTCTGTAAAATCGTAAAGCGGCGAACGCATCACACCAATGAGCGGTACATCTTGCCGCGGATTATCAATGACTGACAGCAGTGACACAATCGTTCCAATCTCTGTCGTTTGCAGTAGCCCTGTACTTTCTTCTGTCTGTGCATACAAGCCATATTCTCCAAGTGCCTGACGATAAATCGCCGCACGTGCTTTTGGGGAACGCATCAAAATCACGATATCGGATGCACACAGCGAACGTGTTCTCTCTACGCCGCGCTCTGTGACCGAAAAACCACTGTCGATCAGCTTCCGGATGCGTTTTGCGATCATACGCGCTTCTAATAACGCTTTATCCTCTCCATTGTTATCTGAAGTGTCCAGCATCCATAGTTCCGTATCACATAACCCGTTTGCCTCTGGATAGGACGCACCCAAATGCAAAGCCTCTCTGTCTGTGTATGTTAGATCTCCCACTGCTTCTGACATAACCGCCTGAAAGATATAGTTAACTGTATCCAGCACTTCCGCGCGAGAACGGAAGTTTTTAGATAATATGACACGCCGTCCTGTATCTGCTTCTGCTTCATCCGCAAAAGACTTATACTTATCCAAGAAAATATAGGGATCAGCAAGTCGAAATCCATAAATCGACTGCTTCACATCACCAACCATAAATAGATTGTCTCGCGCGATCGCCTGAAAAATCGCATCCTGTACCCCATTGGTATCCTGATATTCGTCAACCAAAATTTCCGTAAAGGTCTCTGCCAATCGCTGTGCCAACAAAGATGGTGCGCCATCTGTATATAGAAGGGCTACTGCAAAATGTTCCAAGTCATTAAAGTCTGCCAGTCCACGCTGACGCTTCTCTTCTGAAAATGTATGTGCAAACTGCTGTACGACACGGACAAGCGCATCCAAAGCCAGACGATTGAGAGCGCGATCATACGCCGCCTGTTCTGTTGTGACACATAGCAGCTTGGAGCGAATCTCGCCCGCCGTACCCTTCCATTCTTCGCGCAGTCCCTTGATCTGCTCTTGAAACGCCTTATCTTCATATCCGCGGATGCTGCCCAAGCGATCAAAGTGCAGATTCTGTGCAAGCTCTACCGCCCGATCCCAGTCCGCCGCTTCAATCGCGTCAAGCAATTGTTCTGCCTGCCGAATGTCTGAATGAAATGCTGGTGCATATGCTGCTTCCAGGGTTTCTTCCTCTTGTAACAGTTCCAATCCACGGTGCAAAAAAGCAAGTCCATACTGTACTGCTTCTTTTGCCTGTTCCAAAAGCAGTTTTCCATGTGGTGTTTGTGCTGGACTTCCACCGTCCATGAGCCCTTGACGCACCTGCTCCAAGAAACCATCCGGATCTGCATGGGCACGTGTCTTTTCAAACGTATCCAAAACCGTTGCAACCACAGGCTTATCATCCTGCCCACTCGCCAGCAGATCAACCAGCGCAAGAAATCCCTTGTCCTCTGCTGCATACAAGGATTCCAACACTTCTTCTAAAACTTCATCGCGCAGCGTTCCACGTTCACCCTCATCCATGAGGCGAAAATCTGGTGATAAACCAAGCGTTGCCGCCTGTTCTCGTACCAATGTCAAACAAAATGCGTGTACTGTTGTAATTCGCGCCTTATGTACGAGGAACAGCTGCCGCCGCAGACGTGTATTATCTGGTTCTGTCTCCAATCGTGCCGCAATTGCATCCGCAAGTTTACCACGCATTTCTGCTGCCGCTGCATTGGTATAGGTGACCAACAAAAACTGGTCAATATCCACAGGGTCTTTGGGGTCTGTCAGGCGGCGAATGACGCGCTCAACGAGCACAGCCGTTTTACCTGAACCAGCCGCGGCTGATACCAACAAATCGGAACCATGTGCGGTAATCGCAGTCAGCTGATCACTTGTCCACTGATTCATTCTTATTTCCCTCCAACTTTTCCCAAACTTCGCTGTCTTTCCATTTTTTCAGCATGCGGTATTGATCGCCTGCACTTTCATCAAAACGACACGCTGCACGGAAATCACACCACTCACACTGTGAGACATTGCCCTGTACTGCCGGATCTGCGTCCACACTGCCCGCAAGCACTTCTTTGCCCATCTCGATGAGCTTCTTCTGTGTATATCGCGCGAGTCTTCCAAACCGTTCTAAGCTGGCAACCGAAGAAATGGCCGCAAGCTCAGGTGTCGGCTCCGGATTTTTTTTCGTTGGCTTGGGTACTTTGATGCGCACCGGAATAAACTTGCCGTCCCCTGTCAGTCCCTTTTCCATAGATTGCAGAATATCAATTTCATCCGATAGCAAACCCGACCTGCGCAGTGCCCGCTCACGCAATACTTGAAGTGTTTCATCCTCTTCACTTCGCGCCGCATCCGGCATCGTATCCCGTACAGGAACATAGAGTACGCCTGCCGGACGGATCTCATCTAATTCTCGTGTCAAGCGTGCACGATAACGCTGTAACCCTTCTTTTTGCAGCGCATACAGATAAATAATGAGCTGCATATTCAGTCCATTCCAGATATCCGAGAGCGAAAAAGACTTTTTGCCACTTTTATAGTCCATAATGCGGATATATAGCCTGCCATTTTGAATATAGCCATCTACACGGTCTACCTTACCTGACAAAGAGACGCTTACATCATCCTCTTGACAGATCACAGGCGGCAAATCCCCACCGTGCGAGAAGTCCAACTCAAAGTCGATCGGCTGGAACTCAGACTCTTTGAGCTCAGCAATGATGTTATCCAGAATGGTCTCCACGCTCTTGACCAAGCGACGGAACAGCACGCGAAACCGTGCTGTTTTGTCTTCCAATCCACCAAGTGTTTCATCAATATAGGTTTGCACCGCCGCACGCAGTAATTTTTTGATTGTTCTGGGCTGTGCGCTTACTGCACCGCCAGGCTCTTTGGCAAGTGCTCCCAACACGGTTTCCAGAACAAAATGAATAAAGGTACCTGTTTGCGGCGCAGAAAAATCTGCTTGCTGTCGTATCTTTGCCTTGAGTCCATATTGCATGAAAAAGGCAAACCGGCAGGAATAAAACCGATCCACGCGAGAAGCTGTCAAATTCAGGCTGCTTCCATAAAGTCCAGTCACTGTTTTTCGATTCTGTAACGGTCCGCGCCTTGGTGTCCACCGCTTTGCGCGTTCCACGATTTCCGTGTTCTCACACGCCGCAAACGCCGCGCACGCCGCAGGTGTCTTGCTATCCCCAAGTGCTGCACAAGCAAGCTCTGCCATGGGGCGCGGTGCTTCCAATGCATCCAACCCACCATCTGCACGCTGTACGCCTAAACCTTCCAGCCGTGCACGAAATGCACCAATCAGATAAGACGGACGGCATAAAGTGCCATCTGCACTTGCTGTATGAAAAGACAGCATCAATTTTTCTGTCGGGCATGCGATCGCTTTATAGATGGTTTCTTGTTCCATGAGCATACGTTCCGCACCAAAAGCAGACAAAGTCATTCCAATCCCATCGAGTGCTAAGCGATCTGTTTCTGTGAGTACTGCCGATGTTCCCGGCGCCTTAGGTAAGACGCTATCATTACAACCCAATACAATCAGATATTTAATTTTTCCATGACAAACACGGTCAATTGCGCCGCAAGTCACACGATCCAGCGATACTGGAATTGCACCCACATCATATTCAGATAGAACCAAATGGAAGAGCTGCGAAAAACGTACCGCTGTCATCGGTGCTTCTCCACAGACCCAAACCATTTGTTCCATCGCACGCACTAGAATTTCCCATAACTGCCGATATTCATCCGCAAGCTGTAATCTGCCCGCCCGCTCATGCGCTTCTGCACATGCTGTCATACGCACCGCTGTTCCCTCTGCTTCTAAGAAGTCATAGAGTGCATATACACAATCCCGGGCGGTTTCAGCTTTTTTAAGTCCCGTCTGCAAGGCAATGAACGGTGTGATTGTGTGAATACGCAGTTCATTGAGCGTTTCCAGTTCTGCCACAGCCTGTTCATCAATCGTACGTCCATACCCATCCGGATGATTCTTCCATTCTTTGTTCCATGTACTGCCACGCACACGCCAAGTCAGCACATAATTTTCCAGGCGGTCGGTTTCGTCTGGTGTGACATCGCATAACCCTGTTTTGAGGCATCCGAATACATCCTCATAGCGTAACCCATTTGCCGCCGCTTCCAATGCACCTGTTACCAACGCAAGCGGTGGTTTTTGAAGCAGATCGGTTTTTTCACTGAGGAAAATCGGGATATCATATTGTGCCATCGCCATCTCCAGCGCTGCTGCATAACTATCGCCATCGCGCGATGCAACCGCAAAATCACGCCAACGCGCCCCTGTCTTGCGCACAATCCGGCGAATCCACGCTGCCGCATGAGTGCATTCTGCAAAGGGCGTTTCTGCGCTGACAAGCTCCACACTTTGGTGATCTGCCGTATCCATCGGTGCTGTTGCGTGCAGTCCCACGCGTTCCAATACCGCTAGATCATGTGGACGCGGTGCCGCTTCGCCAAGATCGATCACTTCTGCCTTCATGCCATGCCGCGCCGCCATGCGCGATAATAAAGAGACGGTCTTACATCCAGAGATAAAGATATCCGATTCCCGCCGATCTGCTGTGACAGCAACGGTCAAAGGCAGCTTCTTTGCCATCATCTGGTCAATGACCTTAAGCTCTTGCGGTGTAAAAGATGCAAACGAGTCAATATAGAGTTCTGCATGATCTAATATGGTACTGCTTGGAAGCGCATCTGCCACACGATCCAGCAATCCGCGTGGATCTGGTACGGTTTCATCACATAGACGGTCATATGCAGCATACAGCGCACCAAGGTCTGTTAATTTACGCGCAAGCAAATCATCTCCATCCGCACGCATTTCCTGCGCCGCATGGAAAATCGCTTCTGGCGGCTGCGCACAGGTTTTGAGTTCATCAATGACATCCAGCATTTCACGCAACAATTCGGGGCGTTCTGATAAGCTTGGATACATTTGCATGCCTGTTTGTACACGCCGCGCCGCTTCATGTAAGGTCAAGAGCCGTCCAGCCGCATCCAGCGACACCTGCGCGAGTCCACCAGTTTCCGCAAAAATACGTCCAGCCAGACGCGTAAAAGAGAGCACTTCTGCTGTGCGTGCGCCTTGGTTATTGGTTTGTTCTGCCAAACGCCGTTCATAGGCATGGGAAAACAGCTCTGGCACAATGAGGTATTGCCTGCCGCGCCGTGCTGCCGCTGCCTTTGCAAGTTCTTGCATGATAAAGGCTGTCTTGCCGCTGCGAGAGCGACCGATGATAATTCGCATAATAACTCCCTATATTTTCCGTACACGTTGATTATTGATATCTTAATTTTAAGGCAATACCGCATAATTCAGCAAGAGCGATTTTCGAAAAAATTTCTCGTCAGAAAAAGGCGAAAATCTGCAGGAATCCTTAAGGGTTGTCTGAAAAATAAAAGTTGCACAAACAGCAGAGATATGCGAATATAG
>JAHHRJ010000074.1 GCA_020025885.1 Butyricicoccus sp. | reverse complement strand
AATGTGGCTTATATCCCCATAGCTAAAGCAAGGGGTATTACGCCACATTTGATAAAAAACGGCATAATCCGCTGCCGTTTTTTATGTTATCATTTTTATTTTGAGATTGATTTTATTATAGCACATGCGTGCATGAAAAAAAACGCCTTTTTTGTCTTTCTCTTATAACATTGGCGCCAACAGCCTTAAAACCGAGGCGCAGATTGAGGTCACCCACGGTATGCTGCGGAACCAATCGGAATCAATCTCGCGGCTCATGCCGATGGTCTCCAAGATATCGTCCCGAATCTCTGTGATCGTCTCGCCGCCATACAGCAGCGTTCCGCATTCAAAATGCAGAAAGAACGAACGGAAATCCATATTCATCGTGCCCACGATCGCCACATCATCATCAGAAACGATCATCTTTGCATGGAGAAAACCTGGACGGTATTCGTAGATCTTAACGCCCGCTCGCTGCAATTGGAGATAGTACGAACGTGTCACAAGATATACCAATTTCTTA
Source organism: Butyricicoccus sp. (assembly GCA_020025885.1). Lineage (GTDB taxonomy): Bacteria > Bacillota > Clostridia > Oscillospirales > Butyricicoccaceae > Butyricicoccus. The sequence goes on along the minus strand of JAHHRJ010000074.1, from coordinate 6,882 downwards.
TCTGGAATGCCTGGTGTTACAATGCGCACGTCCACACCGCTCTGCGCTGCGACGGTCAGTGCTGTGATCATTTCATTGTCCAAGATCAAATAAGGTGTCGTAATATACACGTAACGCTGTGCGCGGTTTATGATATGCATATATGCCGTTTCACCCACATTGCGGTCATCCAGTGGACTGTCATAGAACGGCTGAACATAACCGTCACCACAGCGCACTTCCGTTGGCATATAGCGTGCGCGATCACATACATGCTCTTTCGTTGCATATTCCCACATTTGCAGGAACATCTCTGTCATATTGGCAACGCCTGCACCAGCCAGCCGTAAACCAGTATCTTTCCAGTGTCCAAAGCGCACCTTTACATTGATGTATTCATCTGCGAGGTTGATACCGCCCATAAATCCGACATTTCCATCAACCACACAGATCTTGCGGTGATCGCGGTTATTCAAATAGGTGTTGAGCGTTGGGATAAACTGATTGAAGCGCAGCGCACGAATGCCCAACCCGCGCAGATATTCTTCATATCCATGCGGCAGCGTGGCAAGACAGCCTGCATCATCATATAAAACGCGCACTTCCACCCCTGCACGCGCCTTACGCACAAGGATATCGAGCAGTGTATTCCACATTTCCCCTTCTTCGATGATAAAATACTCCATGAAAATAAAGCGCTGTGCCTGTTCAAGTGCCTCGCACATAGCAGCAAACTGCTTTTCTCCCACTGGATAATAGTTTGTCACCGTATCTGACCAAACGGGCATGGCAGACTCATTTTCAATATAACGTGCGCCGCGTGTATGCCTTGGCAGTGCTGCCGACAGCGCTTTGCTGGCTGGGGGTACAGGCGCACCAGAAAAATCTGGATGCTGTAACGTCTGGCGATGGCGTTCACGCGCCCGATTAAATGGTGTATTTCCCCAGAACAGATAAAAAAGCCCGCCAAAAATAGGGAATATTAAAATAAGGATAATCCAGGGGATCTTGTACGCAGGATTGTCATACTTGCGGATGAGCCAAATTACCATAATCGCGCTTAAAATAATGCAGACGTTATAAACCCACATCCAACGCCAACTCAGAAAATTGACCAGCCAGATCATGGCACCTGCCTGAATCAGCAATAGTGCACCGCCAACCACGCGGCGGTCACTCAATAGACCTTGTAATTTTTTCAACATAATTCCTCCAAAATGGATGCCAATCCCTCTTATCCATCATAAACCGCCATTTGTCAAAAGTCAATGGTACACACTGTAAAACCCAGTATACCCATTGCAATCTATCAAAATTCTGGTATACTAACCACAAGAAGCAATATAAACGAAAATGGTATGCTTATCTGCCCAAATCGGAAAGGAAAATGTGCTTATTATGTTGACCCACAATCAAGTTCCAAAACATGAGCTGGAGCACCGCCTTGCAGCACTGCGTCAAACGCTTTCAGACAAAGACCCTTCATGGGATATGGTGCTCATCCACAGCAAGATCAATCTATATTATTTGACCGGAACCATGCAGGATGGTGTTCTGGTCATCACACCAGAGAGCGCAGTCTTTTGGGTGCGCCGCTATCTGCCCCGCGCACAGGAGGAATCCCTCTTTGAAAATCTGCGTCCGATGAAGTCCTTCCGTGTATTGCAGGAGAACTATTCCCTGCCCAAAAACGCATATATTGAGTGCAAAACTGCATCTGTGGAATGGCTTGGGATGGTACGTAAATATTTCCCACTTGATTCTTACCAAAATATCTCCCCTGTTCTTGCTGATCTACGTGCACATAAAAGTGCCTATGAGTTGGACTGTATGCGCCGCGCAGGTGTCATTCATGAAGAAGTCCTTGAGCGCATTGCACCCACACTTCTTCATGCAGGTGTCAGCGAAGCTGTACTCTGTTCCGATGTCCATCGTGCATTCTTGTCACGCGGTGCGATGGGCATTTCTCGCTTCAATCAGATGCATGGCGAGGACGTTCTCGGAATCTGTTCCTTCTCTGAGAACGGACTGCGAATCGGTGCATTTGATGGGCCTGACGGTATTGCAGGCACCTGTCTTGCCATGCCATCAATCGGAAACAACAACCGTTTACTGCGATCAGGTGACTTGGTACTGCTCGATATCCCTTCTGGCATTGACGGCTATCACACCGATAAATCCGTCGTGTTCTTCTATGGCGATCTTGACCAACACCCCGCAGCAGAGAAGATTCGCCGCGCATATGATTTTTGTACCCGTTTTGAACAGACCGTAGCCGAAAAAATGGTAGCAGGTGCAATTCCAGAAGAAATCTTCACATCCCTTTGGGAGACTGTGCCAGAAGAGTTCGCGGAAGGCTTTATGAATGGCGGCAAATTCCTTGGACACTCCATCGGTCTTGTCATGGACGAACCACCTGTTTTGGCACGTGGTTTTAAAACTCCCCTTACGCCTCACATGACCTTTGCCGTTGAGCCCAAAATCGCCCTGCCTGGTGTTGGTCTGGTCGGAACAGAAAACACCTATGAGATCACACCTTCTGGTGCCGCACGCTCCTTAACTGGTCATATTTTGGATCTAACTTGCATCAAAAATTAAATTTTAAAAATTCTTTTGATATATGTATACAAATATAGTTGATTTCCTATTTTCCTTATTGTATAATAGGGAAACGATGGAGGACTCATAAAGATGATGATCTCAACAAAAGGACGCTATGCATTGCGTGTTCTGATCGATCTTGCACAGCATCAGACTGACGGCTATCTCCCACTCAAGGAGATTGCAGCACGGCAGGACATTTCTGAAAAATATCTGGAAAGCATTTTAAAAACGCTGGTACATAACAAAATTTTGGTCGGTATGCGTGGAAAAGGCGGCGGTTATCGGTTGACACATGCCCCAGAAGAGTATACAGTTTACAAAATCTTGATGCTCACGGAAGAAAACCTTGCGCCTGTTGCCTGCCTTGGAAAAAATGCCAAACCGTGTGCACGTGAAGCCTATTGCCCAACGCTCCCCATGTGGAAAGAGCTTCATCGCTTGACCACAAGTTATCTTGATGGTATTACGATTGCAGATTTGGCAAAACAGCCACATACTGATTTATCTGCATTATAATAACACAACAAAAATAACTGGCTTTTGCCAGTTATTTTTTTACGGTGTATGAAATCAGAAACAAAAGAGTTCTGTGCTCTTCTGAAAACTTGATCTTTTCATGTTCAAAAATCCTCTGCCTAGGCAGAGGATTTATCTTATCTATTTTTTACGCTTTCCTTTTTTGCATGTTGTGTCATAATGCTTGCAAATACAATGAGCAGCACAGCACCTACGACAAGACCAACCCAGCCATTCTGCGTAAAGCCCGCCGCAAGATAGCCTACAAAGCTGATTACAGCAAGCGACAACGCATATGGGATCTGCGTAGATACATGGTCAAGATGATGACACTGCGCACCCGCAGAAGCCAAAATCGTAGTATCAGAAATTGGGGAAATATGGTCGCCACACACCGCACCTGCCAGACACGCAGAAACCGTAATGGTGAGCATTTCACTTGCACCAAAGATGGTCACTGCAATCGGAATCAGGATCGCAAATGTTCCCCAAGATGTACCCGTTGCAAACGCGAGCAGCAGTGCAATCAGGAAAAAGATTGCTGGCATCAGCAATCCAACTGTCGATTCAGGCTTTACAAAACCTGCTACAAAGCCTCTCAAATTGAGATAATTCTCTGAGCAGATGCCAGACAGTGTCCATGCAAGCGACAGAATGAAGATTGCTGGAACCATTGCTTTAAATCCAGCTGTAAAGGACTCACAGAACTGGGTGAAAGTCAGAATACCGCGTGGGACATACATCAGGAACGTAAATACCAATGTAGCAAAAGAACCAAGCACCAATGCATCTGAGGAAGAGCACTTTGCAAACGCGTTGGAAATCGCTTCAAAGGACAGCTCATAGATACCGCCGCCGCTGTAAATCATCGCAGAAATACAAGCAACGATTAGGAACAAAATCGGGATAATCAAGTCCTTGACGGAACCAGATCCACAGATCACTGTAGATTCTTCGCCAGTGGAGTCAATCTTTCCACTTTCCAGCACTCTTTTATTGTACTTGCCCATTGCCAAGAAATCCACATCTGCGATCATGATCCACAGGATAAACGCCAGTGTCAAGAGCGCATAAAAGTTAAATGGAATGGTATTCAAAAATAACGTAAAACCATTGATACCCGCATCCTCCGGCAAAGAGGAGGTAACTGCTGCCGCCCAGCTGGAGATTGGTGCAATGATGCAGACAGGTGCTGCCGTTGCATCAATGATATAGGCGAGCTTTGCGCGAGTCACCTGATACTTATCTGTCACCGGACGCATAACAGTACCAACAGTCAAGCAGTTAAAATAATCGTCTACGAAAATGAACATACCTAAAAACGAGGTTGCAAGCAATGCACCGCGTCGGCTTTTGATCACATGGCTTGCCCATTCTCCATAGGCACGCGATGCACCCGATTTTGTAACCAACGAGACCAAAATACCCAGCATAACAAGGAACATCAAGATCCCAATATTGTCGCTGATCTTACCGCCCATGATTGCAAACATCGTTTCTGTTGCATGCAATGGATGAAACCCATGAAACAACAACGCGCCCGCAAAAATACCAATCAACAGCGAGGAATAAACCTCTTTGGTAATCAGTGCCAATGCAATCGCAATGATCGGAGGCAAGACCGCAAAGATAGTTGCGCTCATTTGTTGTGTACTCCTTACTTTTTATTTTATGAGACAGACTTACAGTCTTGTATTTTATTTTACACGCTGCACTTTCTTTTTACAAGTCTCTGACCAAAGTTTTTGTATTTTTATAAGATTGTATGTATTTTTCCCACATATCACAGACACACTGCACCATTCTGCTCAAACACCATCCCATTGATAACGTTTTAGATCCACATACCCATCTTGCGAAACCTGCACACCATCTGCTTCTAGTAAAGTACGTTGTGCATTCGATCCACCAAATGCAAATGCAGACGATAAACGCCCCATGCGGTCTACTACCCGATAACACGGAATATTATGTGGTTCTGGATTCACATGCAGTGCATAACCAACCACACGCGCCCAGCGCGGATTTCCAGCGAGTCTGGCAACCTGTCCATAAGTCGCCACCTTCCCCACTGGAATCTGCCGCACCACGGTATAAATACGCTCATAAGTATTCATGAAAAGCCTCTCCTTTTATTCTATGATGCAAAAATATCGCCCAGTAGATTCAGAAAGCGATCTACTGGGCTGATTTATGAAATCTTGGTCAATGCCAGACCAATATCCCCGCTGTTTCCATCGTGAAACGTCACATGGATCACACAAAACACCTGATTATAGCTTTTCGCACCCTCTACCGGCTGGAAGGAAACTGGAAAAGAACAGCGATGCAGTTCACCACTTACATCTGGTGTCATGTTGATGCTTTGCGGTGCATATGTCTCAAGTGAGGTCGTCCTGTATCTCTCATCGTCATAGACCGTGTTTGGATCAAAACGTACATCCACTTGTGCAATATCTGCATCTGGAATGGTCAATGTAATTTCCGACCCTTCCCGCACGCTGTCCCACACGCCAAGACGTTCCAAACACTGCTCGGTCGATTCTCGATCATATGCAATCCCATCCCAAAAGCTCTCCAAAAAATTCCCGCTCGTCAAACCGCCTGTTTTTCCATCTTGCTGTGTAAATTGCAGCGAATAGGAAAACTTATTTTGCATCGTATTCGGTTCTGTTACAGTATACGTTCCTATTTTTTCGGTTTGACTCACCCAAGCGGTCTGCCGTGTTACAGACACTGGTATCTTTTTTTGCTCAGGCGCTCGACTCGGCGCAACTGCCGCCACGACAAGTGCCAGCCCCAAAATAATGGAAGCTCGATTCACAAGGACGCACCTCTCTTCAAAATCATCTCATTCATAATAAAGACGAGACAAGAAACCAAAATGTTCCTTATCTTCCTCGGTTTTTTGATGTTTTTTTATGTCTGCTTCACATTATACATATCAATCCATCTGCACTCTATACGCGTTGTATATAGGTATATACGCCTTCATTGGATAATGCTGGCTCAAATTCAAAATCAAGTTCCCGAAATTCCATCAGCCCCTCAGCGGAATCCACGCACCGCTGTACGATATACCGCGCCATTGCACCGCGTGCCATTTTTGCTTGTGTTGCGAGACAACGTAGTTTGCCCTTTCGTTCGGATAAAAATTCACAAGTCAAAAAACGGTCTCCCGTTTGCAGTTGTTTGGAAATCGCCTTGCTGTACTCGCTCGATGCCAGATTCACAACAAGATCGGTCTCCGCATATAGATCATCTCTAAGTTTTCTGCCCCAAAATGTATAGAGATTCTGCCCTGCTGGACGACGCCCCATTTCCAATCGATATGGATGGATCAGATCCAGCGGACGCAGCGCACCATAGAGCGCAGACAAATGGCGCAGATGGGACTGTGCATATTCCAACTCCCCATCGGATAAGGTATCTGCATCCAAATGCTTATAGGCAAGTCCATCGTAAGAAAGAATGGCTGGCGTACCACCGTCTGGCTGCCATACTGCAAAATCTGCCGCCGCTTTGAGCGCCAAAGTCGGGCTGATCTGCATGATACTTTCCAGTTCATATGCTGGGATTTGGCGCAAGATCTCATATAGTTCGATTCGTTCTTCCCTGCGCTTTGGCTCCGTCACAGGCAGCGCACGCGGCTCTGGGGTTCGCATGTTCTTTGCAGGGGATAAAATGGTAATCATTAAAATTCCTTTCCCATATTTGCTTTCTTTTTCTTTGGTTGATTGCATAATGAAGTTGGACACTTAATAAAAAAATCCATAGTGATTT
>JAHHRJ010000073.1 GCA_020025885.1 Butyricicoccus sp. | reverse complement strand
CAAGCTAACTATTTTTTACCGTGCGGGTGTCCAACTTGCACTTGCAATTTGCGAACATTTTTTCATCACCACTTTATCATAAAATCTTCGATTCAAAAAAAGAGTTTTAATCCCAACTTTTTATCAAATATTCAGCAGTTCACATTTTCCTATTCATCCTTTCAGTAATAATTCGTTCATAGAATAAATCAATGCAGTCAATGATTTTTTCTCAACGAATTCTTCTGCAATCTTATCAGGTAACTCCAGTATTTAATCCCCTATTTTGCCACTTGATAAGCAAAAATGTTCTAAACTTTGTATTTGGACTTATGGTATCTCACATCAACATCTGGCATTACAACATTTTTACATACTTCTTTTGTAGAAAGCATATCATATTTTTATAAACAAGTCGATAAAAAATGGGCAGAGAAATTCTCTGCCCGTGATAAGTTTATGCAGCTGTGTTCAGCATCGTTTCAATCAAAATACCATATCCTCTGGTAGGATCGTTCACGAGGACATGTGTGACTGCGCCAATTAGTTTACCATTTTGCACAATCGGGCTACCACTCATACCCTGTACGATACCGCCCGTTTTTTCGATCAACACAGGGTCTGTGACATGCAGCATTAGTGCCTGCTCGTTGTTACCTTTACCGCCTGTCTTGGTGATCTCAGCGGCATAATGCTGTACTGCTTCGCCCTCAACGTTCGACCAGATCTCACATGGTCCAACCTTGACTTCGTCGCAGGATGCAATAGGCATTTCCTTTAGGTTTTTATAATAAGTGTCATCGGTCAGCACACCAAAAATACCATTATCTGTGTTCTGATCGACCGTACCCATATCTTCTTGCAGATTAAATTCCCCCTGCAAGCAACCCGGCTCACCCGCCTGTCCACGATGCACATTGGAAACAGACGCTTCCATTAACGTACCATCTGCAAGCGGCACGAGGACACCACTTTCGCCGTCACAGATACCGTGTCCAAGCGAACCATACGCGCCAGTCTTAGGGTCAACATAGGTGATCGTGCCAATACCCGCCATACCATCGCGGATCATCACGCCAAGCCGATACTTTCCGCCGGTATCCTGCACAGGTGTTACCTTACATTCGATCGTGTCCTCGTCTCGACGCAGTTTCAGTGTAATTGGTTGTCCCTCACTTGCCGTTACCTGTTCTTGCAAGGCATCATTGGTGTCAACTGGTTTTTCGTTTACTGTCAAGATGATATCACCTGGTCGAATGCCTGCATTTTTTGCTGGTGTCACCTGTCCCACAGATGTTGTGACAGGGTCAACGGATGCGATCATCACACCATCTGCATGGAGTTTGATGCCTGCTGCACGTCCCACTGGAATCAGGGAGTCCACCGCAAGTGCGGAACCAAAGGACAGCATCAGCGCCAGTACCGCCGCACCACATCGTGCAGCCCATTGTTTGCGTATTCGCATAATTGCGCCACCTCCTTGCGATTTAGTATGTCGCATATGAGACGGATTACATCTGCCCAATGCTGGCAGCATGGGGATAGAAAGACAGAGAGAGGCAGATTTTATGGATAAAAGCTGGATGAAGTTATCTGCAAAAGAAATCAATTTCTTATCTGCAATGATTTTATAATAAATGTAACAAAATCCTAAATCTGTAAAATTATGGATAGAAAAAGCGCCTATCTAACAAGATAGACGCCTTTTGTGTGTCAAGCCAATACGTCAATGATGTGATTAGACGGAGGCGGAACAGCAGCAACCATGCTTTCGATGAGCTGCATTGCGTTTGCTTCCTCTTGATCCATTGTCTTTTTCATCAGAGAAATATTCATTGCGCTCTGCAAGTTTGCCTGACTCATGTTCATGCTCATAGCAGCGATGGAAGTTTGTATACTCATAATAAATCAACTCCTTTGTATGATTATCGACCACAAACTTCAAAACCAAAGGGGATATACGCATTTTTCTAAAATATTTTGGCTGTATGTTTCTCTTTACCAAAAAAGCACCATGGAAAACCAAGGTGCTTTGTTTGAATCACTTATGCCTTGCCATTGCAGCCCAAAACATTGATCAGCTTGTGAGTAACCATGTCCTTAACAGCCTGACGAGCCGGCTTCAGGTACTGACGCGGGTCAAAATCAGCCGGATGTACTGCAAAGTGCTCGCGAATTGCAGCAGTAATAGCCAGACGGATATCAGAGTCGATATTGATCTTGCAAACAGCACTCTCAGCAGCCTGACGCAGCATCTCTTCCGGAATACCGATTGCATCCGGCATAGCGCCGCCGTACTGGTTTACCTTTGCAACGAAGTCCTGCGGAACGGAAGAAGCACCGTGCAGAACGATCGGGAACTCAGGCAGACGCTTAGAAACGTCCTCCAGAATGTCAAAACGCAGCTGCGGCTTCTGACCTGGCTTAAACTTGTAAGCACCATGAGAAGTGCCGATTGCGATTGCCAGAGAGTCAACGCCGGTTCTCTCAACGAAGTCCTGAACCTGTGCCGGATCGGTGTACTGATGATCCTCAGCCACAACGTCATCTTCTACGCCAGCCAGCTGACCCAGCTCAGCCTCAACAACAACGCCATGTGCGTGAGCATACTCAACAACCTGCTTTGCAACCTTTACGTTGTCCTCGTAAGGCATAGCAGAGCCGTCGAACATAACGGAGGTAAAGCCGCCGTCGATACAGGACTTACAGATCTCGAAGTCAGTACCATGGTCGAGGTGCAGAGCAATCGGAACATCCGGGCACTCCTTGATCGCAGCCTCTACCATCTTTACGAGATAAGTATGGTTTGCGTATGCACGCGCACCTTTGGATACCTGCAAGATAACTGGAGCCTTCTGCTCCTGGCAAGCCTCAGTGATACCCTGAACGATTTCCATGTTGTTTACATTGAAAGCACCAACAGCGTAACCGCCATGGTATGCCTTCTTAAACATTTCTGTAGTAGTAACTAATGGCATTTTGATTACTTCCTTTCACAAATCTATTCTGATTCCAAGGAACCAAAATATTCTATGAATATTCTACCAGCAAAACTTGCCAAAATCAAGTCCCATGTTTTCCAAATCACGTATTGTCGATTGTATGAATTTTAACTGGAAAAGAAATTGATTTTTGCCAAACAATATGATATGATTTTTTTGTACCAAAATATCCGTAAAGGTTATTTTTAACATTTAGGAGGTTTTTTCCAATGAGTGAACTTAAGGGCGCTTGCATCATCGGTCAGTCCGGTGGTCCAACATCCGTAATCAACACATCTGTTCTGGGTGCAATCGAGACCGCTCTCGACTGCCCGTCCATCACCCGCGTTCTGGGTGCTGCGCACGGCATTCGCGGCGTTCTGGATGACCATCTTCTCGATATTGACAAGGAAGACCGCGAAGAGCTGAAGCTCCTGCGCTATACTCCTTCTTCTGCACTGGGTTCCTGCCGTTACAAGCTGGCTGATCCGGACGTAGATGATACCGATTACAAGCGTATTCTGGAAATCTTCAAAAAGTATGATGTTCGTTATTTCTTCTATAACGGCGGCAATGACTCCATGGATACCTGTAACAAGATTTCCAAGTTTATGATGAAGTCTGGCTACGAGTGCCGCGTGATGGGCATCCCGAAGACCATCGACAACGACCTGTTTGGCACTGACCACTGCCCAGGCTACGCTTCTGCTTCCAAATACATCGCAACTTCCTGTATGGAGATTTATCAGGACGCACGCGTATACGACACCGGCATGGTTTGTGTTGTTGAGATCATGGGTCGTCATGCTGGCTGGCTGACCGCTGCTGCTGGTCTGGCTACTGCACAGGGCGCGGGTCCTGACCTCATCTACCTCCCAGAGACCGACTTCGACATGGACAAGTTCCTGGCTGACGTAAAGAAGGTTTACGCTGAGAAGGGTAACTGCTTGGTTGCTGTTTCTGAGGGTATCCACTACGCGGACGGCTCTTTCGTTTCTGAGGCTAAGACCTCTGCAACCGACGGATTTGGTCATGCACAGCTGGGCGGTCTGGCTGCTATGCTGGCAGACAAGGTTAAGAACGAGCTGGGTGTTAAGGTTCGCGGCATCGAGCTGTCGCTGTTGCAGCGTTGTGCAGCACACTGCGCTTCCAAGACTGATGTAGACGAGTCCTACGCTTCTGGTAAGGCTGCTGTTGAGAACGCTGTTGCTGGCAAGACCGACTTCATGCCGGGCTTCAAGTGCACCCGTGACGACAACGGCTACAAGTGCGAGATCGAGCTGCTTCCTCTGTCTCAGGTTGCAAACACTGAGAAGAAGGTTCCGCGTGAGTGGATCAATGAGGAAGGCAATGGCGTAACGCAGGCATTTATTGATTACGCGATGCCGCTGATTGCTGGCGAGAACGACGGTCCGAAGGAAAATGGTCTGCCGCGCTTTGCAAAGCTGAAGAAGATCAAGGCTGAGGCATAAGTTTCGCCTTTCATAAAATCGTAAATTCAATTTAAAACGCCCCAAGAGTTTGACTGCATGTCTGATTCTTGGGGCATTCTTTATTCTTTTTTATTGCGCAATAAGACTCAAAACGCCGAATCGGTTGTTATTTCTGCTTCAAAGATTTGCTTTAAAAAGCAAGGAAAACGTGCCGCGGTCTCGCGGCGGAGACATAAGGGCTAGAACCTTGCGGTTCCCCAGCCCTTATGAATCCTGTCCCTCCCTTTCCATCAGATAGAGAACCAAACCGCCGACAGGGTGAGAATGTATGCACGCCGCACAGCGGGTGTGATGAAGTCGGCTTGCGTCTGCTTCCATGCCCAAGGGGTGGGACTGTATACACGCCGCACAGCGGAAGCGTGCAGCCTTCTCTGTGCTATTTTCGCATGATCGGAAATCGACCCACTGGGTCAATTTCTGTTTCGATAATACCATGAACGCTCGCAGAAGCATCTCCGCCGCCAGTCCGTTACGGCGCTGGGACATTCGAGCACAGGTTATCCGTATGCAGTGTCCGCCGTGTTTGAATAGTCAAACCAGTTCGCAAACTGGTTTGCTCGTTCAGGCGGCGGTGGATAGGAAAGATTGGGGGATTAACAAGTTTGAAAACTCTGCCACCACACGCTCACGCTGGCGGTCGGTGTTACCGCCATAACGGAGAAACTGGTCAATATCACTTTGCACAAAAGAAAAAGCAGAGGATGTATTTGCTACATTTTCTGCTTCTGCCACACTCTCTAGTGCTGGAAAACTCAGTTGTAAATCAGTTCCGTTAAAATAATCTCTTCTGCCTGCGCCTTGCAGTTGTTCATGAATCCACCCCATTTCAGCTGATCCTTGGCTTTCAGTTCCTCGGTCGCTCCAGCCGCTTTCGCCAGTGCGGGCATCATCTCGTCCAGCAAGCGGTTTGCTTCCTTGTCGACTTCCAATAATTGGTGGTGCAGTGTCCCGTCTATCATCCAGCAGTTGTACAGTACCGGATGATGCTCCTTCAGATATCTTTTCCGCATCATTCCGTACTTGCCCAGCGGTATTTTCTCCTCTTCGGTCAATTCGATGTTCGGGAGAAGGACGTCCCCGACCTGTCTGTAAGTGATCTCGCTCATAATCTGCATTCCTTTCCGCTTGATGCTCACGCTCATAATTTTTGATGGTCACTTCAATCTGTCGCAGTACATCTTGGCTGATCTGACTGACTGCAATCCCCATTGCTTTGCACGTTTCATTGGTGCTCAACTCAACAATCGGTGCAAAATCTTCTGGTTCAAAATATGATTCCGTTTCTATCCCACACCGCGACATCAGCATGTATGAAACGCTGACTGTAACGGTTCTCTTGAACCGGACTTCTAGGTTGTCTTCATCACACTCCTCCAGCAGCGAACCGTCAACGATGTGACGGATATCATGTTCCTCCCAATATCCTGCCGCCTGCTGCTGGGAAATTCGTTCAAGCTGTGTGATAAGCCCCTTCTCATTTGGTACAGCATACGCTTTGGTTAACGCAAATTGTACGGTTTCATTGTGTTCATCTTGCAGAGACCACAGCTTCACAGGCAGCGCATTCATTCGTTCTTCTGTATCAGCTACATCAAAAACATAGCGCAAATTGATTTTGTTTCCTTCATAATTGACCAACGCCACTCCTTTTGAACCGCGTTTTATGGAACGTCCCCAACGGTTGTTCCAAAAAGCATATTCCGCACAGGCTGTTGCATTGGGTCGCTGCTCATGGATCATCACTTGCTCAAGAAACGGGTATTTGTAGAATTTTGCTGCAGTGGTAAGGAAAGCCGTCCACGTCTCTTGATTTTTTGTGATTTCGTGAATCGCTTTCTCTGCCATTGCTGCATAATGTGCTTCTTTTTGTGTCATCTATATCCTCCCATCCTTTGAACTTGTTCTTGTTTGCCAACACAGGCTGTCCAGCTTGCACGAGGCGTATATCATTCTTTGTCTGCCCGGCTCTAAAAACCTCACCAACCGTTTATGTGAGCATCGTGATTGTATTGTGCGGCATATTGGTTATTCATTGTGGTTGGCGCATTGAATAACACTGTCAAGAGATATTGCTTCATATTGCGCACCTGTGTGGTGTTTTTTTGAAGACACTGTAACACAAAGGTGATATGCTCCTCATTCAGTGTCAAAAATCGAGAACGTATCACCTCATGCGGAAATTCACTGCTCGCAATTTTTGTGGTCTTGCGATTCGAACAAACGGTTTCGATAATCAATTCTGCAATTTCATACAATTCTTCAATACAATCTGGATGACGCTCCTGCAAAACAGGATACGCGATGTTATGTAAAACCAGATCTCGATAGGCATCTACCATTTCTGCCGACATCGGTTCCTGTTGTTTCTCTGCCAAATAACTGTCTACTTCTTCTGCGGATATCGCTTCCATTCCTTCCTCTTCCGTCTCAGGAATAGAAAGAATAGAATGAGTACTTGGTAGTTCTGTATTTAATTCTTCTTTACTTGTTATATCTATATTTAATTGTGTCGGATTTTCCGTTGACGGATTTTCCGACAACGGTTTTTCTGATATCGGTTTTTCTGACAACCGTTCCTTTTCTAGCGGCTGTTCATAGATGATATACTCATTTCTTCCAAATTTTCCGTCAGCAGTCTTTTTCTGTCCCCGCACGATATAACCTGCTTTTTCCCAGCTCATTGATGGCCGTGCGGATTGCATCCTTGCTTTCACGGTTGATATAACAAAGTCCTGACAGCGTAAAGTCCCAATTATCCGGTAAAGAAAGCATTTATGATAAAAGTCCCTTTGCTTTGAGGGATAATGCTTTGTCCCTCAAATGGTAATTGCTCATTACGGTGTAATTACTGGTTCGTTCCACGCGAAATACAGCCATTTTCTCCACTCCTTATTGTCATCGCTCATTGTTTCTTTTTAACGTTCTGCAATCCACCAAAATTTTGTCGTAAATTGCAAGTGCAAGTTGGACACCCACATGGTAAAAATTTGTTAGATTA
>JAHHRJ010000072.1 GCA_020025885.1 Butyricicoccus sp. | reverse complement strand
CGAGGAATTGTTTGAAGAACAGCTTGACAGAATTTACCAGATACAACCTTAAAGACCTTTATTCTACTCAAGTGTTCAATTTGTTATTGCAATTTTGGGTTTTTTCATTTCTTTTTTACCCGACATAGCAATGCCCCCTTATGTAGTTATTATCCTACACTAGGGGGCTTTTTGTTATTCACCAAAGATTTCTTGTTTGAGCCGGATACCCGTTGGAGTCGCTGCGAGTCCACCCATAGCAGTTTCTTTCAGCGCACATGGCATAGAGTCGCCAACTTCACGCATTGCGTCAATGACTTCGTCTACTGGAATTACACTTTTGATCCCTGCCAGTGCAAGCTCTGCGGCGGTAAATGCACAAGCCACACCACCTGCGTTGCGCTTTACGCAGGGTACTTCAACCAGTCCAGCGATTGGATCACATACCAGTCCCAGCTGATTTTTAATGGCAATCGCACAAGCATGTGCGCACATTGCAGGTGTGCCGCCAGCCATTTCTACCATTGCAGCTGCTGCCATAGCAGAAGCACTGCCGCATTCTGCCTGACAGCCGCCCTGTGCGCCTGCAATAGATGCCTTGGTAGCAATGACCATACCAAATGCACCTGCGGTAAACAGCGCCATGACTGCGGTATCTTCGGACAATTTGCGCTCTTCCATGAGAGGAAGAATGGTGCCAGGCAGGATGCCACAGGAGCCAGCGGTTGGAGAGGCTACGATCTTACCCATAGCAGCATTATACTCAGAGACAGCCAATGCATGTGCAAGTGCATTGCTGAAGAAAGATCCACAGAGACCACCAGTTTTGCTGTACACATGCATCTTATATGCATCGCCGCCAGTCAGCCCACTTGTAGATTTAATATCCTGTGCACTGCCTGCTTTTACAGCATCTTGCATGACATGTAGATTGTCTCGCATGTGTGCGATCAGTTCTTCACGCGGGGTTTCTGTCTGCTGTGCCTGATCGTTCAGAACAAGTTCGGAAATCGTTATATTCTGTTCTTCTGCTGCCTGAACAAGGGCAGCAATAGAGTTATATTCTAACATAAATTTTTCTCCTTAAATAGCGCGGATGAGGACAACGCCTGTAATGTGCTTGAGTTCACGCAACCAACGAATCATAGAATCAGATACGTCTCCATCTACTTCGATCGTCATAACAGCTTCGCCACCCTTTTGCGGACGGGATAGACGGAAGTTTCCGATGTTCGTGCCGGAGCTTGCCATTGCATTGGTGACAGCCGCAATTACACCTGGTGTGTCTTTATGCAGTACGATCAGCGTGTTGTACTGTCCAGTGAACTGCACATCCATTCCATTGATATTCGTAACAATAATATTGCCACCGCCAATCGAAGCGCCTGTAATATGGCAAGTACTGCCTGTTTCTCCGGTCAGCTCAATAATTGCGGTATTGGGATGTGCACCGGGGATCGTAGTCAGATAGAATTCATATTCCAGTCCTTCATCACCCGCAAGTGTCAGTGCATCACGCAAACGAGGATCGTATGTGTGCATATCCAAAATACCAGCGATCAGTGCTTTATCCGTGCCATGTCCGCGGTAGGTCTGCGCAAAGGAACCGCACAAACCGATGCGGGCTTTGATGGGGCGATCGGCAAGGATTTTGCGTGCAACGCGACCCAAGCGGCAAGCACCAGCCGTATGGGAACTAGAAGGTCCAATCATAACGGGACCAATGATGTCAAAGATTTGCATAAGCTGCACTCCTTTTTATTTTTGACATATAGAAAATAGACGAAATTTCACAAGCAGCCGTGCCTTTTGGGGCACGGCTGCTTGTATAGGTTTTACTTTTTAATCCACTTCTTGTAAATCGTATCTACGATGATGCCAATTGCATTATCACCAGAAATGTTACAAGCAGTGCCGAAGGAGTCCTGTGTAATATACAGTGCAACCATGATTGCACAGATCGGACCTTCCGGATTGCCATACTCAGGACCAAAGATCATATAGAGGAATGGCAAAGCAGTCATAATAGAACCGCCTGGTGCGCCTGGGGATGCAATCATAGCAACGCCCAAAGTTGCAATGAATGGGATCACGGTTGCAAGGCTGATGTCGATTTGGTTCATCAGGCAAACAGCGGTTGCACAAGCGGTAATGGTGATCATAGAACCAGCCATATGGATGTTTGCACACAGTGGTACAACAAAGTTACGAATCTCAGGAGAAACGCCATCAGCCTCTGCACATTGCAGGTTTACTGGAATGGTTGCAGCGGAAGACTGTGTACCGAGTGCTGTGGTATAGCCTGGGATCTGATTTTTAATCAGCTGGAATGGATTCTTGTGGCTTACACTACCTGCAATAATAAACTGAATGGTAATGCAGATGAGGTGCATCACAATTACGATAATGAATACCTTCCACAGAATGCCCAGGATGACGAAGGTCTTACCAGAGCGGGTCATATCTACGAATGTACCACAGATATAAAGCGGCAGCAGCGGAACGATGGCTACATGCAATACCTTGTCAATGATTGCGGAAAAATCACGGAAGCCATTATAAAGGGAGTTACCAAGCTCCTTGCCTCGCATGGAAGACATGCAAAGACCCAAAATAAATGCCAAAAGTACGGCAGATAAGGTGTCCAAAAGTGGTGTCACTGAGATCGATAGGTACGGAGCAAGTGAGTTTCCGGCCGTTTCTGCGATTTGCTTGAGCGCGTCTGGACTCATAAAATATGGGAACAGGGTGCTTGATACAAGGTAAGAAGCAGAGCCTGCGATCAACGTGGAAGCATAAGCAAGTCCAGCTGTAACCATCAGCAGTTTGCCTGCGCCCTGAGACAAGTCCGCAATACCCATAGTGACATAAGCCAAGATCATGAGCGGGATAACGAATTTCAGGAACATACTAAACAGCGAGGACGCTGTAACGACCAGACGGCTGATCACCTCTGGCACAAATGCTTGTCCCAATAGAATACCCAACAGAATACCAATAATCAGGCGAGGTACGAGACCTAGTTTTTTCTTCTCCATAAATAGTTCCCCCTATTTGTGTGGATTATGTATTATACAGTTTTATTATACAGAGTGGAGGGCTTGGATGCAACCGAATAAAATGCGGGGAAACGGAAGTGATCTACCTTTGTGTGTCTCTTAGACGCGGAATTTTGTGCAAAAATCCATGATGCATGAACAAAAAACAACCCAAAATGCAACTTACAATAAATACAGAGAAAATAGGCAAGTAACGTTGTAGGAATATAACAATAGAATTGGTATTCTAGATAAAAAAACATAGACTAAATTGTGGAAAGTGTGCAGTCACCCGATGAAACGCATATGAAACAACAAAGAGGATGAGATTTATTGTCGGAAAATGCAGGAAATAAAATTGTGAAATTCATTTTTGCAAACACAATGAGAAGAAAACAGGAGGACAAAAACGAATTTATAGAGTATGCATAAAGCTTGTGAGAGTTAAGATGAAAAAGGCAAACAGTACACTTGCAGAACGCTCCAATAAAGGCTGAAATATGGTTCTCACAATCAAATATAATTGTATTTTTTGACACAAAAAGAAGTATTTTGGTTTGTCAATAGAAATCTCGTTCCAGATTTGCCAAAAAAACGATGGGAGAATTGTGGAACTACCCAAACACTTGTACGCGCCCTTGACAAGCACACAAAAGAGGAATATAGTATAAAAAGTATCACAAGCTTCAGATACTAGATATAGTATTGAAGTTTATTCAAAACAACAAAAAGTTGCACACAGATTTATACACAGGCAGTCTAGCCTTGGAAGGAGCCTCCTTTTTACATGATAACGGAGATCATCAAACGAGATGGACGTCGCGCGGCATTTGAACTGGAGAAGATCACAAACGCTATTTTTCAGGCAGCCCAGGCATCCGGTGGACATGATTATGAGATGGCACAGGACCTTGCGCAAAGAGTAGAGCAGACACTTGCGCAGACATTGGGAGATACCGTCCCCACAGTAGAGCAAATTCAGGATGAAGTCGAGCGGGTACTGGTGGAAACGGGACATGCACGCACCGCAAAACGGTATATCCTATATCGCAATGAGCGTACCCATGTGCGTGAGATGAATACGCGCCTCATGAAAGTTTATGAGGACTTAACTTTCAAATCGTCACTGGAAAACAATACAAAGAGAGAAAACGCGAACATTGACGGCGATACCGCAATGGGCACAATGCTTAAGTATGGCTCAGAGGGTGCGAAACAGTTCTATGAGATGTTTATTTTAGATCCGGAACATGCACGCGCACACCGAGAAGGCGATATCCATATCCATGACTTGGATTTTCTGACTCTGACCACAACTTGCTGCCAGATCGATTTATTACGCTTGTTCCGCGGTGGATTTTCCACAGGGCATGGATTTTTGAGAGAGCCCAATGATATTCGCTCGTATTCTGCGTTGGCTTGCATTGCATTGCAGTCCAACCAGAACGATCAGCATGGCGGACAGTCGATCCCGAATTTTGAGTATTCGATGGCACCCGGCGTTGCAAAGACATTTCGCCGCACATTTACAGAGAATTTGACCAAGGCGATCGAAATTTATCTGGAACAAGAAGATGGTGCTTTGATGAGCAAGTCCATCATACAACAAGCGGAACGCGAGACTGGCAAGCACGCAGTTTTTGCGGCGGACAATGGATTTGATGGTGTGGTGCGTGATCTGCTGTGTGTACACACGGACGAGTGCACTGCTGACAAGATCTTACATTTTACATACAAATATGCCGTCAAGGAAACACGCCGTGCAACGTATCAGGCGATGGAAGCACTGGTGCATAACCTTAACACCATGCATTCTCGCGCGGGCGCACAGGTTCCGTTTACTTCGCTCAATTATGGTACAGATACCACACCAGAAGGTCGTTTGGTGATGGAATGCTTGATGAAAGCAACCGAAGCTGGACTCGGAAATGGTGAGACCTCCATTTTCCCTATTCATATCTTTAAGGTAAAAGAAGGGGTCAATTATAACCCGGGTGATCCTAATTATGATCTGTTCAAACTGGCTATGCGTGTATCTGCAAAGCGCATGTTCCCCAATTTCTCATTCTTAGATGCACCATTTAATGCGAAATATTACAAGCCCGGGTGTCCAGAAACGGAAGCAACGTATATGGGCTGCCGCACCCGCGTGGTTGGCAATGTGTATGACCCAACGCGCGAGATCGTCAATGGGCGCGGAAATTTGAGTTTTACTTCCATCAATTTACCGCGTTTGGCAATTCTGAGCCAAGGGGATGTGGAGGCATTCTTTACATCGCTTGATGAAAAAATCAATCTTGTGATCGACCAGCTGCTCGCACGTCTGCGCATTCAAAGCCAGAAAAAGGTGCGCAATTATCCGTTCCTCATGGGACAGGGCGTGTGGCTAGATTCGGAAAAGCTGGACCCTGACGATGCCGTTGAGGAAGTGCTCAAGCATGGTACCTTGACTTGCGGCTTTATTGGTCTGGCGGAAACATTGAAGGCACTTATTGGTACGCACCATGGAGAAAGCGATGATGCACAGGCGCTTGGTTTGCGCATCGTTTCTCATATGCGTGATCGTATGGATGCCGCATCCAAACAGTATCACCTGAATTTCTCGCTGATCGCCACACCAGCAGAAGGATTGTCCGGACGCTTTGTGCGCATGGACCACGAACGTTTTGGCAGCATTCCGGGGGTAACTGACCGTGAGTATTATACAAACTCGTTCCATGTGCCTGTATATTACCCCATTTCTGCATTTGAAAAGATTCAGAGAGAAGCACCCTATCATGAACTCACAAATGGTGGTCATATCAGCTATATTGAGCTAGACGGCGACCCGACCCAGAATTTGGAGGCATTTGAAACCGTTGTGCGTGCCATGAAGGAGGCAGGCATGGGATATGCTGCGATCAATCATCCGATCGATCGCGATCCAATCTGTGGATATACGGGTATTATTGGTGATGTATGCCCACGCTGTGGACGTCGTGAGGGAGAGGGTGTCCCCCTGGAACGCTTGCACAAGCTGGGACTCTATCGCCACTTGAATGCCACAACATTGGGGTATCATGGCGATCCGTATGAGGAACAAGACCGCATGGTGAATCCGCTTTAAGTTTTACCGCAAAGAGAAAGGATGTAACAAACATGACAAAGAAATACAATGTAACAGAGGTAAATGGTGT
This sequence comes from Butyricicoccus sp., assembly GCA_020025885.1. Classification (GTDB taxonomy): domain Bacteria; phylum Bacillota; class Clostridia; order Oscillospirales; family Butyricicoccaceae; genus Butyricicoccus. Next base: position 1,339 of record JAHHRJ010000072.1, on the reverse strand, counting down.
TGCAGTTGTTGGAGAGGGTGTAGGATTTGAGCGTATTCGCCGCATTACTGGATATCTGGTTGGTACCTTAGACCGTTTTAACAATGGAAAGCGTGCAGAGGAAAGTGACCGCGTAAAGCATGGCGTTTCCTGCTGCTCGCTCAGTGACAGCACACGCTCTGCATAATCATGGGACAGATGATCCGCATTGCGGGAACCATTGGAGAGTCGATTGTAGATGGTCCAGGGTTTCGGTATGTGATTTTTACACAGGGCTGCCTGCATGGTTGCCCAGGGTGTCACAATCCAGAGACACATGATTTTTCAGGCGGTCAGCTGATCGACACGGACACACTTGTACAGGATATCCTGAAAAATCCGATACTTTCTGGTGTGACCTTCTCTGGAGGAGAACCATTTTGTCAGGCAGAGGCACTCTGTGCAGTTGCAGATGGCTTACAAGGAAAAAAGCATCTGATGGCATATAGTGGTTATACTTTTGAACAGCTGCTTGCACTGCCTGATCCATGGGTGTTGCAGTTGCTCCAGAAGCTGACGATGTTGATTGATGGTCCGTTTGTAGAAGCACAAAAAGGTTTGGAGCTTCGCTTTCGGGGCAGCGCAAACCAACGTGTGTTAAATGTTCCTGTATCGCTTGAAAAAGGTCAAGCGGTATGGTTTGAAGAATATCGTTAAAATTATTGTTGTATCATTGACACTCCCCATGTCTAAAGACAGGGGATTCTCAGTTCGCTGACCGCAGCCTGCACCGTGCGAGGTCTTACATAGTCTCCCCGAGCGTTGGGTTCGGGCGTGTCCCACACTACCGTATTTTCTGGCTACACCAACAGGCGCAGTCCTTCGTTTAAGATATTCTTTGCAGCATTGCGGTCTCTATCGTGAACAGTCTCACAACCAGGACAAATCCACTGACGTACAGCCAAATCCTTTACCCCTGACCACTGTGTACCACATACAGAACAAAGTTGACTGGATGGATAGAAACGGTCTATGACAATGATTCGTTTTCTGTACCAATTTGCTTTATATATGAGTTGCCGACGGAACTCTCCCCATGACGCATCAGTGATAGACTTTGCTAACCTGTGATTTTTCACCATGTTTTTCGGTGCTAAATCCTCAATACAGATGACATCATTCTTCCGAATAAGCTGAATAGATAGCTTATGCAGCATATCGTTTCTCTGATTCGAAATATGCTCATACAGTCTTGCCACTTGTATCCGTGCCTTTTCTCTGCGCTTGCTTCCCTTTGTTTTTCGGGAAAGCTGACGCTGAAGCTTTGCTAGGGCGTTTCTGAAAAGTAAAAAGTGACGAATGATACCAAATGTGGTAAAAT
>JAHHRJ010000071.1 GCA_020025885.1 Butyricicoccus sp. | reverse complement strand
AGGGGGACTGGGTTCCCCTGGAAAGGCTGTCAAAGTTCTTTGACAGCCTCAAAAAGACGAGCCAGTTTTGGCTCGTCTTTTGATATCCAATGGTAAATGTGACTTATAAGAATTTAACGGCTGTGCCGTATGCCATGATTTCTGCGGCGCCCGCTGCGATCTCGGAAGAACTATAACGCACACCAATGATGGCGTCTGCGGAAAGTCGCTCGGCTTGGCAAACCATACGCTCGGTTGCAATGGTGCGGCTTTCCTCCATGAGCTCGGTATACTCGCTCATTTCGCCGCCAATTAAATTTTTAAATCCTGCCATAAAGTCATGCCCAAAGTTTTTGCACTGTACGGTGTTTCCGCGTACCAAACCAAGTACCGTAAATTTCTGTTCGGACAGTGTGTCAATCGTTGTCAGTAACATGCTCTTCATCCTCCTCTGTTGTCTCTTGCACAGTTGTTTGTGTCATATGCTTTTCTATCCAACGGGAGATATCACCAAAGACATCTAGCCGATTGGTTTCATTGAGGATTTCATGGCGGGCATCTTTATAGAAGATGACATCTATATCTTTTTGTCCTGCGGCGTGATATAACCGTGCGACACGACGGACGCCATCACCATAGCCGCCCACGGGGTCGCGATCGCCTGCGATCAGCAAAAGCGGCAGGTTGTGGGGTGTTTTCTTGAAGCAGCGGGTATGGTTGGCGCGTTCCACAAGCGTAAAAAGATCGCGGAAACCAGTTGCAGTGAAAACAAAATTGCACTTCGCATCTGATTGAAACATCTGCACTACGTTTGGGTCACGGCTGAGCCATGAAAAAGTGGTATGTGGTTCTGTGATCCGGCGATTATAGTTTTTAAACGCCAAGTTTGATAGAAAAGTGGAACGATAGGTCATACCTTTGGAGTGTGCCACGGAATTTGCCATGCGAACCCCTGTACGTGCCAAGGGATTAGGACCTGCTGTACCACTTAGAATACAGCCTGAAAGTCGCTCGCCGCAGGTGGTCAGATAAATGCGTGTGATGAGAGACCCCATTGAATGCCCAAGGACAAAATAAGGGAGTTCTGGATAGCGGGACTGCATAATATCAGTGAGATTGTGCATATCTTGAACGAGAAAATTCCACCCATCACGGACAGCAAAAAAGCCCAGTTCATTGGTGCGCGGTGCAGAAGCACCATGCCCAATATGATCATTTCCGCAGACGATAAATCCAAGGGAACACAGGTATTTTGCAAAGACAGTATAACGGGAAAAATATTCGCACATACCATGCGAAATTTGTACAATGCCGCGCAGCTCAACACCCTCAGGTGTTAAGATGTAGTAGGTCACACTGGAGCGCCCATTGGAACTTTTGAAAATGTTTTGCGTACACTTAATATCCATCGTGATCCATTCCTTTGGTTTTGAAAAATGCGGATATACAATGTCCATATGCTTATCATAGCACAAATGCAAAGATTCGTCTTGCGTCTCTAAAAAGATTTACAAATGATTCAAAAAGATTTGTGGGAAAACGGTATAATGAATACATAAAATGGATGAACCAAGGAGGAATCTCAATGCCGTATATTGGTGTGAATGTGACAGGAACTTTGACAGATGCACAGAAAGACGCGCTCAAAGCTGGGTTCGGTGAGAAAATTGCGCTCATTCCGGGAAAGACAGAAAAGGCGCTCATGGTAGATATTTCAGAAAATCATACCATGTACTTCCAAGGGGATAAGCGTGACCTTGCCTTCGTGGATGTGCGATGCTATAAAACGGCGGAATTTGCCGATAAAAAATGCTTTACAGAAGCTGCGTTTCAGCTGCTAACTGAAGTCACGGGCATTCCTGTGGAAGATATTTATCTCTGTTGGGGAGAGTATGACACATGGGGTGTGCGCGGCAGCCTCAAGTAAATATCAAAAAATCAAAACCTCTGGGATCATGTACGTGATTCCAGAGGTTTTTTGCGTGTTGTCAATCAAAAATTAAAGCGTCCAGTCAATCGGGGCAATGCCATGTTCCATCAAAAATTCATTGCACTGGGAGAAGTGGCGGCAGCCGAAAAATCCGTTGTGCGCAGACAGTGGAGAAGGGTGCGCGCACTCCAAAATCAAGTGGTTGGGGTTTGTGATGAGCTTTTTCTTACCACGAGCGGGTCCGCCCCAAAGCAGAAATACGATCGGGCTTTCATGCTCGTTCAGCTTTTGGATGATGGTATCGGTAAAGCGTGTCCAGCCGATCTTGCTGTGGCTGTTTGCCTGTCCGCGGCGCACAGTCAGGGTGGTATTGAGCATCAGGACACCCTGTTCTGCCCATGCAGTCAAACAGCCGTTTTGAGGCTTTGCAATGCCCATATCGGTTTCCAGCTCTTTGAACATATTTCTGAGGCTGGGCGGCGGTGTCACACCAGGCTGTACAGAAAAGCACAATCCATGTGCCTGCCCAGGACCATGGTAGGGGTCTTGTCCGAGCAAGACTGCCTTTACATTAGAATATGGAGTATATTGCAGTGCATTGAAAATATCGTCCTTGGGTGGGAAAATTTCATGCTCTGCGTATTCTGTTTCCAGAGTTTGCTGAATTTTTTGGAAATAATCCGCGGAAAATTCGTCTTTTAGGATGGTGTCCCATTCATTTCCGATCTGTACCATGCTGCGCCCTCCTGCGATCTCGGTTTTTGTTTTGGGGTAATTTCGGTTTTGTATAGAGGTATTATATCATAAGGCAGGCGACAAATTAAGAGCAAATTCCATATTTTATGGCAAGGAACGCAGAAAATAGAGGGACATAAAAGGGCGTTGCAAAAAATGAGAGCAATTACTATTGACAGCTGTGACTTACGCGTGTTATACTCTAACTGTACTAAGACACACAGTACAGTTAATACACGGAAGGGAAGGAGGCGTGCAATGTTTTGCATCAACTACCGAGATGGTCGCCCAATTTATGAGCAGATTATAGATGAAATTGAGCAGATGGTTGTGCATGATGTATTGCAGTCGGACAGCCAGCTGCCGTCAGTACGGCAAATGGCGGCGGAATTGTCCATCAATCCGAATACAATTCAGCGAGCATACAGTGAGCTGGAGAATAGAGGCGTTATCTATTCTGTCAAGGGAAAAGGCAATTTTGTTTCACCCAATGGTGCAGTGCTGCGCGAGCGTCGAATGGAAGATATTCGAAAACAATTTTTAGCTTTGCTGGAAACTGCTAAGAAAATGGGCATAGAAGATACGACCTTTATCAAGTGGATCGAGGAACAAGGGGGTAAGTGAGTATGATTCAAACGGAACAGGCAACAAAACAGTTTGGTGGTCTGGTTGCTGTCGATCATGTGAACACAGAAATCCAGAAGGGTTCGGTATATGGATTGATTGGTTCCAACGGTGCAGGAAAATCCACGTTTTTGCGTATGCTGGCAGGTATTTTGCAGCCAGATGAGGGCACTGTAAAAATTGACAATGAGACTGTTTATGAAAATGAAGCACTCAAACAGCGGTTTTTTTATATTTCAGATGAACAGTTTTTCTTTGCAAACAGTACACCGAATGAAATGAAAAACTACTATAAGGCACTGTATCCGAACTTTGACGAGGCGCGCTATAAGCAGCTGCTGGATGGCTTTGGGCTCGATGGCAACCGCAAGATTTGCACCTTCTCTAAGGGCATGAAAAAACAGGTTTCTGTCATTTGCGGCATCAGTGCAAACACAGACTATCTGTTCTGCGATGAAACCTTTGATGGACTCGATCCCGTGGCACGGCAGACCGTCAAGGGACTCTTTGCAGGGGATGTGGCGGAGCGTGGGCTGACCCCTGTGATTGCGTCCCATAACCTGCGTGAACTTGAGGATATCTGCGATCATGTTGGTCTGTTGCACCGCGGCGGCATCCTGTTTTCCAAAGATCTGGAGGATATGAAGCTTGGCATGCACAAGGTACAGATGATTTTGCGCGAAGTGCCCGACCATGACCCATTTGCGGGCATCGAGGTGCTGAGACGGGAGCAGAGAGGTTCCCTCCATACCGTTACCGTGCGCGGGACACGAGAGGAGCTGGAGGCGCGTGTTGCAGCGCTTCAGCCGACATTCTATGAAATGCTTCCGCTGACGCTGGAAGAAATCTTTATCAGTGAAACGGAGGTAGTGGGCTATGACCTCAAAAAACTTATCCTATAAGACACTTGTGAGGCGCAATCTGTCCAGCCGTCTGTGGGCAGTTGCATTGGCGGTCTTAGGTTGTCTGGGAGCACTGCTGTTCCCTGTGTTTGTCATACAACAGGATTTTACGCATCGCATGGAGACAGTCGTGAGCGGGCTGCGCTACGACTCTGATGCAGAGATTTTGCACCGTGCAGAGTTGGAGATTTATAATATGCTGTCCTATGATGGGCCTGCAATCAAGATTGTTCTGAGTGCGCTTGCTATTCTTTGCGGCGTGGCGATGTTCCGCTATCTGCATGATCGTCAGCAAGTAGATTTTTTCCACGCGCTGCCTGTCAAGCGCGGACGGCTGTTTGTACTCAATTATGTATCCGGTCTTTTGCTGGTTCTGCCTGTGTTTGTAATCGTCTATGCGATCAGCATTGCAGTTGCAAATGGCATGGGACTGGGCGGTCAGATGACAGCAGATGTGGTGCTGCAAAGTGTGCTGGGGAATATCGCATATTTTCTGCTCAACTATACCATAGCAGTGCTGTGTACCATCTTGACCGGCAATACCATTATTACAGTGCTGTTGGGTATCTGGGTAGAATTCAGTGTGTCCTTTTGGGTACAGATGGCTGAGTCTTGGAAGTCGATCTATTTCAGAACATATTTTCCATATGATATACCAGGGCGTTTTGATGTGTTTATTGGCGGCAGCCCAATCCTCAAGTATTTCCTTGATACACCAAGAGAAAATGCAATGCCGTTTGATGCAGTGCAGACACCAAGTCTCATGATTCTTGTGTATCCAGCGGTGCTGACTGTGATTTTGCTTGCACTGTCTTATGTGTTGTTTGTTTGCAGAAAGAGCGAGCGGGCAGGTCTGGCACTGGCGTTTGAGCCGACCAAAGCGCCGTTCCGGTGGTATATGTCCCTGTTTATGGGCAGTGGACTGGCACTGGTATTTCATAGCTTCTTTGTAAATAATAGCGTGTGGATATGGATTGGTCTGGTTTTGGGCGTTATGCTGTGTCATGCCGTGGTTGAAATCGTTTATGAATTTGACTTTAAGGCATTGTTCCACCATTGGAAGCAGATGATCGTACTGTGTGTTGTAGCAGTTGCAGCCTTGTTTTGTATGCGTGCTGATGTATTTGGATATGACCGCTATTTACCGGACAAGGAAGACATTGCAGAGGTTGGTTTCTGTGATATGGGAAGCTATGGGTATTATGATTCCAGAATACATGGAACCGCCACGCTGACCGACCCAGAAAGCATCCAGCTGGTGTATGAAATGGCACAAAAGCTAACAGCAGAGACCAGTAAAAACCGGGAGTGCATATCAGACGATGATTCTTTAACAGAGGTTTATATCCATTATGTACTGAAGAATGGAAAACATGTTGGGCGAAGATATCATAGCGGCTACCGCCTGCTTGGGGATGCGCTCGATGATTTGATAACAAGTGAAGCGTATATCAAGATGTATGAGCCGTTGCAGCAGGTCAAATTGCCGGATAATGCAAAAAATGGTGAGTTTGTCATGACGATCTCGCCACAGATGATTATGTGGTCATCCATGCCGAGTGATGTATCTCTTGACAATGCAAAGGATATTCAGCGTATCATTGATACCCTGTGCGAGGAACAAATTGCTAATGTACACACACATTTGCGTGAAATTCCTGTTATGGGCATACAAGTGACCGACTGGTATCGGCATGACAGAGTGGAGCCGCCGGAAAGAGGTGTGTGGGTTCTTAGAATGCTGGAAACGATTCCGGTATATCCATCTGATACCAAGACCTTGGAATTGATTGAGACCCTGACAGGCCGTACACCGATCCCGGTGACAGCGGATGCACTGACATCTCTTGTAGTTGAGGTGGAGGATCCATCCATGGAGAAGCAGGATATACAGCCGGGAGGAAGCACGCATGAAGTTCAAAAAAATAAAAGAGTCTCTGTTACAGACCCAGATGTTATGAATCAGCTGGTAAAGAATCTATATACAGAGCAACAGGTACGGTATGCAGGCAGACAAGTTGTCTGGGAGAATTTTGAAGAAGTGGTTTCCCTCCAAATTCAGGTGCAGTATAAGGGGAATGTCAATGATACCATTCGTATGTATTATCCCAAGGGCAAAGCACCGATTGCACTGCTTGAGCAGCTTACAGGTGTTTCTTTAACTGAAAAGCAAGAATAGGAAGTGATTTGCATGAAACGGCGAACGGTTCCTTTTGTGGGAGCAATACTCCTCACGATATACTGGTATCTGGTCGTAAGTATTACAGGTGCTATGCCGACAAATTTCCTGATCATTCGGGATTTTGGCATGAGCGCAAATGTTTCCCTTGTACCGTTTGCCGATATCCTGTCCATTCTGGGCACGGAGGATGTAATCGACAAGTGCTTGCAGATCGGCAGCAATATCTTGCTGTTTATGCCGCTCGGTTTCCTGCTCCCGTTCTTCTGGCAGGGCTGGCGCAGTGCAAAGCGGGTCACGGAGCTTTGGCTTTGCAATGTCGCTCTTGATTGAGCTGAACCAGCTGTTTAATTATCGAGCGACTTCAATTGATGATTTAATTTTGAATACCATAGGCGCAGCGACTGGGTTTATGTGCTGTCTGGTAGTAAGACAGCTGTTTGATATGCAGGTATGTGCAGGGAAGCGAGCAGAAAAGCTGCCAGGCTCCTCCTGTTTGCAGTATGGGGATTCAAAATCGTAACAGAATTACCAATGAATTTAGAATGGATGGGTGTATGATATGGTTCGGTTAGCAGTATTCTTTGTGCCACAAATTCAAACGATTTTAGCGGCAGGTCTGCTGCTGACGATATTAGAAATCACATTCTTTCTCAAACGGTAAGTCAGGAAAAGGGGGGCTATGTTATATAGCTTCCCTTTCTTTTGGGAAGGAGTATTTTATGAAGAAAAAAATTCTTGCAATCATAGGGGTTCTGCTGGTCGCGCGGGCTGGCTTTATGTGGTATGGATACCATGCGCGGACAGAACGGGAAGCTGCATTGCAGAAGTCTATCATAAGCATTACAGAGGAAAAAATCACGCTCAATCAGGTCGTGCCGTTTGCATGGGATGCCGTATATACATTTTCCCCCTATACGCCAAAAGAGGATATAGAAGCCGAGATCGGTTTTCGAAGCTATGCCATCCAACCGGCGTACAGCGAGGGGATGCTGCACCTTGTATTCGTAAAAGGAAAACAGGTCGTTGCAAGGGTGTGCGGGGTGCCGGAAGAAATGATGTCCGACGTGCCGCTGTGTTTGGGCTATGATGTGGTGTTTGATGGGAAAATCACCTATGCAGAAAACGCGGTCTTTTCGGTATCCAGAGAGGGTGGAGTTGTTCGGCTTACAAGAAAAGAATAACAGCAGTACTGTATACCTGCCCAGTAGTGCAGGTAAAATGCAAAAAAGACACCGAAAGGTGTCTTTTGAGGCTGTCAAAGAACTTTGACAGCCTTTCCAGGGGAACCCAGTCCCCCTA
>JAHHRJ010000070.1 GCA_020025885.1 Butyricicoccus sp. | reverse complement strand
CAATCTTTGACGTTGCTGATTACGGCATCTGCGGCGACCTGTTCAAGGTTGTTCCAATGATGATCGAAGCAATCCGCGCTGCAAAGGCTGGCAAGTAAACACTATATATAAAATAAACCTCATGCGAACGCATGAGGTTTATTTTATGCTTTTGTAAAAGAACTACTTGTGTGCAAATATATATGATATAACAGAATAAATTGCGGAGAATATGGGGTGCACACAAAGTTTATGCATGTGTAATTAAGTGATTGGAGAGAAGAGATGTTCAGTTTCCTTTTGTGAAAAGTATGCATCAACCCTGTTAAAACAAAATCAAGTGTACAAGAAAACTCTGTATAAATTCAGGGGAACTAGAACGCTAAAATTAGGGAAAATCAATAAAAATGATTGGTTTTTAGGAGATTTTGAAAAGGCAAATCTGTTAAAAATATATCGAAATGGTATATTTTGTGTTTTGTTTTGAAATACCCTTGATTTTCTGGTTTTTTCCAGTTATAATGACCATAAAAGGGAGGATAATACGATGCAGCAATACGGATACATTGGTACTTATACAACAGGTCGCAGCGAGGGGATTTACCGCTTTTGCTTTGATACGGAGACAGGTATGCTGTCTGACAGGGAACTGTTTATTGCCGTGTGTAACCCCAAGACTGTCACGCGCAGGGGCAGTATTCTGGCATCTGCGATCGAAATAGACGGCAAATGTGGTACGGCACTTTGGGATACAAGACACATGGGAGAAGATCCGATTTCTGTGTGCTGTCAGGAAAACCAGACTCCATGCCACCTGCGCTTCTCTGGCTCTAGCTTATTGGCGACAAATTACCACGAAGGCTTCTTCACGGTATACCGTATGGATTCGCATCAGTTATCTTGCGCAAGACAGATTCCGTGCGGAGAACTGGCTGGCTGTCATCAGTCAATCAGTCGCCGTGGATATATGTTAGTACCCTGCCTGGAACAGGATCAAGTGCGGATCTTTGACCGTAAATTCTCCCCACACGGTGTTATTTTATTCCCACAGGGAAGCGGTCCGCGTCATGGTGTATTCCATCCCAAGGATCATACACTGTGGATGGTGACTGAGCGCAGCCATGAACTGTACCATTTCACATTTGCAAACACCCGTTTTCAAAAGATTGAATTGCTTTCAGTTTTAGATTGGGAACATCCGCAGTTTGCACAATCCACAACAGCTGCGATCCGTCTGTCATCAGATGGCAGATTCCTGTATGTTTCAACACGTGGCGCAGATGTTATGAGTGTATTTGCGCTGGAGGATACAGGTGCGAAACGGATTCAGCAGATTCCGTGCGGTGGCAAGCATCCGCGTGATTTTATCCTTTCAGAAGATGGACGATTTATGCTCGTGCTCTGCCGTGATTCGGATGATCTGTTTTCGATTGCACGTGATGCAGAAACGGGACTTTTGGGCGAAACAGTTTCTCATATTACAATCCCAGAGGGCAGCTCGATTTGTCTCTAAAAATGTTTTATTTTTTTTTCTTGACCCAATAGGAGGTTTTTGAATTATGATACAAAAATGTACGATCGGTGTGATCGGTCTTTCGGTTATGGGACGCGGTCTGGCGCGTAATATGGCAGACCATGGATTTCAGGTTGCAGGCTTTAACCGCAATCCAAATGTAACACGTGCAGTAATGGAGGAAGAGCCAAACAAGAATCTGCACCCAGTATTTTCTCTCTCTGAACTCATGGATGTACTGGAAAAGCCGCGCCGCATTCTGCTGATGATCAAGGCGGGTGATCCAGTAGATCAAATGATTGATCAGCTCATTGCACTGATGGAGCCGGGGGATATTATTCTCGATGGCGGCAACTCTTTCTTTGCAGATACCCGCAGACGTACAGAAAAGCTCGCTGCACATGGTATGCACTACTTTGGCGTGGGTGTCTCTGGCGGCGAGACCGGTGCACGTTTTGGCCCTGCGATCATGCCGGGCGGTCACAAGGAGAATTATGCATTCATTCAGCCTGTGCTCGAAGCAATTGCGGCAAAGGCTGAAGATGGCGCACCATGCTGTGCATATATGGGTCCAGACGGTGCAGGTCACTTTGTGAAGATGGTACACAATGGCATTGAGTATGCAGACATGCAGCTCATTGCAGAGAGCTATCTGGCACTCAAGACGATTGGTGGATTCTCCAATGCAGAGCTTGCAGATATTTTTGAAGAATGGAACAAGGGCGAACTGCGCAGCTATCTCATTGGTATTACCGCAGAAGTGCTGCGCGAAAAGGACGACCTGACACCAGCAGATTTGGTGGATCAAATCGAAGATGCCGCACAGCAGAAGGGAACTGGACGTTGGACGAGCATGGAATCCCTCGAACAGGGCGTGAACCTATCCATGATCACAGGTGCGGTCTATGCGCGTATCCTGTCTGGACATCTGGCAGAGCGCAAGCAGGCAGATTTAGGTGTGCCTGTTGTAAAGACTGCGGAAGACCGTGCGGCATTTGCAGAAACAGTACGTCAGGGACTGTATATTAGCAAGATTGCAGCGTATGCGCAGGGCTTTGCGTTTATGCGTGATGCTTCTGCAAAGTATGAATGGGATTTGGATCTCGGCAAGATTGCTTCCATTTTCCGCGCAGGCTGTATCATTCAGGCGGCATTCTTGGGCGACATTACAGCAGCATTTGGCAGAAATCCAGCACTGGAAAATCTGCTGCTTGATCCGGTGTTTGCAGAGCGTGTACGTGCAGGCCATACAGCACTGCGTCAGGTTGTTGCACAGGGCGTGCTGTGCGGTGTTCCAATGCCAGTTTTGTCCAGCGCGGTATCTTATCTGGACGGCTACCGCGGTGCACCAGTGGGTGCAAACTTGATTCAGGCACAGCGCGACTACTTTGGTGCGCACACCTATCATCGCGTTGACCGTGATGGTGTATTCCACCATGAATGGGGGCGATCTGATGCGTGAGCGTCCAACGATCACCATTTTTGGCGGCACAGGTGACTTGACTTTCCGAAAGCTGCTTCCAGCACTGTATAACCGCATGCTGTCTGGATTTGCACCAGAAGGACAGAATATTATTATTATCGGTCGCAGAGATTACACAGACGAAACGTATCGTGAGCGGGCGAGAGAGTGGGTGCGCAAGTTTGCGCGTCTGCCCTACCGTGATGAAACATTTGATACGTTTGCTGAAAGTATTCATTATTTCCAGATGGATTTCACCGATCCAACGACATATCCGCTTTTGGAATCCTATCTGGATGCACAAGGTATTAAAACCTGTGTATTCTATTTTGCAGTTGCACCCCGTTTCTTTGGTACGATTACAGATGGATTGTTCCAGATCGGTCATGCACATGGAAGCAAGGTCATTCTGGAGAAGCCATTTGGAGAAACGCTGGAAGATGCGCATGCACTCAATAAGCGTTTGGAAGAGGTCTTTACACCAGAAAATATTTATCGCATTGACCATTATCTTGGTAAGGAAATGGTGCGTAACATCCAGACCATTCGTTTTACCAATCCCATCTTTGCAGATGCATGGGATGCGCGGCACATTGACTGCATTCAAATCTCTGCAATGGAGGATGTGGGTGTTGAAACACGCGGTGGTTACTATGACCATAGTGGCGCAATACGTGATATGGTACAAAACCATTTGTTCCAGATCCTATCTATTTTGGCAATGGAACGTCCGGCTGCGTTTACACCAGAGGCAATGCACACCGAACAGCTCAAGGTTTTGCGTGCACTTCGTCTGCCTGACCCGGAAAATATTTCAGATAGCATGGTATTGGGGCAGTATGCAGGATATCGTGAGGAGCCGAATGTTTCTCCAGAATCTAAAACACCAACCTATGCAGCACTAAAACTGTTTGTGGACAATGAACGCTGGAAAGATATGCCGTTCTATATCCGCACTGGAAAGAAGCTAGGACGCCGTGAGATGGAAGTTGCAGTTGTATTCCGTACACCATCACCAGAAGTTCCACCAGCTGTTTTGCTCATAAAATTTCAGCCAACTGAGGGCGTATATTTACAGTTTAATATCAAGCGTCCGGGTGAGTTTGATGAGATCATGCCAGCAACGATGGATTTCTGCCAGAGCTGCTCGATTGCCAACCGAATCAATACACCAGAGGCGTATGAGCGTTTGCTGACCGCTTGTTTCCATGATGAGCGTTCTTGGTTCTCACAGTGGGATCAGATCGAAACAAGCTGGAAGTTTGTGGATGCATTGGAACAGGCTTACGGAGACCGTCAGCCGGATTCTTATATGCCAGATACAGTAGGTCCGAAAGAATCGGATGAACTGCTGGCAGTAGCAGGACATAGCTGGTTTGTAGAGCCGGAAACCAAGTTCTGATTAAAAATCAAAAAAGCACGGAGTTTTTTCCGTGCTTTTATTGTTATTGCAGAATCTGCTTATCTTTATTAAGGCAACACCGTAGAATGTCATCTGCGGCGCTTTGCGAAAATTTCGCGCCATAAATTCGTTGTGAATCCTTGAAATCCATCAAGGATTCCTGCGGATTCACGTCTTTTTCTGACGAGAAATTTTTCCGAAAATCGCTCTTGCTGAATTATGCGGTATTGCCTTAAGAGTATGGGCGCTGCGCTGATATCTGTATTCTCTGGGATGAGAAACAACTCCAATACAGTATGATCTGTGATTGGTTGGGTATAAATGGTTTTGCTGTTTTCAAAAGTATACCAATTTGCGGCTTCTGGAAGTGCAGAACCAAAGAATACAAGAACGGTATCGCCTTGCGACTGCCAAAGTTCCAGCTATGGAGTGTGCCTGCATCACCGGATTCTGTTCCACCATTGGCATGCCAGCGGTTTTTAAAGATTGGGTCACGGTCAAAGACGCAGAGAGATTGTTTGTCAGTGTCGTATGTACAGAATGCCGCTAAAAAATCTCCATGCTGCATCGTTTGCACAATCGCAAAGCATAAAAATTTGTGTGCAAAAAAAAGAATGGCAAATTGCCGTTCTTTTTTGCGTTATATCAGTAAGATGTAATTTTTTTGTAACTACGCTTCACAATCGGCGATGACGCGGCAACGCAGTCCGGTCATATTCGGGTCACCCAGCCACATGGTATAAATATCGAATCGCGGCGCAGAAATCTGCAACAGATTGGTAAGATTTTCAATGATATAGACACCATGCTGTTCGCAAAAGCGATCAGCTGGTTCGTGTTCTGCATGCTGACGGATGCCGGCACAATCGATCCCAATAAAACGAATGTGACGCGCAAGCAATGCGTCGATCAAGTCGTGAGACAGCTGTGGGTGATTTTCAAAATAGGCTGGGTCACCATAAGCATAACGCTCGATTTGACCCGTACGAAAAAGAACAAAGTCACCTGCTTCAATTGCATTCAAATCAATATCAGAAAGATGAATTTCTGAAAGCTCACGCACATCAAAGCATACCGCTTTTGATTTGAACTATGTAAGCGGGATCTCGCTCTTTTCATAGGTGTCTAAGTGTGTGCCAATATGCCCCATTGCCACATGTGAATTGTCTTGCAATTTTGCCCACGCAAGCAGTGGACTATTTGGTGCAACCGTTGTGGTTAAGTCAATAAACATGGAAAACCTCGCGCGATTTGATTTCTTGTGTGTATCCGAAATTAGTGACTGCCGCAGCCGTGCTTGTTTTCGCCGCAGTGGTGACCCTTGCCATGTTCGTGGTCGTGATGCTGGCACATGGTATCTGGATTGTAAACTAAAGTACCATTTTGCAGAGCGGTGACTGCTGCATCTGCGTCACCAGTAACACCTGGATAGAGCTGAATGCCAGCTTCTGCCAGAGCAGCGCGTGCGCCTGAACCAATGCCACCGCAGATCAGAGCCTGTACGCCATGTGTCTGCAAAAAGCCAGCCAGAGCACCGTGACCACTGCCCTGTGGGTCGATCAGCGCACTTGCTCCGGTCTCTGTGTCAAAGAGCTTAAACATCTTACAATGTCCAAAATGCTGAAATACCTGACCATTTTCATAGGTAACTGCGATTTTCATAGAGAAATACCTCCTATCATGATACATGATATATACATCATAGTCCTTTTTTACCAGAAAGTCAATGTGCATGCTGTCGAAGTCTGGTGGACATAGAGACAAGGCATCTTGGCATAGGCTCAAAAGGGGGAGGGATGCAGAGTGGCAAAGAAAGTTGTTGTGATATTAAAAAATCACTTCCAAAATGGACAGGAACCAGACGCAGAATTGGCAGCCCAAAGACTATATTTCTGTATGAACAATAAAAAGGAGGTAAGGAGAGATGAATGAGCGGACGGCGATCTATTGTCGGTTATCAGAAGAAGACCAAGTAAAAGATGGCGCAGAGAGCCAGAGCATTCAAAACCAGAAGCAGCTTTTGCGGCAGTATGCAGAAATACATGGTTGGAATATTGTAGCAGAATTTTCTGATGATGACTATGCAGGTGCAGATCGCAGTCGCCCTGCATTTTGTGCGCTGCTGGAAGGTGCGGAGAAAAGGCTGTACGATATTATTTTATGCAAGACGCAGTCTCGCTTTACCCGCGAGATGGAGCTTGTAGAGCACTATATTCATGACTGCTTTCCGCGCTGGGGCGTTCGCTTTGTGAGTGTGGTAGATCATGCGGATACCGCGGTGAGAGAGAACAAAAAAGCCCGCCAAATCAATGGATTGATCAATGAATGGTATCTGGAAGATCTTTCAGACAATATTCGCGCGGTGCTGACTAGCCGTAGGAAAAGTGGGCTGCATATTGGCTCAACGGCGCTCTATGGATACCAAAAAGATCCCGAAAAACGAGGGCATTTGATCCCAGATTCACAGACTGCATGGGTGGTTCGGCAAATTTTTATCTGGTTTTTGGAGGGGGAGAGTCAGCGGGCAATTGCACAGAAACTCAATGCGCAAAGCATACCCTGTCCAGCTGCTTGCAAGGGGAGACAAGACTGCATTTGGAGTGCAGGGGCTGTGCGCACGATCTTGCACAATGAAATGTACCGAGGATGCTTGGTACAGGGGCGGTATGGAAGCGAATCTTATAAGACACGCAAGAATACAGCACGCCCAAAGGAACAATGGTATCGTGTAGAAAATACGCATGAAGCGTTGGTATCAGAAGAGCAGTGGAAGATGGTGCAGCAAAAACTTGGGGTACATACACACCCTAGCCGTGCAGGACAGCTCGGCGTATTTGCTGGACTGGTATTCTGTCATATGTGTGGTGCGCCATTATGTGTGACTTCAACGAGAGGGAAAAAATATTTGCAGTGTGCGGCGCGTCATGCTGAGAAAGCTGTCTGTAAGGGGGCATTTATATCAGAGCAGGCACTCGCAGAAGCGATTGAGTCACAGGTCAGGCAGTTCCTTGCAGAATATTTGCCGCCAGAAAAACAAGCGCTTCTAAGAGAAGCAGAAAAACAGCATGATGGGATGGAGATAGTGTATAAACAATCTGAAAAGCAGATTGAACAATATAATAAAAGTGTGCAGATGCTTTACTTAGATCGCGCTGCAGGATGTATCCCAGAGGATACTGCACAAAGGATATTACAGCAGCTGATAAGGCAAAAAACACAGCTGGAAAACCAGATGCAAGCTTTGAAAGCAAAAAAGCAGGAACCGCACGACATTGTGTGGGATGGGATATTGAACCATGCACAGGCAAGCCAGCTTATTCAGCGCATAGAAGTGGGATGGCGCGACAAGGGAGAAAGCCAAGTGCCAGTCCATGTATTCTGGCGTTTTTAAGTTGTGGCAAACAGCGTGCACCATCTG
>JAHHRJ010000007.1 GCA_020025885.1 Butyricicoccus sp. | reverse complement strand
TTTTACCACATTTGGTATCATTCGTCACTTTTTACTTTTCAGAAACGCCCTAAACTTTCTGATCCGTTCAGAAGATCTGAAAAACCGAAATTTTTCTCGGGTGATTGCACAATGGTCTTGTTCATAATATCAGCAGCATGCTATTGATCAAAATATCCAAAAATTTGATATAATAAGAATTTTTTTAGATCCCCCTTGTAGATTGTTTATCTGAATGATACAATACAAGCGTACAGATTAATCAACCATTTTGATAGGAAATAGGCGAGTGAAACCAAGATGGAAAATGTTCTGCTATCAGTACTAAGAGGAAAGATATATTATGTTTCAAAATAAAAAACCAATTCCGCCTCCTTGGCTTGCCAATCCAAGGCTAGAACGTTTTTCGATTGGCTGGCGCATGGGCGTGGGAGAGGATTACTTAGAAAGGTTTGATATGTGGTTTGGCAGGCTTTCTGCTTCAGAGCAGGCAGAATATCAGTCCTTGTTTCCTGAGCCAGTCACTTGGAGTGGCTGGTGGAATCACATGGATAACACAGATGGGTTTGCACAAGAAACATTTTTTACTTTGTTTTGGAAGCCAGATGGTGCACCAAAATATACCCGTGCACAGCTCACACCAAGCGAAGAAAACCAATTCTGTATGTTCTGGGGGCATCATCCAGCAAAGGATGGGCGTATTACCAAAAGCTGTTTTAGCCAGTGGTGGATGTCATCTTTTTGTGCAATGGAACAGGAATACTGTTGTATGGAACAATATATGATGGCACAAAAGGCGCTGCTCTTTGGAGACATGGAAACTTATCAAAAGATTCTGGACAGTACAAATCCGAAAGAGATAAAGTCACTTGGAAGACAGGTAAAGGGGTTTGAACAGGCGGTGTGGGATAAGGTGAAGTATTCTATTGTGTTGGGTGGTAACTACTGTAAGTTCAGCCAAAATTACACACTGCGTGCTTTCCTGCTTTCAACTGCGGAAAAAATTTTGGTAGAAGCGAGTCCATGCGATCAAGTTTGGGGCATTGGTTTATCCGCAGATGCACCTGATGCAGAGAACCCGCTCGCATGGTTGGGAGAAAATCTTTTGGGCTTTGCGCTAATGGAGGTGCGAGATGAACTGCACAGAGTAACACAAAACGAATCCTTATGTGATTGGGAGTTTGTAAAAAAGGAAGGAGGCAAACAATGAAAAAGACAGATAGTCGATATCATAATTATATTCAGATCTTAAAGGAAGAACTTGTCCCTGCAATGGGCTGTACAGAGCCGATCGCAATTGCATATGGTGCAGCAAAGGCGCGAGAGATTTTAGGCGGCTTGCCGGATCGTGTACTGGTAGAAGCAAGTGGAAACATTATTAAGAATGTAAAAAGCGTTGTAGTTCCGAATACCGATGGGCTTAAGGGTATCGAAGCAGCTGCGGCGGCTGGCATTGTAGCAGGGCAGGCAGACCGGATTTTGGAAGTCATTGCAGAGGTATCTGCGGAAGATAAGAAAGCCATTCGAGATTACCTGCAAAGCCATGAGGTGCGTGTTCTGCCAGCCGAGGGAGATATCATTTTTGATATCATTATCACACTACATAAGGGTGATTCCTATGTAAAACTGCGTATTTCCGATTATCATACCCATATCGTGCATGTGGAAAAGGATGCAACAGTTCTTCTTGAAGCGGGACACACCGACCACAGTACGCAGTCGGTAACACTCACTGACCGGAGCGAGCTTTCCGTAGAAGCCATTCTGGATTTCGTGGAAACGATGGATATTGAGGATGTGCGCGAGCTGATCGAGCGTCAGATCGACTATAATTCCAAGATTTCTGCGGCTGGTATTGACAGCAATTGGGGGGCGAATATTGGCTCGGTGCTGCTGCGCAACTACGGCGATGATATCAAAGTACGTGCGCGTGCAATGGCGGCAGCGGGTTCGGATGCACGTATGAGTGGCTGCGAACTGCCAGTTATCATTGTTTCAGGCAGTGGCAATCAGGGCATTACAGCGTCTGTGCCTGTGATTGAGTATGCAAAGGAACTTGGCGTGCCGCATGATAAAATGGTGCAGGCAGTCACACTTTCTGATCTCATTACCATTCATCTGAAAACGGGAATCGGACGTCTTTCAGCATACTGTGGTGCGGTCAGTGCTGGCTGTGCAGCAGGTGCGGCGATCGCTTGGCTGCAAGGGGGCGCTTATGAGGAAATTGCACATACACTGGTCAACTCACTTGCAACCGTTTCAGGTGTGATTTGTGATGGTGCGAAACCATCTTGTGCTGCAAAAATTGCAGCGTCTGTCGATGCAGGCATTTTGGGATACCAAATGTATCGAGATGGACAGCAGTTCTATGGCGGTGATGGCATCGTGACTACTGGTGTGGAAAACACTATCCGCAATATCGGTCGATTGGGGCATGATGGCATGCGTGAGACAGACAAGGAAATCATTCGTATTATGACAGGTTTGTAAGTGGCCTGTTAATAAAATAGGGGGTAATCTCATGAAAATTTTGAAAAGCCTTCCAGCCAAGCTAGTCTTTGGCGTCATGGTTGGTATGATCGTTGGTTTGTTCCTTGCGGCGGATATGCTTCCAGAGGGTGTCAATGGTTCGATCCTGCAAGTGATCGTAACTGCGAAGTACATTCTCAATCAGCTCATTAACTTCTGTGTACCGCTCATCATCATTGGTTTCATTGCACCGTCCATTACAAAGCTCGGCTCAAACGCTTCTCGTATGCTGGGGGTTGCGCTGCTCCTTGCATATACCTCTTCTCTATGTGCAGCACTGTTCTCCACAGGCGCTGGTTATGCTCTGATCCCGCATCTCAATATTACAAGTACGGTGGATGGTCTGCGTGAAGTACCACAGGCAGTCTTCCAGCTGGATATTCCACAGGTTATGTCCGTTATGAGCGCGCTGGTCATTTCCGTTATGGTTGGTCTGGCAGCAGCAGTTACCAAGGCAAAGGTCATCACACAGGCACTGAACGAATTCCAAGAAATCGTGTTGTTGATCGTTACCAAGGTGGTTATCCCGATTCTGCCAATCTTTATCAGCACAACATTCTGCACACTGTCTTATGAAGGAACCATTACAAAGCAGCTTCCAGTATTCCTGATTGTTGTTATCATTGTTATGATCGGGCATTATATCTGGCTGGGTCTGCTCTATGGCTTGGGCGGCGCATACTCTGGCAAGAATGCATTTGATGTACTACGCAACTATGGTCCTGCATATCTGACCGCAGTTGGCACCATGTCTTCCGCAGCAACCCTTGCAGTTGCACTGCGCTGCGCAAAGAAGTCCAAGACGCTGCGCCGTGATATGATCGACTTTGGTATTCCACTGTTTGCAAATATCCATCTGTGCGGCTCAGTTCTGACCGAAGTATTCTTTGTTATGGTCGTTTCTAAGATTCTGTATGGCACGCTTCCGAATGGATTTACCATGATCCTGTTCTGTGCGCTTTTGGGTATCTTTGCGATCGGCGCACCAGGTGTACCGGGTGGTACTGTTATGGCATCCTTGGGTCTGATCACAGGCGTTCTGCGTTTTGATGATGCAGGTACAGCACTGATGCTGACCATCTTTGCACTTCAGGACTCTTTCGGTACCGCTTGTAACGTAACAGGCGATGGTGCTCTGACTCTGATGCTGACTGGCTTTGCTGAGAAGCACCACATTGAAGAACAAAATATTGACTTTACTCTGTAATCACACAGCATAAAGATCACAAGCCCTCCGTATGATCCGGAGGGCTTTGTCAATGCCTATTGTTTAGAACGCATATACAGAATAAAAAATCGGATCTCATTTGTGAGACCCGATTCATTTTTTACTATGCTTCTTTCTTTCCAAATACGATAAACAGCAGTGCGCTTACACCAAGCAAGATAGGGTAATAGCAGTACCGCACGATCTCAATAGAAGAAACAGGGGTCAGCGCTATTTCAGTTGCAGCCGCAGCATAGAGAAGCTGTGCACCGTATGGGATAATACCCTGGAATACTGATGTAAAGATATCGAGCAGGGAAGCCGTGCGCTGTGGGCTGATCTTGTAATCGTCTGCAATCTCCTTTGCGATCGGACCCGCGATAACGATTGCAACGGTGTTGTTTGCTGTTGAGCAGTCTACCACAGAGGACAGCGCTGCAATACCAACCTCAGCACCCTTGCGTCCACGGATGCACTTACGGATCATGTACAATACCCAGTCGATGCCGCCATTTTGGCGTACCAGAGAAACAACACCTGCAACGATGATGGAGATTACAATGATGTCGTACATGCCCATGATGCCTTCACCCATGATCTTAAAGATATCAAGGAAAGCAAAGTCGCCATAGAACAGACCGATTGCAAGGGACAATATTGTACCACCAGTCAGCAGCAGGAATACATTCAGTCCAGCCATTGCACCAATGAGAACGACCAGATACGGGATAATGCGGATAAAGTCATACGTTAATGCTTCAGTTGGCGTATAGTTGACGCCGCGTGTGCTCAGGAAGAATAAAATGGCTGTGATAATTGCTGGCGGCAATGCGATCTTGAAGTTTTCGCGAAATTTATCTTTCATGCCGCAGCCCTGTGTGCGGGTCGCTGCAATGGTGGTGTCTGAAATCATAGACAGGTTGTCACCAAACATTGCACCACATACCGTTGCACCAATACAGAGCGGCATAGAGATGCCAGTTTTCTCACTGATGCCGATCGCGATCGGTGCCAGTGCAATAATGGTACCAACTGAAGTGCCCATCGAGGTGGAAATAAAGCAGCCGATTACAAACACACCAACGACTGCGATGTTACTTGGCAGAATGGATAAGCCAAAGTTTACAGTTGCATCTGCGCCGCCTGCTGCCTTAACAGAAGCAGAGAATGCACCAGCGAGAATGAACACCAGACACATGATCATAATGTTTTCTTCACCTGCGCCGCGTGCCATGGTATTGAGCTTTTCTTCGAAAGTGAGCTTCTTACCAGGTGGGTTTTGCAGGAATGCAACAATCAGTGCAATTAAAAAACCGACGATTGCAGGCATGGAATCTCCGAACATACCGCCGGCATGTTGATCGATGATACCAACAGAGATGAAAAGCAGTAAGAATACCGCGATGGGCAAAAGTGCCCAGAGATTTCCTTTTTTCATATGTGAACCTACTTTCTTTCTGACAAGCTGTCAGATTTTGATGTATTCCAATAATACACTATTCTTGTAGGAATTACAAGGGCGTTCCCCCAACAAAGTGTGGTTGTGCACACAAAACAGCACAAAATGTTGCAAAATAAACAAAAAACCAAGGGCATGTGCCTTGGTTTTTGACATCTGATTTTATGTATGTTTCGGGATTTCTGTGCATAAAAATATTAACGACGAATGCGTCCAAACCACACAGAATCACAAATTTTGTTGACGAAATAGACCGAAATGAGTCCCAAGAAAATTCCGAGCAGTGCACCGCCAAGGACATCTGAGGGGTAGTGTACACCAACGTACAGACGGGACAATCCGATGAGCGCGGCGAGCACTGCACATGCCGCGCCACCTTTGCGGGAATAGAATAGACAAGTGGTGGCAGCGCAGAAAGAAGAAAGCGTATGGCCAGATGGGAAAGAGTATAGATCGCCTGGGTGGACGAGCGGGACGATTTCTGGATAGGTGACAAAGGGACGCGAGCGGGCAACGATGTTTTTGATCCCAAAGTTGCCAATGATGAGTCCAAGCAGGAGTGCGGTCAGCATGGCAAGTCCGCACCTGCGTGTATGAGGACGGATGAGCAAAATGAGCGATAATGCGATCCAGATGAGACCAGCATTGCCCAAAGAAGTTACGAAAACGACAATAGGGGTTAAGACTGTATGACGCAGATTGGTAACGATCCAGCTTAGGACACTATGGTCAACCCCTTGTATCCATTCGATCATGTTGATACCTCCGAAAATTTTTTACTTTAATGATTCTATTGTATAGAATTTAATGCACAGATGCAAGCAAATAAATTTTGCAAAATTCCTCTTGACAGATGCTGGAAAAGGAACTATGATATATCCATAGCCTTTCACAAACTAAATGATAAAAGCGATGAATGAGTAAAGTGGTCGTGCGCTTTGAGTTCAGAGAGCTGTTGGTTGGTGCGAAACAGCTCATACAAAGCGGCAATAAGAATGGTAACGCGGAGTTTCTGGCTTCGTCTCTGAAAGTATTTCAAGGGACGAAGCCTTTTTGTTTTTGCACATGAATCGGGTAGCATCAGCATGATGTGCGGGCAAACAAGGAAACGTATGAGATCATTACGCCGGAGTCGGTGGGCATTCCGCTATCCTATGTCGATGCAGGGTATATTTATTGGGTTTTGTGGATACAAAAATTGACGAAACACCCAAAACTTGGCAGAGCTTCAATTAAGTCTTGTAGTTTGAGAGGAAATGCGATAAAATAGATTTGATATAAAATGATTCAAAATGGAGAGGTATCCGTGAAAACTGCAAATATTTTAGGTGTTTCTTTTCATAATGTTACGCTCAAGGAAGCAGTAGACGCTGCAATGGAGCAGATCCGTGCAGGAAAAAAGGGATATGTCGTTACACCCAATCCAGAAATCGTCTATGAGACGCTTCAAGATCCGGTGTTCCGTGATATTGTAAACCGTGCATCGTTCGTGCTCCCAGATGGAATCGGTGTGGTATATGCTGCGCGTATTTTAGGGATACCACTTGCAGGCAAGGTTCCCGGTATTGATTTTGCAGATGCACTTATGTATCGCATGTCGCAGGAGGGAATGCGCCTGTTTTTGTTGGGCGCAAAACCGGGTGTGGCACAGCAAGCAGCAGAAAATCTGCAAAAGAAGTACCCTGGACTTGTCATTGCGGGCACACAAGACGGTTATTTTAAGGATGACCAGCAGGCGATTGAGGCAGTCAAAGCGGCTGGTGGGGCAGATGTAATGTTCACCTGTCTTGGTGCACCCAAGCAGGAAAAATTTATGGCAGGGTACTTGGATGAACTGCCAGTTACTTTGTCTTGCGGTTTGGGCGGATCGCTCGATGTATTCGCTGGTACCGTACAGCGTGCGCCAGAGCTTTTTATTCGGCTGAATCTGGAATGGTTTTATCGCCTGTGCAAACAGCCGAGCAGAATCGGACGTATGATGAAGCTGCCTCTGTTTTTGTTGATTGTCATTAAGACGCGCTTGTTCGGAGGAAAGAAATAATGCATGTACAGCTTTTGGCACATACGCCTGATCCGGCGCTGGCAGGAGAAATGTACAAATCGGTGTATGCTGTTGCACTAACACTATTTAGACATTCTGCACCGGCCTGTGTTTATGGACTGTGTACAGAGCGAAAAATGACTTGCAGAAAGGCAGCAAAGGTACGTGCCCGGTATCAGGCACTGCAAGAAAGCTGTCTGGACAAGGAATAAAGGTAGGTTTTTATGTTATTGGATTTTCGAGAAATTACGCTCGAGGACAAAGCCCGTGTAGAGGCTTGTGCCCAAGCGCATAACTATCATTTGTGTGAGCACTGTTTTGTAGATCTATATATCTGGCGTGGTCACTATCGCACACAGATCTGCTTCTTTGAAGAGTTCCTTCTCGTCAAGATGCAGGATACCGAATCTGGACAGGAAATGTATCTTGCACCGATCGGTGAAGGCAGTCTGTGTAAGCCGATTGCGGCGCTGCGAGAAGATGCAGCCGAGCGCGGCAATCCGTTTATGATGGTATCCGTTGCAGAGGATATGATCTCGCGTATCGAGGCATGCTGCCCTGGACAGTTTGCGTTCTCTTATAACGAGGGCGCGGCAGATTATGTGTATCTGAGCGAAAAACTGCAAACGCTATCTGGTAAGAAATTACAGTCCAAGCGCAATTTGGTCAACCGTTTCCTCACAACCTACGAGGGACGCTGGAGCTATGAAGATATCACAAAGAAAAATGTGCGTGATGCACTGAATTTTCATTTTAAGTGGTGTGAGCTCAATGGATGCTCCAGAGAACATGCATTCTTTGGAGAAACATGCGCAATTGGTATTGGTCTGAACTTTTGGGACGAACTCAATCTGCGCGGTGGTATTCTGCGTCTTGATGGCGAAGTGGTTGCATTCACATTCGGTTGCCGTGCGACAGATGATATGTATGTTGTCCAGATTGAAAAGGCAGATCACAATATCCAAGGCGCATACCAGATGATCAATCAACAATTTGTCAAGCGCAATTGCACCGAAGTCGTCTATGTCAACCGTGAGGAAGACCTTGGGCTTGAGGGACTGCGTAAGGCGAAACATTCCTACCATCCGGAATTTATGGCAAAGAAGTATGTTGCGGTTCCGGTAGAAGATGCAAAATCAGAGGACACACAATGATTCGATTTGCTGTACAAAGCGATTTCGAAGAAATTCGCGCGCTTTGGGAAATTTGCTTTCCAGATGATACAGGATTTAATGACTATTTCTTTGCGCATGTGTTTGCATTGGATACCGTCGTTCTGTATGAACTGGATGGACGTATTGCCGCTATGGTGCAGATGCTACCCTATTGTGTTCAGATCAATGGGGAGACTGTACCTGCGACGTATATTTATGGTGCATGTACTCACCCAGACTTTCGTCGCCGCCATTTGATGTCTCAACTCTTGGAGTGGAGCTTTGCTTATGATAAGGAACACGGCGTGCAGGCGTCTATGCTGATTCCGCAGGAAAAGTGGCTCTTTGATTTTTACCGTCCCTTTGGGTATGTGCCAGCATTTGCACTGTCTATGGTAGAATATCAAGAAGTCGAGCGGGTTCAGCATATAGGATTGCGCAAGATGACGGACGCGGACTTGTCCGCATGTTCTGAGCTGTATCTTGCGAAAACAGCCGATTATCCGCTGACAGTTGTGCGTACATTGGAGCAGTGGCAGGCACAGCTTATGCTGTTCGAGTCATTTGGAGCTGGTGCCTTTGTATGGGAAGCACAAGGAAACCTGAGGGGCTATGCTTTTGTCTGGGAAGAGGAAGACGGAATCTGGGCGCAAGAGCTAATATGCCGAGAAGATGCGCAGCAATCTGCATTTGTGTCTGCACTTGCTGCTCTGACACAGGTTTCCGCAGTACGTGCTTGTGTGCCTGATATAAATGGTACATTACTTGGTTGTATCAAGTGCTATGGTGAACGATCCATAGCACAGAATGGATATATGAATTTGATGTATAACTAAAAGGAGGATGCAAACCATGGTCTATGTATTTTTAGCAGAAGGATTTGAGGAAGTGGAAGCGCTGATCCCAGTTGATCTGCTGCGTCGAAGCGGTGTTTCGGTGAAGACTGTTGGCGTCACAGGGAAGACAGTGGTCAGCTCCCACCAAGTTCCGATCGTTGCAGATGTGCTGCCAGAAGAAGTAAATCTGGCAGAGGCACAGATGATCTATCTGCCAGGCGGACTGCCGGGCGCACACAACCTACATGATTCTGCATTTGTACGAGAGTGCATTGAGAAAATGGATGCACGCGGCGCATATGTTGCAGCGATCTGTGCAGCACCGTCTGTCGTCCTTGGTAAAATGGGAATGCTGAAGGGCAAATGTGCAACTTGTTATCCGGGCATGGAGTCTGGCATGGAAGGTGCAGAGCCGCAACCAGTACCATGCGTACAGGATGGACACTTTATCACAGGACGCGGCGCGGGTGCTGCATTTGCGCTCGGCTTCAAGATGTGTGAACTGCTGTGTGGAAAGCAGAAGGCGGACGAGATTGCCGCTGCTGTTTGCTATGAACGATAAGGCAGCCATTCGAAAACAAATTTTGCAGCAGCGTGCGCTGGAAACTCCTTTGGAGCAAAGTGCACGCGCGCAAATTATGGCGCAGACACTATTTTCTTTGTCTATGTATCAGCAGGCAAAGACTGTGTTTTGTTATTGCTCGACGGAGCTCGAGCTCTCAACCAATGAAATTCTGGCATTCACACTGGCACAGGGCAAAACGCTCTGTGTACCCCGCTGTGAAGCGCCGGGGGAGATGACCGCACGCAGGATACGCACATTAGACGCCCTGCGTGCTGGTCGCTTTGGTATCCGAGAGCCAGACGACAGTACACCAATCGTTATGCCAACTCAAATTGATTTGTGTATTGTTCCTTGTCTTGCCGCGGATTTTTCTGGATATCGCCTTGGCTACGGCGGTGGATATTATGACCGCTTTCTGGCGCAGGCAGGAGATATATGCATGATTGCACTTTGCGCAGAAAACCGTCTGCAAAGTATACCTCTGCCAAGAGAAAAGACCGATATCCCATGTCATTACATTCTGACCGAAAGGCAGGTGCATAAAGCACGATGAAAAGTAAATCTGCCCTGCGGTTATGTCTATCGCTTTTTGTCTGTTTCACACTTCTAATTGGTGCAAATTCCTTTCTGCCGAGTATTTTAACCTTATATCCAGAGTGGTTTGGTCTGCTATTCGATGTGGTTGCAATGGTGATCCCAATTGCGCTGCTACATTTGTTAATGCCCAAAAAAGAACGCTTTCGCCCAAAAATCAAGGTTGCGAATTTTACGGCGGAAAAAGTTTTCTTTACGATCTGTATTGGATTGTCTGTTACCTGTGCACGTTTTTTCATAGACTATCTGGTCTATCGTATTCAGCGTGCAGATGTATTCTCTCTGCGTTTTGCTATTTTGGAAATTCCTTTCGGAAACGCCGTATCCGTTTTTGCGATCTTAGGCGCTATTGTTTTTCCGGCACTATTTGAAAGCTTGTATTTACGCGGATATATTCAGACGTTCCTGAGTGAATATATTAGCACACGCCCTGTTTTAATTGTGATGTCTTGTGTCACTGCTATGTTATATGGCTCACTTCCACAATTTCCGGGTGCTTTGCTTTTTGCATTTTTCCTCAGCTGGCTGACTTTTACGTTCGGCTCATTTTGGTATAGTGTGATCGCGCAAACCATGTCGATCGCGCTGTATTTATTTTTGAGCTGGGTACTCAAAGAATTCACCGTATACGGAATTTTGCGAACACTGCCCGCACTGTCCCTGCTGTTTGCGCTGTTTTTCTTATATATGGCGCTGCGGACTGCCGAACGGCTCACACTTCGGCAGGCATTCAAAAAGCTGCATTATGTGCAGCACAGTGATTATTCGTTGAGTAAATTTACAGCAAATGCTGCTTCTTTGGCATTTTTGTTCGTATTTATTGCAAAAGCGCTCATCGGTATTGTTTGACTGAGGTATTACAATGGAAAATCGTCGTTATACACCAAAACATTCACAAAAGACCAGTCCGATCCGGAAAAGTCAGGAACCTGCTCGTCGTGCGCCTTCCGCTGCCGCACCAAGTCGCCGTCCAGCTACTCCTACATCTGGTAGAACACAGCCACAGCAAAGACGGACTAGCGGAACAACAGGCGGCACCTCGACCCAGTGGAGAACTACCGACCGTACAGCTGGGACTTCAACGCAGTGGCGCACTACGGATCGTCCAGCGGGAACATCGACCCAGTGGCAGACCACAGATCGCGCAAGACAACAAACAGCGCCGCGTAAGCAGCCAACGACGGCAAGGTCAGGCGCAGCAAGTACACAACGGAAGCAAACTGCACAGTCATCCACACAGCCGCCGCGCCGCGTGAATCCAGAGCGGGACAAGCCAACACCAAAGAAGAAAGACTCCCAAAAAAGTAAAGAAGCACATAAGACTGGCTGTGCGCTGGCGTCTTTGTACTTTATCTGTATTTTGGGTATTTCTGTGTGCCTGTCCCTCGTGGTGATTTTTTCTGCAAACGATGTATTGGCACTTGTCAAGCCAGATGTGGAAATTGAAGTTGTAATCCCAGAGGATACGACTATCAATGGAGTAAGCAAACAGCTGGATGACAGCGGCATTGTAAACTATGGAATGCTGTTCCGTTTGTTTAACGCCGTCAAAGGAGACAGTGAAACGATCGTTTCTGCGGGTAATTATGTTTTGAATCCAACGATGGATTATAGCCAGATTTTGCGCGCACTGACAAAGACCACTTCCACAACTTCGATCAAGGTAACCATTCCCGAAGGCTATACAACAGCACAGATCCGTCAAGCTCTGCTGGAAGGTCATGTGACTTCACAGGCGTTGCTGGATAATGCGCTTAATACCTATCCCTTTAAGCATAGCTTCTTAAAGGATCGTAAGCCGCCAAAGTCCAACTGGCTTGAAGGATATCTGTTCCCAGACACCTATGAGTTTATCCAGGATAGCAAGCAGCCGGTGCATGAGGTCATCAATGTGATGCTGAACAACTTTGATAAGAAGTATGATGCACAGATTAAAGAAGGAGCTGAAAAACTCGGTCTAACGACCCATGAAGTGGTGACCATCGCTTCTTTGATTGAACGCGAGGCGAAGGAAAGCACAGAGTTTGCAAAGATCTCTGGCGTTATCCATAACCGATTGAAAAATAAGGAACAGTTCCCAAATTTGCAGATCGACGCTGCGCTGCAATATGCGGTAGGGCATAACAATCGCCTGACCGATGCAGACAAGCAGCTCGATAGTCCCTACAACCTGTATCGCCATGAGGGATTACCGCCCGGCCCCATCTGTAACCCTGGTTACAATGCACTCTATGCGGCAACACACCCAGAGGAGCATGGCTATTATTATTATGTGGCAATGCCGGATGGAACGCATCTCTTTGCCAAGAGTAATAGTCAACATAACAAGAATCGTGCCAAGGCTGACAAAGCTTGGGCACAGCAAAAAAATTAACACCTGAACGGAGACTTTTTGTTTTGAAAAAACCTGAAATTTTATCACCCGCAGGCGATTTGGAAAAGCTAAAATATGCGATCGCATATGGTGCTGATGCTGTCTATCTGGCTGGCGAGTCTTTTGGAATGCGTGCCGCTGCCACAAACTTTAATGAAGCACAGATGCGCGAGGGCATTGCATATGCACATGCACGCGGCGTGAAGTGCTATATCACCGTCAATATCATTCCATCTAATGAAGATCTTGAGAGCTTACCAGCATATTTGGAGCGCGTACAAGATTGCAGCGCAGATGCGTTGATCGCTGCTGATGTAAGCGTTGTCTCTCTGGCAAAGCGTTATGCACCACGTGTTCCGCTCCATATCAGCACGCAGACCAGCATTTTGAGCTATGAAGCAGCAAACTTCTGGGCAGATCAGGGTGCGGAGCGTATTGTACTTGCGCGTGAGCTGACACTGGAAGATATTGCAAAGATTCGCGCAAATACCCCAAAAGAGCTGGAACTGGAAGCGTTTGTGCATGGTGCAATGTGCATTTCCTATTCCGGTCGCTGCCTGATCTCGCAGTATATGACCGGACGGGATGCAAACCACGGTGCGTGTGCGCAGCCTTGCCGTTGGAAGTACTCACTGGTGGAGGAAAAGCGTCCCGGGGAATACTTCCCAGTAGAAGAGGACGAACGCGGTACGTATCTTTATAACTCCAAGGATCTGTGCATGATCGACCATGTGCCGGAACTCGTGCAGGCAGGAATTGACTCCTTTAAGATCGAGGGACGCAATAAGACTGCATACTATGCGGCGGGCATTACCTCCGCTTACCGCCGTGCAGTCGATGCATATTGCCAAAATCCAGAGGGCTTTGTATTGCCTAAGGATATCCATGATGAGATCGGAAAGGTCAGCCACCGCAATTACTATACTGGTTTCTATTTTGGTTCAGAAGAAAATGGACAGTACTATGAGGATAGCCAGTATATCCGTGATTGGGAAGTCACTGGACTGCTTGCCGAGGCAAATACAGATGGCAGTGCGGTATTTACACTCAAAAACCGCTTCTATCCAGGTGAGACTCTGGAACTGGTACAGCCACAGAAGGAGCCTTATGTCTTTACCGTAGACGAGGTGACAGATGAGGATGGCAATGCACTCGAAATGGTGCATCGTCCAGAAATGCGCTTCCAGCTGAAATTCCCATTTGAAATTGCACCATTTGCGATCCTACGAAAAGAACGCAAAAAATAGATTATATTATCTGTGAAAATTTAGTGATAATAACAAAGTAGAGAATGAGAGAATGAAAGAATGAACAATAATGATTTCGAAATTATTAAAGAAACAATGTCAAAAATAGGTGAAGATACTTGTATCCAGTTTCATCGATTAGGAGGACTTACCAATCGTACTTATAAGGTCATCACTCCAAATAAAGATGCATTTGTTGTGCGGATTCCCGGTGAAGGAACAGAAAAAATGATTTCGCGTCCAGATGAGAAAAAAAGTATGGAGTTTATACGCCATCTTGGAATCGATGCTGCGTTGCTGTATTTTAGCGATGAAGGCATTAAGGTATCTGAATACATACGGGGTGCACAAACGATGTCTGCATCTTTGATGAGAATGCCTGAAAAGATACAACAGTCGGCTGCTGTTTTAAGGCGATTGCATCAGAGTAATGTTGATACAGGCATTGAATTTAATACTTTTCAGATTGCAGAATGCTATGAAGGTATTATAAAAGACCATCAAGTAGATATGTATTCAGATTATGACAAAATCAAAGATTCCATAATGCAGATTTACCAGAAGGAAGGAGCTTTCAGTCGTGTGCCATGCCACAATGATCCTTTGTGTGAAAACTGGGTGCAAGGGGATGACGGATTATATCTGGTCGACTGGGAATATGCTGGAATGAACGATTTTTGGTGGGATCTGGCAGCCGTTTCAATCGAAGCTTCATTTGAACCACAGCATGATGAAATGATGATGTATGCATATTTTGGTGAACCAGTAAATAAAAGTCATTGGAAAAGGCTGCTGCTAAATAAGATCTATGTCGATTTTTTATGGACACTTTGGGCAAAAACAAAGGTTCCTTTTGATGGAGAGCCAATGGAATTATGGGCATCTGAACGGTATCAGCGTTTAAAAATAAATCTTAAACATTATTTTAGTTTTGTTTGATGATGCAGTTTTTGTAATACTCTCAAAATCGCTCTTGTTGAATCATGCAGTATTCCCTATACAAAACAGATGATTGACAAACACACGAAATGTGGTACAATATTTATGGAATATTGTATGTATGCAATGAAAGACCGAGTGATATAGTGCAGCCTGATAGAGAGAAGGGGACGGTGGAAGCCCTTCGGTGATGTGGTATCACAGCTAGTCTGGAGCAATTTTGGGAAACCAGAACGTAATTGCTGCGTTAAAGCAAGCCTGAGACGCTATAAATTTTTGTAGCAAACTAGGGTGGTACCGTGGAAGTATTTACAGCTTTCGCCCCTAAATTGGGGTGAAAGCTGTTTTTTTACACGGTTTTATTTTATTGATTCTAATTTTTTGGAGGATTTTATTTATGCAGTACAGAGGCTTAAACGAGCTTCGTGAGATGTATCTCTCATTTTTTGAGAGCAAAGAGCACTTGCGCCTGCCAAGTTTTTCTTTGATCCCACAGAATGACGCATCTCTTTTGCTCATCAACTCCGGTATGGCACCAATGAAGCCATTCTTTACTGGTGAGCAGGAGCCGCCGCGCCGCCGTGTGACCACTTGCCAGAAGTGTATCCGTACCGGAGACATCGAAAACGTTGGTAAAACCGCACGCCATGGCACTTATTTCGAAATGCTCGGCAACTTCTCCTTTGGCGATTACTTCAAGCGTGAAGCAATTGCTTGGAGCTGGGAGTTCCTGACTTCTCCAAACTGGGTTGGCATTGACCCGAACCGCCTGTATCCGTCTATCTATGAAGATGATGACGAGGCATTTGAGATTTGGAACAAGGAAATCGGTATTCCAGAAGAGCGCATTTTCCGTTTTGGTAAGGCGGATAACTTCTGGGAGCACGGTTCTGGTCCGTGTGGTCCATGCTCTGAAATCTATTACGATCGTGGCGAAGAGTACGGCTGCCATAAGCCGGGCTGCACCGTTGGCTGTGATTGCGACCGCTATATGGAAGTATGGAACAACGTATTCTCCCAGTTTAACAACGACGGACAGGGCAATTATACCGAGCTGGTACAGAAGAATATTGATACTGGCATGGGTCTCGAGCGTCTGGCTTGCGTGGTACAGGGCGTTGGTTCTCTGTTCGAGGTAGACACGGTACGTAATATCATGAAGCATATCGAGCGTATTGCAAATGTGACCTACCACAAAGACGACAAGGTAGATATCTCTCTGCGCGTGATTACTGATCATATCCGTTCTACTGCAATGATGGTTTGCGACGGCGTTATTCCGTCCAACGAGGGACGTGGTTATGTACTCCGTCGTTTGCTCCGTCGTGCTGCACGTCATGGCAAGCTGCTTGGTATCAACCGTCCGTTCCTGACCGAGGTGCTTGATACTGTCATTGAAGAAAACAAGGGTCATTATCCGGAACTTGCGCAGAAGAGTGACTATATCCATAAGGTAATCGAGATGGAGGAGGCGCGTTTTGCAGCAACTATTGACAGCGGTCTGTCCATTCTGAATGAAATGGTGGAAGCTGTAAAGGCAGAGGATAAGACTGAGCTGCCAGCAGCAGATACTTTTAAACTGTATGACACTTACGGATTCCCGATCGATCTGACTCTGGAAATTCTGGAAGAGCAGGGCATGACCACTGATCGTGCTGGTTTTGATGCACTGATGAATGAGCAGCGCGTTCGTGCACGGGAAGATCGTAAGAAGATGGGCGATTTGGGCTGGGCTTCTGAAGATCTGGGACTGGATAAGGCAATCAAAACCCGATTCGATGGCTACTCTGAATATGAGGAGCAGGCAACTGTTCTGGCAATCGTAGCAGATGGTGAAGTTGCTGGCTCTGCACAGACCGGAGATTCTGTGACCATCGTACTCGATCACACTCCGTTTTATGCAGAAATGGGCGGTCAGGTTGCAGACTATGGTACCATGCGCAACGACAAGGGAATGCTCGTCCGTATTTCTGATGTACAGAAGACCAAGGACGGCAAGTTCATGCACATTGGTACCGTTGAGTCTGGTGTGATCGCAGTCGATGATGTTGTGATCGCTGCAATTGATAAGAACCGCCGTCAGGCAATCGCACGTTCCCATACTGCGACCCACTTATTGCAAAAGGCACTGCGTCTGGTATTGGGTACCCATGTTGAGCAGGCTGGTTCTTACACAGATGCAGACCATGTACGTTTTGACTTCACTCACTTTGCAGCGGTAACACCAGAAGAGCTGGCAAAGATTGAAGATGTTGTAAATGATGCGATCTTTGCAGCATATCCGGTCATCACCGAGGAAATGCCAATCGACGAGGCAAAAAAGCGTGGTGCAATGGCGCTGTTCGGTGAAAAGTATGGCACAACCGTGCGCGTGGTACAGGCTGGTGATTTCTCCGTTGAGCTTTGCGGCGGTACCCATCTGACGAATACCGCACAGGCTGGTCTGTTCAAGATTATTTCGGAAAGCTCCGTTGCAGCTGGTGTGCGTCGTATCGAAGCACTCACCGGTAAGGGCGTTCTGAACTTCTTGCAGGAAAAGCAGAATGTGATCGTAGATGCATCCAAGGCACTCAAGACCACACCGCATGATCTTATGAATAAGGTGGATCAGCTGCTCGGTGAACTGCGAGATTCTGCAAAGCAGGTTGAAAAGCTGAGTGCACAGGTTGCAAATATGCAGATGGCAGATCTCTATAACCTATCCCATGATATCAAGGGTGTCAACGTGATCGCTGCAAAGCTGTCTGATGTAACACCAGATATGATGCGTGTGATGGGTGACCAGATCAAGGAGCAGGAGCCAAAGACTGTCGCAGTTTTGTCCACAGTATCCGATGGTAAGATCAACTTCCTCTGCGTATGCGGCAAGGAGGCAGTCAAGACCGGTGCACATGCTGGTAAGATCATCAAGGAAGTTGCTAAGATGTGCGGCGGCGGCGGCGGTGGCCGTCCGGACAATGCAACCGCTGGCGGTAAGGATGCATCCAAGCTGGAAGAAGCACTGGAAGCTGTCAACAACATTGTTGAGACACAGCTGGGCTAAATAAAAACGAATGGAGGTCGTTCGATATGCAGGATTGTTTGTTCTGTAAAATTGCGGCGGGAGAAATTCCGTCCAAGAAGGTTTATGAGGACGATTTGTGTTATGCGTTTTTCGATATTGACCCACAGGCACCGACCCATTTTCTCGTGATTCCGAAGCAGCATATTGCATCGGTTTCCGCGGTTACAACTGAGAATCAGTCTGTGGTTGGGCATATTTTTGCCGTGATCGCAAAGCTGAGCAAGGAATTGGGTATGGAAAGTTACCGTGTGGTTTCTAATATTGGAGAACAGGCTGGACAGTCCGTGTTCCATCTGCATTTTCACGTGCTCTCTGGACGTGATATGACTTGGCCGCCAGGCTGATTACGGGAATTTGTTGGAAGTGGCGAAGCAGTTCGCCACTTCTTTTCCTATTAAGGGGGAGTAGGGCAGATGCGACGCTTTTTATTTACCTACGCGCTTGCATTTTCTGTCGGATTGTTGTTTATACTGTTTGTGCCAGAAGCAGCAGGGTTTTTGTTGCTGCATGCGCCGACCTGTATTTGGTTTGCTGTGCTAGGGTTGCTCATAGCACAGTACATGCAAAAACCGTTGATCTCCTGCATGATTGCTGGACTCTTTGCCGGAATATTGTATACCGCCGGATATCAGCAAGTTTTGGTGCAGCCCATTCACCAGTTATCGGGTCAAACCATGCTTGTCACAGCAAAGGTGCGCTCGTATCCAGATGTTTATGAAAACAGCCAGCGTGTCGAGGTATCTATACCAAAACAGGTTTTGGGCACATTCTATCCCAAAGCAGAATTTTCTGCCATTGGATATTTGCCGCCAACTGCGGATACGCTCAAGGTGGGAGACACCTTTGAAGCATTGGTTTCTTTTTATGAGCCAACCAAACAGCAAGGATTTGATCGACAACGCTATCAGATGGCAAATGGAAACTGGATTTCATTTTCGATTCTTAAGGATCGGGAAACCAAAGAACCCGCACATTTTACCATCAAACCGGCGGAAAAAGTGCCATGGTATGTTTTACCGCAAAAATGGAACCATCAGTTGGGTACACGCATTTTACAGCAATTTCCAGAACGTGAGGGCGGTTTTTTGTACTCCTTACTGCTTGGCAATCGTACTTATCTAGATTCAATTGACGCACAAAATCTCCAAAAAGCAGGACTTAGCCATATTATTGCAGTATCTGGTATGCATTTGATGTTCCTGATTGGGCTAATGTATCGACTATTTAGCCGCCGGATCGGTGTGATTCTCTCGTTTACTGCAATTGCGTTGTTTATTCCTATGGCGGGTGGTTCGCCGTCTATTCTGCGTGCTGGTATTATGGCGGCACTTTCAGGCGTTGCATTTTTGCTTGGGCGAGAAACTGATGGACAGACTTCACTGGGCGTGGCATTGCTGGCCTTACTGTGCATCAACCCATATTCGATTTTCCATTTAAGTTTGCAGTTATCTTTTCTGTCTACTTTTGGTATCTTACGCTATGCGACGAAATTGGAATATAAACTATTTGGCGGCGTTTACGAAAAAGTATCGAATGGATTTTTGAAAAAGCTGCTGCATGTGATTGGAGCTTCCGTGGGATGCTCGCTGTGTGCAATGCTCTTTACTGCGCCTATTCTCGTTTCCACATTCGGTTATGTGACGCTGCTTTCGATTCCAGCAAATATTATAACCTTGGGAATTATCAGCTTGACTTTCAGTTTTGGGGTATTTTTCTGTCTGATCCCTGTGCTTGCGCCATATTTGACACCTGTTTTGTGTTTGCTGATTGACTTTATTTTAAACAGCGCAAAAATTGTGAGTCAGTGGCATTGGGGCATTTTATACTGGGAAGAGTTCAGCGGAAAGATTGCCATTGCTGCTGTACTTTTGATTATCATTTTGCTTTTGGCACACCTGAAACCGCGTATTACAGTTCCAATTTGCTGTTGTGTTTTGGTCGGTGCAGCAGGGTATGCGCATATCCAACACTGCAACACTACACGCGTCACGCTGCACGATGTTGGGGAAGGGCAGATGATTTCAATTGCCAAGGGTTACAATACCATATCCTTAATTGACTGCGGCAGTGCGGCAAACCAAGACGGTTTGGAAATGCTCCAGCAAACAATGAACTGGTATGGATTTTCTGAAATTGATACTATGATTCTAACTGCTGTGGATAAGACCCATGCACGCAATGCGCCAGCTGTTTTGGAAACAATTCCAGTGCGCAAACTGATTATACCCAATAATTTAAAACAAAATGAAACGTTGGAAGCCGTTCAGCAGGTAGTGCAAAAGCGAGAGGTTCCTATAATAGTTTGGACAGAGACAGGCGTTTCACCAGTTTCAATTGAGGGTCTTGCGTCTGTGGAGATCATAGGCGGTGTTGACCGCAAACTGGGTGTGCATTTACAAGACAGCACGTTAGATCTATGGGTCTTGCATAGTATGACACAGACCATGCTCGCAAAATTACTGAAAGAAACACCACTGACTGCAACTGAGGTGATTCTACCAAATCAGTTCCAAAAGCAAGCACTTTTAGAGGATGCAATGAATATTCTGCGCCCGCAAAAAATTATTTTATCCTCTGGATATCCGTCGGTTCGTGAATTGTTGGGTGTGCCGATCCAGTCTACTGCTGAGACAGGCGATTTGGTTTGGCGCGTCCTGCACATTTGATGGAGGTGATACAATGGCAAAGAAAAAAGAAGATGAAAACGGCTTTGCACAACTGAAAAAAGATTTAAAGACCGGAAAACTGAAAAAGCTGTATCTGTTTTCTGGGGAAGAAAGTTATTTGCGTCAGCACTATCTCAGTGAATGCAAAAAGGCGATCTTAGGTGAGGGTGCTTTTGCAGAGTTTAATCTGTTTGAATTTGATGGAAAAGCAATGACGCCCGACCAACTGCGGGACGCTGTGGAGAGTTATCCTGCAATGGCGGAGCGCAAACTGGTAATCGTGCATGATTTCGATCCTTATAAAATGCCTGCTGCATTTTCCGAAATGCTGCCTGAACTTTTAAGCGATCTGCCGGACTATATCTGCCTGATTTTCCATTATGATACTTTGGAGTATAAGCCAGACAAGAGACTGAAGATCCATAAAATCTTAAGTGAGTATGGAAGCGTAGTACAGTTTGAATTTTTAGATGAACGCCAGCTGGTTGATTGGATTCGCCGTCGCTGTCATGCCTTGGATCGCAGCATTGATGATGAGTCGGCGCGGTATATGATTTTCTTGTGCGGTTCATCCATGACAAATCTTGTAACGGAGATCGAAAAGGCAGCGGCATTCAGTACGACTGGAGAAATCAAGCGATATCATATCGATACGGTTTGCACTAGAGTCATGGACGCGGTGATTTTTGATCTAAGTGATGCCATTACAGAACGGCGTTTTGACCGTGCGATTGCGCTTGTAGATGATCTGCTCGCGCAGAAAAATCCAGAAATCGTGATCTTTTCCACAATCTCCCG
Organism: Butyricicoccus sp.; assembly: GCA_020025885.1. Classification (GTDB taxonomy): domain Bacteria; phylum Bacillota; class Clostridia; order Oscillospirales; family Butyricicoccaceae; genus Butyricicoccus. Next base: position 42,082 of record JAHHRJ010000007.1, on the reverse strand, counting down.
CCATATGGAACGCTTATATGCTGCAAAATTAAATGAAAAGGCGAGAGGAGGGGAGCGAGAGCTGCTTGCGCTCTTGGGTACGGGTTCTCCATACTATGCCAAGCGCATTCGTTCTGCCGCACAGCGTTTGCCTGAAAATTGGCTCAGACAAGCGGTTCTTTTGTGTGGCAAAACAGATATTGGACTCAAGAGCAGTGCAGGGGATAAAAGAAAGCAGATCGAGCTGACCCTTTTGGAAATGGCGGCAGGATTGGAGCGGACATGATTAAAATTAAAGAAGTGATCGTCGTGGAAGGGCGGTATGATGTCAATACTGTCAAACAGGTTTTTGATACGATCGTATTAGAAACTGGAGGATTTCGCATCTTTTCAGATAAAGAACGGTTGAAAATGTTTCGAAAAATGGCAGAGCACCGTGGACTTCTAATTTTAACGGATAGTGATGGTGCTGGCATGGTAATTCGGAATTATCTCAAAGGCGCGATTCCAAACTGCTTGGTCAAGCATGCCTATATTCCGGATATTATGGGAAAGGAGTCGCGTAAGCGGACTGCATCTAAAGAGGGGAAGCTGGGCGTTGAGGGAATGAAGCCGGAAGTTTTGCGCAAAGCCCTCCAACGTGCAGGCGCAACTATTTTGGATGGGGAAGAGGAGAGTGCACCTGTGCTTGGAGAAAAAATCTCCAAAGCTGATCTCTATGCACTCGGACTTTCTGGACGCGTCGGTAGCGAGAAATTACGCGCACAAATTTTGCAGGAATTGCAGTTGCCCAAGCACTTATCAGCCAATGCGCTGTTAGATTTTTTGAATACCGTGTCCAATTTGGAGGAACTGACTAGGCTTGTCGAAAAGATACAGAAAAACGGTTGACAAACCACAAAAAAGTAGTATAATAAAACCATAAATTAAAGATCGTTCTGTTTCAGGGCGGAGTGAAAGTCTCCACCGGCAGTGGATTGATTCTGTGAATTCAACAAGTCTGCGTGCGTAAGCATGATGGGTGTAAATCCCAACCGACGGTTATAGTCCGGATGAAAGAAACAGGTGACATAGCAATGCTTTGACATGCTTTTCTATGCCTACTTATTTTGCCCTAAGGATTTTCCTTGGGGCTTTTTTCTCTAACAGGACGGCAGAAAAGGAGCATTTTTTATGACAAAAACAATGAAACTCACGTACACAGCTGTATTTGCAGCGATTGCCACGGTACTCATGTACTTTGAATTTCCGTTACCGTTTATGCCGCCATTTTTAAAGATTGACCTCAGCGGCGCAGTGATTTTGATTGGTGCATTTATCTTTGGTATTGGACCTGCGATCACAATGGCAGCCATCAAAGACCTGATCCATGTAACCCAAACACAGACCGCAGGTTCTGGAGAATTACAAGATTTTCTTTTAATCTGTACATTGGTCGTGATTGCAGTTGCATGCTATAAAGCATATCGTTCCAAAGCTGGTGCATTGATTGGATGCAGCGTAGGCACAGTAGCCATGTCGATTATGGCAATGATTACCAATAAGTTTATTATTTTGCCATTTTATGTAAAAGGTATGGGTATGAATCTGGAAGCGATTTTTGACATGTGCAAAATTGCAAATCCAGCAATTGATGGAATGTCTGCATACTTGTTCCTTGCGGTATTTCCATTTACCATGATTAAGGGCATTTTGGTGACAGTGATTACAATGTTGGTATATAAGCGTCTGCGTACTTTTATTGAGGAAAAGCATTTACATGCACAACAAATTGCATCTTCAATGTAAATAATGAAAATAAGAAAAACGCCTGTGGATAATACAGGTGTTTTTTGTTTTTCTTGAGAGACCCCTGCTCTAAATTAGACAAAATCTTTATTTTGTATAGTTAGTAATTTACATATTTTGGGGCTACTCTGCTCTCGTTTTTGCAGATAGCCCCAAATTTCATTCTATTCTCTTTTACTTAGATTTCTCAAAAACAAGAAATTGATATGCAAATCCTGTTGGATCTGTGAAAATTTCGCTTGCGTCAATTTGTTTCCAGTTTTCAGATTCTGTCTTGGTCGTTACGCCGTCCACTTTAAAAAATGTATCGGCATTCTGAAACTCTGTAAAGATTCGTGTTAAGTAGATCCGCTCTAACAACGGCTCAAACTGCTGGTACACAGACGCACCGCCGATGATAAAAACTTCACCGTCATCTTCGCATGCCTTGATCGCTTCCTCCATGTTATGAAAAATTTCTGCACCCTCAGCGGAAAAATTTGTATTGTGGGTCAAGATCAGATTGCGCCGATTTTTCAGCGGTCGTTTCCCTGGGAATGTGTCTAATGTTTTGCGTCCCAAAACAACAGTATGTCCAGATGTAATTTCTTTGAAATGTTTAAGATCTTTTGAAATGGGATGGATTAACTGTCCACCCAGTCCAATTGCTCCGTTGGTATCGGTTACAACGATTGCGGAAAATTTCATATTCACACTCTCCTTTTCTTTTACTCTGCGATGGGGATATTTTTGATTTGCGGATTTTTCTCATATGCTTCTACATGCAGATCATCTACTGTAAAGGCATAGAAATCCTTGACCTCTGGATTCAGCCAAACTTTGGGCGCAGGATACTGTGGGCGCTCGATCAGTTCTTTGACCAGCGGAACATGGCGGTCATAGATATGGCAGTCACTGATGACATGGATTAGCTCCCCAGCTTTGAGTCCGGATACCTGCGCAAACATCATAAGCAGCAGTGCATACTGGCACACATTCCAGTTATTTGCAACCAAAGTATCTTGGCTGCGCTGGTTCAAAATCATGTTGAGTGTATCCCCTGTTACGTTCAATGTTACACTCCAGCAGCAAGGCTCTAAATTCATATCCTTCAAATCCTGAAAATTATAAAGATGTGCCATCATGCGGCGAGAAGCTGGATTATTTTTGAGCTGCCAAAGCAGATTATCTACCTGATCCATCTCTCCTTGCCTAAACTCATATTTTTGTGCAAGCTGATATCCATACGCCTTGCCAATCGAGCCGTCTGCATCTGCCCACTGGTCCCAGATATGGCTATTCAAATATTTGATATTGTTGGATTTCTTCTGCCAAATCCAAAGGATTTCATCAAATGCGCTTTTAAGTGCTGTTGGGCGAAGTGTCAACGCGGGAAATTCTTCCTGCAAGTTGTAGCGATTGACGATACCAAATGTTTTAATGGTATGCGCTGGTGTTCCATCGTTCCACTTGGGACGCACCTGCAAATGTTCATCTGAAAACCCTTCATTCAGGATTTTTTGCATCATTGTGACAAATAGCTGATCTGCTTTGCTCATTGCATATTCTCCTTTTCTTCTCTTTTTTCTTTTTAGGGGCTGTCTGAAAAGTCAAAATTCTGGTCTTTTTCTACAATGCGCGGTATCTGCTGTATTAAAAAGACGCGGAATCTATCAAGGATTCCTGCGTTTTTTGTCTTGCATCTACGCACTCATTGCGAAAAATTCGTCGATTTCTTTGTTTTCAGATACGCCCTAATCTTTGATAAGAACGACCGCCCTTTCAGACAGTTTTCTTGTGTTTTGCTTATTCACTTTCGCGCACCAATTTATTTTGAACAGTTGTAAAATATTCCGGAATCGGACTTTCAAATGTCATGCGTTCCCCTGTACGCGGATGGTCAAGTGATAGCCGATACGCATGCAAGCATTGCCCATTAAGCTGGGAAAAACGATCCTTTTTTGCGCCATATAACGGATCGCCAATGATCGGATGTCCAATCGATGTCATGTGTACGCGGATTTGGTGGGTTCTTCCAGTTTCCAATTGGAATGCCATCAGTGCATATCCGCGATAACGTTCCAAGACCTGATAATGGGTGATCGCTTCGCGTCCATCCGGCACGATCGCCATTTTCTTTCGGTCAGTCTTATGCCGTCCAATTGGCTGTTTAATCGTACCGGAGTCTTGGCGCGGATTGCCAACTACGATTGCCTTATATTCCCGCGCGGCGGAATGACAGGCAATCTGTTCGGCAAGAGATTGATGCGCCACATCGTTTTTTGCGATCACCAATAACCCACTGGTGTCCTTGTCAATTCGGTGTACGATACCAGGGCGGATTTCTCCATTGATTCCCGAAAGCCGTTCGCCGCAATGGAACATCAGTGCATTGACCAATGTACCATCCCAATTCCCTGCCGCTGGATGCACGACCATACCACGTGACTTATTCACTACAATAATATCGTCATCCTCATAAATAATATCAATCGGGATATCTTGTGGTATGATTTCCACGGACTGTGCATCTGGAATTTGTACATGGACAATATCGCCTGCCGCGAGCTTATAATTTTTTTTGAGTGAACTTCCCTGTTCCAGCGTTACATGCTTCTGCTCGATCCAGTTCTGTGCCATGCTGCGTGTTACGCCCTCTAGCTGCTCAGACAAGTAACTGTCAATGCGTTTACCGACGTTGTCCACATCAATCAAAAAGATTTGTTCAGTCATTTTGCTGTTCCACCTTTGCGAGCTTATCATGCTGGATCAAATAGTAGTAGAAAAACAGTGCCACACCGCAGACAACATAAATATCTGCAACATTGAATACTGGAAAATGAATCAGTCGAAAATCGAACAGATCCACCACAAAACCATGCCAAACGCGGTCGATCAGGTTGCCCATCGCGCCCGCAAGAATGAGGTACAAACCAATTTTACCAGTCTTGGCATACACCATTTTTTTATATAATACAAAGATAATTCCTGACATAATGATTGGGGTCAAGATCAGGAACAACCAACGCTGATTTTGCAGGATGCTAAATGCTGCACCGTGGTTTTCCACATAGGTCAGATGAAAGACCGTATCGATCAGTGGAATCGTGCCCAAAACAGAGAGCTTGGTAAATGCCCAATATTTAACCGCCTGATCCAGTGCAATCATCAATACAATCACAATTGCAATACTCATAGAAAAACTCCTTCAAAAAAGGCAGGCATTAGCTGCCTGCCTTTTGATACATTTTATTTAGCCAACGACTTCTGCGCAGCGTGCACAAAGTGTCGGATGGGTGCTGTTCTGACCAATCGAGTCAACATACATCCAGCAGCGTTCGCACTTGTCACCAGAAGCGCGTTCAATCGCGATCTTGATGCCTTCCAGATTTTCACCAGACATACCCTCGCCTGTGCCACGAATCACACGCAGTTTGGAAACGATGCAGAGTACAGCCAGTTCATCTGCCGGAATTGCACTCAGGCAATCTGCAATCTCGCCCTCAGCATAGACAGTTACCCATGCTTCCAGCGGCTTACCGATGACCTTATTCTTACGTGCCTCTTCCAGAGCCTTGTTCACATCGTCACGCAGTGCAGACAGCTTATTCCACTTGTCAGCCTGTGCTTCTTCAAATATCCAAGCAGCATTTACCTTTGGCATGGAATTGAGTGCAATGTTTGCAGCATCGTCGCCCTCGCGGTGCGGCATCTCCTGCCAGATTTCATCTGCTGTGAAGCAAAGGATCGGTGCGATCATACGAACCAGTGCATCAAGGATTTCGTACATAACAGTCTGTGCAGAGCGGCGCAGTACGCCAGCCTTATCTTCACAGTACAGACGATCCTTGATGACATCCAGATAGAAGTTGGACATATCAACAACACAGAAGTTATGAATTGCATGCAGTACAACATGGAACTCATACGCATCGTAACCCTTGATGACTTTCTGCACCAGCTCATTGAGCTTCATCAGTGCCCAGCGGTCAAGTTCACACAGCTGGTCGTATGCAATCATATCGGTTGCCGGATCAAATCCATCCAGATTGCCGAGAATATAGCGTGCAGTGTTACGGATCTTGAGATAATTCTGCGCCAAATGCTTAAACATTTCTTTGGAAATGCGCATATCCTGACGGTAATCCGCGGAAGAAACCCACAGACGCAGAATGTCAGCGCCGTAGTCCTTGAGCAGTTCCTGTGGACTAATGCCGTTACCCAGAGACTTGGACATCTTCTGACGCTCTTCGTCTACGATCATACCGTGTGTGATAACGGTCTTGTATGGTGCAATGCCCTTAGTTGCGATCGCAGTCAACATAGAGGACTGGAACCAACCGCGGTACTGGTCATTGCCTTCCAGATATACATCAACCGGAACAGGCTGACCTTCGCGTTCTTCGATCACAGCTGCCCAGCTGGACCCGGAATCGAACCATACGTCCATGGTGTCAGTTTCCTTATCGAAGGAGTGACAACCGCACTCGCACTTGATATCGTCGGTGAGGATCTCGCTTGCATCCATCTCAAACCAAGCGTTCGAGCCCTTCTCACGGAACAGGTCAGATACCAGCTTGATGGTCTTTTCATTGACCAGCGGTTTTCCGCAATCCTTACAGAAGAAGATCGGGATCGGAACGCCCCAGATACGCTGACGAGAAATACACCAATCAGCGCGCTCCATGATCATGGAGGTCATGCGCTCCTCGCCCCAACCGGGAATCCAGTTGATTTCATGGCAAGCCTTGACTGCATCTTCCTTCAGTGCGTCTACGGAGCAGAACCACTGCTCGGTTGCGCGAAAGATGATCGGGTTCTTACAACGCCAGCAGTGCGGATAGCTATGCACAATGTCTTCCATTGCAAAGAGTGCATTGCAAGCACGTAAATCGTCGAGAATGATCGGGGTGGTCTTTTCGTAGTACATGCCAGCATACTTGCCCGCATCCTGAGTGGCAATACCCTTGCCATCAACCGGAACGATGATCGGGATATCATACTTCTGGCATACGATAAAGTCATCTGCACCAAAGCCCGGCGCGGTATGAACACAGCCAGTACCAGCGTCCAGTGTAACATGTTCGCCAGTGATGACAATAGACTCGCGATCCATCAGTGGATGCTGGGTCTTCATCATCTCAAGGTCAGAGCCGAGCAGAGTTGCCAGCACTTCCCAAGATTGGATCTTGGCAGCGTCCATTACGCTCTTAACCAGTTCCTTTGCCAGAACGTAGATATCGCCGCTCGGTACACGAACCAGATCATACTCGAAGAACGGGTTCACTGAAATTGCGAGGTTGCCTGGCAGAGTCCAAGTGGTTGTGGTCCAGATTACAAAGTATACGTTTTCCTTACTGCCAATTGCCTTGGTAATCACACCCTTGTCATCGGTTACAGCAAACTTTACATAGATCGAGGAGCATGGCTCATCCTGATACTCGATCTCAGCCTCAGCCAGAGCAGTTTCATCATGTGGGCACCAGTAAACCGGCTTAAGTCCCTTGTAGATGTATCCCTTCTTTGCCATTTCGCCAAAGATTTCGATCTGCTTTGCCTCGAAATCATGGGTCAGGGTCAGATAAGGACGCTCCCAATCGCCAACAACGCCCAAACGCTTGAACTGTTCACGCTGGGTGTCTACATGCTGGCGTGCGAACTCTTCACACTTCTGACGGAATTCGGCAACAGAAACCTTATCGCGGTCCATGCCGTATGCCTTAATTGCCTGACGCTCGATCGGCAGACCATGGGTATCCCAGCCTGGTACATAAGGTGCACGGAAGCCCGCCATGTTTTTATAGCGGATGATGAAGTCCTTAAGCACCTTGTTCAGTGCATGTCCCATATGCAGATTACCGTTTGCATATGGAGGACCATCATGCAGAACGAACAGAGGCTTACCCTCGTTCTTCTTCATAATTGCATGATAGAGTACGTTGCTGTTCTGCTCCCATGCAGCTAGAAAACCTGGTTCTCTCTTAGGCAGATTGCCACGCATAGGAAATTCTGTTTTTGGTAGGTTGATTGTTGCGTTATAATCCTGCGGCATTGTACCGTTTCCGTCCTTTCGTTTCTATCTCTTTGCCTGCGAAAAAATGCGGTATGATCAGTCGTTTTCCGGCTTATAGTCCGCGCCAAACTTAAGCTCTCCAAAATCAAACCGTGCAGTTGCCTGCTCATGCAGACGCTGGGTGTCTATGATTTTGTTGGCAGACAGATTCATTTCTGATGTAGCAAACTTATTGTCTTTATGTGTTTCCACATACTGCTTTACATCATCCGGCATATCTTCATTGAGAGGGATCTGTGTTTCCTCTGGTGCACTAACGATCGACTCGATGGTCTCTTCTGTGCTTTCTGAGATCTCCATAGATTCGCCCTCATCATCATAAGGCTCGTTTTCATCGGTCTGCTCAGCAGAGGACTGCAATTCTGGAGCCGCTGCGAGCTTGACCAAGATTTTCTTTTGTGCGTCATAGACTGCGGTCATCTTACTCAGAAAATCTGCATTGTTTTTCTTTGCAATTTCGAGGCGCTGCTCTTCGGCTGCAATTTCTGCCTTCAGCTCCTTCACGCGCACTTCATACTTGACTTTTGCCTCATCAATGATCTGTTGTGCTTCAATCTTTGCTTTGTCAAGTGTTTCCTGTGCAATCCCCTGCGCAGACAGAAGTGCACGCCGCATACCGTCTTCTACGGAACGATACTCATCGATCTTGTCAACGAGCACTTTCATTTTCGCTTTCAGTGCAGCATTTTCTTTCTGCATCGTTGCATAATCTTCGGTGATCTGTTCGATCACTTCGTCAACCGACTTTGGATCATATCCGTTGAACATTGCCTTTTCAAAGGTCAATGCCTGAATTTCCTGAACCGTCAGCATAATTTTTTATCCTCCGAAATACATGAAGTGAGTCTCTTTTCCTACAAGGCAAAAGGCCGGAGTCTCCCCGGCCGCCGCGTGCTGTTATACCAGACTGTATAGCATACTCTCCATAAATGATAGTGCCAAAAAGGCGCAAAGAAATGGGATATCCAGCATGAAGCCGCGAAATGCGCCGATGTGATCGAACAGTGCGCGGAATGGCATGATGATAGGTTCAGTTGCCAAATACAGCAATTCCCCTATTTTACTGCCGCGCGCCTGTGGGAACCAGGAAAAGATTGCACGAGCCAGCATGAAGAACTGTAGCAGTTCGATAATCCTGGCAACTATAAAAACAAAATAATAAGACACGTTAATCCTTCAATCAAATGTAAAGTCCATTGCTTTCCAGCTCATCGATCAGATCACCCATAATATCTACATTGTATGGGGTGATGATGAAGGTGCTGTTTGCAACCTTTTTGATTTTTCCTTCCTGTGCATACGCTACGCCGCTGAGAAAATCAACGAGACGTCGAGCAACATCTTTATTGGTTTGTTCCAGATTTAATACAACCGTGCGCTTCTGCTTGAGGTGATCAGCAATTTCAGCCGCATTTTCAAAACGGTCTGGCTTCACCAGAACGACAGCCAGCTGAGCAGTTGCATTGATGTTTACAACATTATTTTCTTTGCGGCTGGCATTCGAGGAAGATGCGGAAGCATAAGTGTTTCGTGCTGCTGCAGGCTGAGCGTCTTCCAGATCCTCATCACGCTGTACCGGTGCGAAATCATCGAAATCTTCTTCCATGTCCTCGCCCTTCACCCAGTCGAGAAAACCTTTGATCGATGCCATATTCTAAAACTCCTTTGTGGATACTTAAAAATTCTTTTTATTTCAGGTCGCCCAAAACCGAAGTGGTCTGTGCATAGGGGCGATAACCGAATATGCCAGTACCAACGCGCACGATGTTTGCACCGTAAGCGATCGCCTGTTCAAAATCAATTGTCATCCCCATAGACAAATAGTCCATAGATACATTATCGTATTTTTTTGTGGATATGTCAACAAATAGTTGTTGCATTTCTGTAAAATACCTAGAACTTTTCTGTCCTTCCGTTGCAATTGGAGGGATTGCCATGAGACCACGGATATGAATATTGGGCAGATTCGGCAGTGTTTCGAGCGCAGTTTGCAGATCTTCCGGCAGAAAACCGCTTTTGGCTGCTTCACGTCCGATGTTGACTTCCAGCAGGATATCTTGGCAGATTTCACGTTTTTTTGCTTCTTTTGCAATACATTCCGCAAGCTTTATAGAGCCGACCGATTGAATGAGTGAGACCTTGCCAATGAGGTATTTCACTTTATTGGTCTGCAAGGTTCCGATGAATTGCAGGTCTGCACCTTCATATGCATTCTGCTCATATTTTTCGAGCAGTTCCTGCACACGATTTTCGCCGCACGCGGACAGTCCCATCGAAATGGCAGCCTGTACGCGTTCTGCATCATTCATTTTTGTGGCAGCAACCAATAAAATTTCTTCGGGATCGCGCCCTGCTTTTTGTGCGGCAGCAGCGATCTGCGCCTTGATGGTATGGAAACGTTCTTCTAATGTCCTGCGTTCTGTCTCTGTCATCATTTCATCACCTTCAAATCACCAAGTCCAGTTGCCTGTGTGATAATGGTATCTCCAATCACAAGGTCGGAACTTGTCATACCCTTTTGCACGATATAATATTCAGGAGCTTTATAAATCGGGGTAATCGTTTTAAATCTCGCCATATTTCCGGTCAGGATGTAAACGCCGATCTGTGATTTTTCGTTCATGGTAATCGCAGAAACCGGAACTTTAAGACCGGTATAGCTAGAAAATACGATGTCCACGTTTTGCTGACGAATAGAGACGAGCTCTCCATTGACGACTGTGCTGGAGAATAGCACCAGAGATTCTTTGTTGTTTTCATCTGGTGTGATCGTCTCAACCGTTGCTGCTACATTGGAAGCGATCTGTGAAAATTTCAGGATCACATCTTGTCCAACTTTGAGGCGGCTTGCCGCAGCGTTGTCTAAGATGGCTGCAAACTGCCAGCTAAAGCCATTCATGACCTTACCCATCTTGCCACGTTGTGGATTCGCTTTCTGTTCTGTCAGTTTCCGAAATGCATCTGGTGTGAGATTTTGCACTTTTTCTGGGGTCAGGATGGTTTCGTATCCATCCACCACCTCGGAAAAGTATCCGGAAGCCGGTGCACTGATGGTCGTACTTCTGCCATACGCCTTGCCCGCAAGTCCCTTTTTCTCATTTTCCAGTGCAACGATCTGAGAACGCAGCTCACCGACATCTAAGCTGGAGGCGTTGCGCCTGAGGGACAGTTTGCGCAGTTCGGTTGCACTTTCCGCTGCACCCACTGGCATTCCATCTTCTGTGATCGCAGAGAGCTGCTCCATTTGTTTTATGATCTGGTGATCAGTTTTGGTGTTGTCGTTTGCATAATCGCCCGCAGAGCGGACTGCTGTATTCAGAAGTTCCAGCTCTGCGTCAATTTCCTCCAGTCGGCGGCTCGCATCCATAATACTTTGGTCTGCATATACGATCGCAAGTGCTGCTGAAGCTTGTACTTTTTCGCCGTTGCTTACAATATGTTTTACGGTGTTGCTTGATGTACCTTCTGTTATGGTTTCGTTGCGGATAAACCACCCAGAAGCCGAGATGGAATCGTCTACGGTCACATACTTTGCTTCCGTTGTGACGATGCCAATACTGAGCGCCTGAACAGACTGCACAATGATATATGCACTGCTCAGCGCAACCAGAACCGCCATCAACACCCGTTTGGGTGTGAGGTGTTTCCGGATTTCTTGTATTGCTAACATGAAAGGTCTCCTTATTCACCCATCATGCGATCCTCCCTGCGGGTATAGAATTCCACCCTCTGGCTTGGAATCATAGTTGAAATCGCATGCTTATAAATCATTTGCTGCTTGCCATCACTTTCCAGAATCACGATGAAGCTGTCAAAGCCGCGGATGATGCCACGCATCTGGTAGCCGTTCATTAAAATCACTGTGATGACCTGCCCCTGCTGACGAACCACGTTCAAAAATGCGTCTTGTAAATTGATATCATTTCTCACAAGAATACCCTCCATATATTTGTAAAATTCTGGATTTATTGTATACCCTGCTCGGCGAGATAATCTGTCGAACGCTGAAGCACCCCAGCAAAATCGGCATTTGTGTCATAAGTGATCCAATATACAGACGGATCTCGCTTGATCCAGGTGAGTTGTCGTTTTGCATAATTGCGGGTGCGGCGTTTGAGTGTTTCTACGCAAACTTCCAATGTTTCTCTGCCCTGCAAGAAGTCCAAAAGCTCTTTATACCCAATGGCTTGGGCAGCAGTTCCAGTGAGCTGTCCGGATTCATATAAACGCTTTGCCTCTTCGAGCAGACCATCCGCCATCATTGCATCCACACGTTTGTCAATGCGCTCATAAAGAGCCTCTCGTTCCGTGGGACGCAAGCCGATCTTGATCGCGTCGTACTTTGGCTCAGGACGTTTGTTTTTGGCGTTCCACATATCTAAAGTCATACCGGTCTGTTCAAACACTTCAAGCGCACGAATGACACGCTTTAAGTTGTTTGGGTGCAGTCGTTCTGCTGCCTGTGGGTCAACTGCTGCAAGACACGCATGCACGGCAGTATTTCCCTGCTCGGCTGCCATCTGTTCATATTTCTGCCGAATGCTGTGATCGATTTCGTCTCCCGTGAATGCGCTGCCTTCGATAAGTGCATCAAGGTATAGTCCAGTACCACCGACGACGATCGGGATCTTCCCTTGTGCCAGCAGTGTTTGCGCTGTGGTATCTGCATATTCAATATAGCGTGCAACCGAAAATGGTTCATTCGGCTCTAAAATATCGATCATATGGTGCGGTACTGCCTGCTGTTCCTCAGGGGTCGGCTTTGCAGTACCAATATCCATGCCGCGATAGATCTGCATGGAATCCGAAGAGATGATCTCTGTGCCAAGTTGTTGAGCAAGCGCAATCGAAAGCGCAGTCTTACCGCTTGCAGTTGGCCCTGTAATACAAATCAGTCTATTTTGCATGGCGCTTCCTCATTGATTGACGCGCTTGAACATCTTGTCAAGCTCATATCGGCTTAATCGCACTGTGACCGGACGCCCATGTGGACAGCATGTGATCTCAGAATCCGCCAGCACACGCTCACAAAAGTCTTGCATTTCTTGGAGTGAGGTGTTCATACCTGCCTTAATTGCTGCCTTACAGGATACGGTATGGATTAGATCATCCAACCGATCGGGCACAGGCACACGATTGTTCATTAATTTATCTGCCATTTCACACAGCGTTTCCGGAATTGATGCGCTGTCTAGATACGCAGGGACGGCACGAACGGCAAAGCTGTTCTGCCCAAATGAATCGATCTCAAAGCCGATTTTCTGAATTTCCTCTAACTGTTCTGAAAGTGCTGCATATTCTGCTGGGGTAACCTCACAAATAACCGGAGACAAAAGCCCTTGTTTTGGGATATCTACCTCTTTGCGCAGACGGTTGAAAATCATGCGCTCATGCGCTGCGTGCTTGTCGATCAACAACATGCCCGTTTCATCCTCTGCAATAATATATGTGCGAAATGCTTCACCCAAAACGCGGACAGAATTTTCTGTGTTTTGCGTCTGCACGGGCTGGGATGATTCAGAATCTTGGAACGCATCCTCTTGTTTGGGTGGCTGCTTTTGCGGTGCCATCTGTGGCAGATAGTCCCACCCCAGCTTGCGCTCTTCTTCTTCCCCAAAATCATCTGCATCAATATAAGGTTTCTTAACGCGACTTTGGTGAAGCGGCATTGCTTGGGATTCAGCTGTTTCCTTATGCAGTGTGCGTACCTTGATCGTGCGTCCAAGCATCTGATAGGTATCCACAACAGGATACTTTCCCTTTTTGACTTCCGGCGGATCACTTGGCATTGTTACTTGCTTTTCCGCTGTCTTTGGCAGAGTGCGAGCGGGTGATTGTGATTCTCTCATTGGTTGCTGTACCGCCTGTGTTTTGGGCATAGATGGCACTTCTTCCCTCGTTGGAATCATAAGGGTTTGCTGTTCTGCGCTGATTTTATCCTCACGTGCTGGTTTTTTGTCTGCTGCGCGGATCTCAGGCACATTGTCATTTTGCTCCAGTGCATTTTTGCATGCAATATATACACCATCAAATACATTCTTTTCCTGTGCAAACTTGACTTCTGTTTTTGCTGGATGGACATTGACGTCAACCAAATGCAGCGGAAGAGTTAAGAAGATCGCACCGGATGGATATTTTCCTGTAATGATTCGATTACGGTATGCTTCTTCCAGTGCTGCCTGCATCACGCGGGATTTTATATAACGCCCATTGACAAAGAAGTGCTGCATGGAACGGTTAGGGCGTCCGGCATGCGGTTTTGTGATATATCCCCATGCAGACACATTTTCTCGCGAGAACTTTGGAACTTCAATGAGGTTTGCCGTCATTTCTTTTCCGAATACGGAAAATACCGGCGCGATCAGCTTGCCGTTTCCCGGAGTTGCGAACACCTGGCGTCCATCTCGAATCATGGTAAATGCAATTTCGGGATGGGACATCGCCGCGTGTTCCACTACACCAATGACATAACCTGCTTCTGTAAAGTCTTTGCGTAAGAATTTCATGCGTGCGGGTGTATTGAAAAACAGATCCCGCACGATCATTGTTGTACCAGTAACACAGCCAGCGTCTTCCTGTTCGGTGATCGTGCCCGCCTCTAGGTGGATATGCATTCCTGCAAGGGTATCTGCTTGCTTGGTAAAGAGATCAATACGTGAGACGGATGCAATTGCTGCGAGTGCTTCTCCACGAAATCCCAATGTTCCAATGGCGGAGAGATCTTCCTCCGTCCGCAGTTTGCTGGTCGCATGGCGGCGGAATGCGATGGGTGCATCTTCTGGGGACATGCCACATCCGTTGTCTGCAATCCGTAAATAAGAAATGCCACCGTGTTCGATCTCCACGGTAATTTGTGTTGCGTTTGCGTCAATGGCGTTTTCGATCAGTTCTTTGGCAACCGAAGCCGGACGCTCTACCACCTCACCCGCCGCGATCAGATCGGCAAGATGGCTGGATAACTCATGAATGATTGGCATAGGCACCTGTCTCCTTTCTCTTGTTAGTGTACCATTTGCTGAAGTTCATGCAGAGCGGTCAACGCCTCAATGGGGGTCATGGTGTCAAGCTGCATGGCACGCAAACGATCTGCGAGCGCTTCCAGTCCAAGGTCTACCATAGAAATCTGGTTGTCATCCGGCGGCTGTGCAGGTGTATGACTTGCAAGCACTGGTGTACTCGCTTCCAGATCGGCAAGAATCTGTTTCGCACGCTTAATCACAGGGTTCGGAACACCAGCGAGTTTTGCAACTTCAATGCCATAGCTGTCATCTGCGCCGCCGCGGATGATCTTACGCAAGAATGTAATGTCATCGCCGCGCTTCTTGACTGCAATGTTATAGTTCTTAATGCCATCAAAGAGCTGTTCAAGTGCGGTGAGTTCATGATAATGGGTCGCAAACAGAGTACGTGCACCCAAACGCTTTTTATCGACTGCGTACTCTACCACCGCACGTGCAATGGACATGCCATCGTAGGTAGAAGTACCGCGCCCGATCTCGTCCAGAATTAAAAGGCTGTTGTGTGTTGCGCCGCGTAAGATCTCCGCAACTTCGCTCATTTCTACCATAAAGGTAGATTGACCGCTGGCGAGATCATCGGACGCACCGACACGTGTAAAGATTCGGTCTACAATGCCGACTCGTGCGGCGGATGCTGGAACAAAAGAACCCATCTGTGCTAAAATCGTAATCAGTGCGACTTGACGCATATAGGTGGATTTGCCCGCCATGTTAGGACCAGTAATGATCGCTGCACGGTTTTCCATCTGGTCCAACAGCGTATCATTCGGAATAAACATCGTGCCACGCAGCATTTTTTCTACAACCGGATGGCGTCCGTCTCGAATTTCAATGCGACCAGAGAGATCGACTTCTGGGCATACATAGTGCTCATCAGCTGCAAGATCACTCAGTGCAACCAGTACGTCTACATGGGATAGTGCATGTGCTGTACGCTGAATGCGGTGCACCTGACTTGCGAGTTCTTCACGCACAGCACAGAACAATTCATATTCCAAAGAAACCAGTCTTTCCTGTGCACCTAACACCTGCCCCTCTAATTGCTTTAGTTCTTCTGTGATATAGCGTTCACAGTTTGCAAGGGTCTGCTTGCGGATATAATGTTCTGGAACGGCATCAAGATTGGTCTTGGTCACTTCAAGATAATAACCGAATACACGGTTGTAACCGATTTTCAGGGTCTTAATGCCAGTTGCGTCGCGCTCACGCTGTTCGATCTCCGCAATTTTACCCTTACCGCCTGAAGCGAGTTCGCGCAGTTCGTCGATTTCCGGACGGAATCCTGAACGGATCAGTCCACCTTCACGCACAGAGACAGGCGGATCGTCCACGATCGCATCTGCAATCAGTTGACAAGCATCTGCGAGCGGGTCAATGCGGGAATCCAATTCTTGCATGAGCAGTGCTTCCACCTGTGCAAGATTATCCTTGAGTAAAGGAAGTTTGGAAAGAGAAGTTTGCAAGGCGCGTAAGTCACGGCAATTTGCCGTACCATACACGATACGACCGATCAGTCGCTCCATATCAAACATCTGACGCAGACTGTCGCCCAGTTCAGCGCGCAAGAGTGGCTCATCAACGAGTTCTGCAATGACTGCCTGACGCTTTTGGATATGAATAGGATTTAACAGCGGCTTTTCCAGCCACTGACGGATCATGCGCGAGCCCATCGCCGTTTTGGTGCGATCAATGACAGAAAGCAGAGAACCTTTCTTTTCTTTGGTGCGCATGGTTTCGCAAAGCTCCAAATTGCGCCGCGCGGTGAGATTGATCTCCATATACTGCCCATGCTGGTAGATTTGAAGCGTATTCAAACTACCAAGACTGGTTTTCTGCGTTTCCTCCAGATAATGGAGCAAGCCGCCAAGGGCTTGCAGCAAAATGGGGTTCTGATCCAGTCCGTTCTTTGTGAGTTCTTCTGACCCAAAGCAGTTTGCGACTGCATTTGCTGCATATTCCTTGGAGTAGTCCTCTTCGGGCAGTGCTGAATAGATGGATTCTATGCGCTCTCTCAGGAAGTCATGCAAAACAGAATCTTCCGCTGCTGTGCCGCCCAAGAGACATTCACGCGGCACAAAGCGTGCAACTTCACTAAACAGCTCGCCCATACTCTGTGTCACAACACCATAGACTTCGCCCGTTGAAATATCCGCAAAGCATACACCTGCATTTTGTCCCGCTGCATAGATACAGCACAGAAAATTATTCCTGTGCTCATCCAGCATGGACGCTTCAATGACTGTACCTGGAGTGACCATGCGCACAATATCACGCTTGACCAAGCCCTTGCTGGACTTGGGGTCTTCCACCTGTTCACAAATCGCGACCTTGTATCCCTTGCGCACCAGCCGTCCAATATAATTTTCACTTGCGTGATATGGAACACCGCACATCGGGGCACGTTCTTCCTGTCCGCATTCTCTGCCGGTCAGGGTGAGTTCCAACTCACGAGACACCAAAATGGCATCCTCAAAAAACATCTCGTAAAAATCACCAAGACGATAAAACAAGATATAATCGCGGCACTTCTGTTTGATATCGAAGTACTGCTGCATCATTGGCGTTAATTGTGCCATGGATTTTCCTTTCTAAGTCGTTGTTTATACGCTTCTGCCAAACAGACAGCGCAGAGAAGTTTTTTCGATTACAACTTCTGCAAAGTTTCCGATCTCCAAATTGTTTCCTGCACAGCAGACCAAAAGTCCACCCTCTGTGCGTGCAGTCAGCGGATACTCTTTCCCCTTGCTGTGTCCATCGACCAATACGCGCACGTGCTTTCCTGCATAAGCATCTTGACGCACCTGTACACATTCGTCTTGTGTTTTCAGCAGACGTTCAAAGCGTGCCTGCTTGACTTCATGCGGGGTATCATCTTCCATCTTTGCCGCTGGTGTGCCGCTTCTCTTAGAATAGAGAAACGTAAACAGCATATCAAAGCCGATCTCTGCAACAAGCTGTCGGGTTTGTTCAAAGTCTTGTTCGGTTTCTCCAGGAAAACCAACTATGATATCACTGGACAGGGTAATATCCGGCATCTTACTCCGTGCGTATGTAATCAGCTCGCGGTAATGCTCTGCGGTGTAACCACGATTCATGCGGCGCAGAATGGTGTCACTGCCCGATTGGAATGGTAAGTGCAGCTGCTTTGCCACTTTGTCGCAACGCGCCATTGTATCGAACAGCTTATGAGAAGCGTCCTTTGGATGGCTTGTCATAAAGCGGAGCAGGAACGTACCTGGAACAGCATTGAGCTTTTCCAGAAGATCAGAGAAATCGATTTGCTCATCTAAGTCTTTACCATAGGAGTTTACATTCTGTCCAAGCAGCGTAATGTCCTTGTATCCATCCGCAATCAGTGCTTCTAGTTCTTTTACGATATCCGCAGAAGCGCGGCTTCTCTCTCGTCCGCGTACATATGGAACGATACAGTACGTACAGAAGTTATTGCAGCCGTACATAATGGACAACCAAGCCTTTGTGCCGCCATCGCGTAGAACAGGTAAGCCCTCTGCAATGTAACCTGCCGCATCACCCGTGGTATCAAAGATACGCTTGTCCCCTGTTAGGCTGCGGTAAAGCAGTTCAGGGAAACGCCAAAGCGCATGCGTTCCAAATACAAGATCAACCTGTGGATAGCTCTTTTTGATTTTCTCTGGAATATGTTCTTGTTGTACCATACAACCACAAAGACAAATGGTCACATCAGGGCGTGCTTTCTTCAAATGAGAGAGCGCACCCACATTACCAAGCGCACGACTTTCCGCATGTTCACGAATCGCACAAGTGTTAATGACGATCACATCAGCATCTTCTGCGCGGTCGACAGGTTCATAGCCCATTTCCTCGAGCATACCCGCGATTTGCTGGGTGTCTGCTTCATTCTGCTGACAGCCAAATGTCTGGGTAAATGCGCGGAGCGGGTGTCCATATGCCTGCGCCTTTTCTCCGGTCATCTTTGCGATAAACTGCATATACTCATACTGATGCGCAATCTGTTCTTGCGTAACAACTGTTTTTTTGTTAGACATCGGATTCCCTTTCTAAATTAACGAAAAGCCTGCATCTTTTCATTATATACACACATACGATGATATGCAGCACCTTGTATGGTATACTGCGGTAAATATTGTTCTACCGAGCGGGTGAGATATTCTGGGCTCATGTTATTGTTGCCCGCCGCTGTGATGACTTCTACGATCACTTGGTTTTCCTGCTCAGTGATTTCTACCTCTGTAAAAAAATCACGCATGTTAACCAGTTTCTCACCGCGCTTGGAACGCTTTACGATCTCAATGGTATCACGTGTGAAGAGTTCGGAAACATCCTTTACAAATTCTCTTGGAACACCATCTGCAAACGACCAAGTGATCCGATACTTGGCCCATGTGATATCGCGCAGCGGCATACCGCCATCCGAAAGCGGATAAATTTCGATCGCGCGCAATCCCTCTGGAAATACGGCATTGAGTGCTTCCACTGCGTTTACTGGCACGGACTCACTCAGCAGGTTAAAGTCCAACAGCTCCCACTCTCCCGAGTATCCGGTCGAAAGCGGAAGTGCAACGGATACATAGGCGTGCTGATTAAAGCCCTCTGTAAACCAGAGTGGCATGTCGCAACGCGCCATAGAACGCTGCATCGCGTGCATCAGATCCAGATGGGAAATGTATTTGGCACGTCCCTCTTTTGCAAATTTCATACGAGCCTTAAACACAGCACTTTCCTCCTTCCAGCAGACGGTTGGAGCCACAGCCCGAACACTTCTTCATGCAGTCATCTGTGATTGCTGCATCACGAGAACGCGCCCATTCCCGCTTCAAGTGTTCCTTAGTTGTGCCGCAGCCGATGTGATCCCATGGGAATACTTCATCAAGCGGACGCTGGCGGCAGGAATAGAACGCCGGATTGAGTCCACAGAACGCAAATGCTTCCTGCCACTTCTCATATGAGAAGCACTGATCCCAGCCATCGAACTTACAGCCATTTTTCCAAGCGGTGTAAATCGCTTCACCCTGACGGCGGTCGCCGCGTGCAATCACGCCTTCCATCACAGAGGTCTGTGCATCATGCCAGTTGTAGGTCACGTTCTTGGTTTTCATAATGACCTTCATATACTCCTGCTTGCCGCGCAGCATTTCCAGAGAATTTTGTGCATCCCACTGGAATGGGGTCTGCGGCTTTGGCACAAAGCAGGAAGCCGACGCGGTGATTTTTACGCCACGCTGACGGTTGTCTGTATTCATGCGCCAGCAGTAAGCAACCTTTTTGCAGATATCAGAGATACCGTCAAGGTCTTCTGATGTCTCGGTCGGTAGACCCATCATAAAGTACAGCTTTACATTGTTCCAGCCGCCCTTGAATGCGATCTCACAAGCGTTCAATACATCGTCTTCGGTAATGTTCTTGTTGATGACATCACGCAGACGCTGGGTACCTGCTTCACATGCAAAAGTCAAACCACTCTTGCGCACCTTCTGTACGCGCTGCATGAGTTCGGAGCTAAAGCTATCCGCGCGCAGGGATGGCAAAGAAAGGCTGATGTGACGCGGCTCGCAGTAATCGAGCATGCATTCAGTCAGTTCGCCCAGTTCACCATAGTCACTCGTAGAAAGTGAGGACAAAGAAATTTCTTCATAACCAGAATTCTTTAGAATAGACTCCGCCTGACGCATCAGCGTTTCCTTGGACTTGCGGCGCAGTGGGCGGTAAGTATGTCCTGCCTGACAGAATCGGCAGCCACGCGGACAGCCACGGAACAACTCAATCATGGCACGGTCAAATACAATATCGGTGGACGGTACTACAAAGTAATCCGGATAATACATAGCATCCAGATCTTGTACAATACGCTTTTGTACGAACGCAGGCGCACCAGACTTTGGCGTATAGCAGTTGATCGTACCATCTTCATTGTAGGTAACATCATAGAGCGATGGCACATACATCCCCTGAATCTGTGCCGCTTCAATGAGAAATTCTTGCTTGGTCATACCCTCTTTGCGTGCACGCAGATAGAGGTTTGTGAGATCGAGCATGATTTCCTCACCATCACCGATCATAAAGAGATCAATGAAGTCACAAAGCGGCTCTGGGTTATAGGCGCACGGACCGCCTGCAACCACGAGATTTTTGAGCGAGGTACGGTCTTTTGCAAGAATCGGAATCCCGCCCAAATCGAGCATATTGAGAATATTTGTAAAAGACAGTTCGTATTGTAGCGTAAAGGCAACGATATCGAAATCAGATAAAGGGTCTCCGCTTTCCAGACCATAGAGCGGAATAGATGCCTTACGCATCTCTGCTTCCATATCGATCCAAGGCGCAAAGACGCGTTCACACCAGATATTTTTCTGGTCGTTCAGCAGACCGTACAGAATACGGGAACCAAGGTGTGACATTCCAACTTCATAGACATCTGGGAAGCAGAATGCAAAACGTAAATCAATGTTATTTTTATCTTTGGTGACAGATCCCCACTCGCCGCCAACATAGCGTGCCGGTTTTTGCACGCGCGGCAGGATCTGTTCCAGAGTAGAATGCAGCATGATAGCCCTCCATTTCGTATACAGAATTTATTATAGACTGTTTTTGTGTTATTTGCAATCAATAATTGTTATAAGAGGCATGCTTGCTGGCAGAATACAATCATACTTGTATATGAGTATTCATGCATGATATTTTCTTTCTTTAAACGAATCTTACTATCAGTATTTTCTACAATAATATGGCAGTGCCAATAACCTACAACACATAACATGCGAGCAGGCTCAAGATTACCCTTTACACAAAACGGCAACATCATGTATTGCCTGTTCAATCCATTCAAATGCGATATCATCCAGATAACTTAATCCATATGTGCTAGTTTCCTCGAGTTCAAAATCTATCCACCCACTGAGCGGCTGCGTCAATATGTTGAAAATTCTCCTGATATTATATTCTGGTTTGTGATTTCTTTTTTTAAGAAAGAATATACTCATGGCATGGTGGATGGCTCTTGAACATGTTCAAAGCCCTGCCGTAAAATGGTTTCAATATGGGTATCAGACAGTTTATAGTAGACCGTTTTCCCCTCTTTGCGGTTAGATACCAGACGGGCTTGTTTTAGAAAGCGTAGTTGATGAGAGATCGCCGATTGGGTCATACCCAGCAGCTCTGCAATATCACATACGCATAATTCATGGATTGCCAGCGCGGATAAGATCCGCAGACGTGTTTTATCAGAGAATGCCTTGAAGAAATCTGATGCAAATAGTGTCACCTGTTCATCTGGCATTCGGCATTGTACATTTTGTATGGTAGTGCAGTGAACACAATTTTCTTCACAGCATACAAGGTTATCTTTTCCCATGTATCTTACACCTCACACTGTGGACTCGATCAAACTCGGTATTTTTATTATACACTATCTTTGTTCGTTTTCCAAAATGTTTCTGCATCAGAATACAAAACGATGTATTATTTATATCCTCTCCCCCCTGCTTTTCGTATTTTGATTCGGGCGGCGCACGGATCCATCTTCGCCCTGACGGCGAAAAAAAATGGTGTTTGGGTCAATATCGAACAAATGTTCATTATTATTGTGTTTTATTTTATTTTTTGTTTTTATTATATAGATTACCTAGGTTTTGTATAATTTATCTTACTGAAATATGACTCCACTGCTCGCAAAATTGCACCCACACATCCCACAGAAAGTTTAAAAAGAGACATAAAAAAAATCCTCCACGTGGTATTTTGTGGAGGATTTTTTATAAGTTTTAGTGCTTCTTCTCTTCGATCGGATGGTCGGTCATAATTTCTTTGAGACTAGTTGCCAGTCCTGCCACTCCCTGAATTTCAGATGGAATGATGATCTTAGTTGCCTTTCCGTCTGCTGCCTTTGCAAAAGCTTCGAGTGCTTTGAGGCGAATGATTGGATCAGTTGGGGATGCTTCATTCAGCATACGGATAGAATCTGCCAATGCCTTCTGCACGGTCAGCATTGCTTCCGCTTCACCCTCTGCTTCCTTGATCTTTGCCAATCGGGTTGCTTCTGCACGCAGTACCATAGATTCCTTTTCACCCTCTGCCACCAAAATCTTAGATTGCTTTTCGCCCTCTGCGGTGAGGATGGCTTCACGACGGTCACGCTCTGCCTTCATCTGCTTTTCCATGGATTCACGGATCGCAGTTGGTGGGATAATGTTTTTAAGCTCTACGCGGTTTACCTTGATGCCCCATGGGTCAGTTGCTTCATCCAAAATGGATCGCATCTTGGTGTTGATGATATCACGGCTCGTCAGTGTCTGGTCAAGCTCCAAGTCACCGATGATATTACGCAGGGTTGTTGCGGTCAGGTTTTCGATCGCTGCCATTGGGTTCTCAATACCGTAGGTAAAGAGCTTCGGGTCTGTGATCTGGAAATACACTACGGTATCGATCTGCATGGTAACATTGTCCTTGGTGATAACTGGCTGCGGCTCAAAATCAACAACCTGCTCTTTCAGCGTCACCTTGCGTGCAATGTGTTCGAAAATCGGCAGTTTGAAGTGGACACCTGTATTCCAAGTACCACGATAGCTACCCAATCGCTCTACAATATAAGCATGTGCCTGCGGTACAATGACAAAGATGCGAGAACCGATAAACAGGATAATTAGTCCCAATACGATCCACCAAATAATGCTGAACATAATCTCATCCTTCCTTTCTTACTGTTGTCTCGATTGGCTCTACAATCGCTTTCACACCAACGATCTCACGCACACGAACCATAGCGCCTTCTGGAATCTCACTGCCATCTGCTGACCGTGCCGTCCAGCACTGCCCCATGATTTTGATTTCTCCCTGTGCCGAAGCGTTGGAAATGGGCTGTGTTACGATCGCCTGTTCTCCTAGGATTCGGTCTGCATTGGTCGCCGTCCGCTTGGTTCCGATCATTTTTTGCGCCATCGGACGCGCCAGCACCAACGAAACACCGGACACAATGATAAAAATAATCCATTGCATAGGGATAGAAAAGTTAAGCGTTGCCGCGATCAAGCTTCCGATTCCACCAACTGAAAACCAAATTGCGCTGAGATTCAATGTAAATGCTTCTACAACCAGTGCAAGCACGATCACAAAAATCCAACAAGCGCTGTCTGATAATGTAAACATATGCCTCCCTCCATTTCTGTATGTATCATATCCATATATTTGCAATTATTATACTGCATCTCCCGAGAAAAGTCTACTCATTCCTTTCTTCAACATGAAAAAAGTCGGTCATCCGTTCAGATGACCGACTTGCAGTTTCTATTGGAACTGTTTCCGTATCTAAAGAGTGTGGGATACCCTCTAGATATTATCTTAGTACATGCCGCCCATGTCCGGAGCTGCCGGCATTGCCGGAGCTGGCTCCTTCTTGTCTGCCACGATGCTCTCAGTGGTTAGAACCATTGCAGCGATGGAAGCCGCATTCTGGAGTGCAGAACGGTTTACCTTAGTTGGGTCAACGATACCAGCTGGGATCATATCGCAGAATTCTTCCTTATATGCATCGAAGCCGTAACCAGTCTTGCCAGAGGACTTGATGCGGTCGAGTACAACAGCACCATCTACGCCAGCATTTGCAGCGATCTGCTTTACAGGAGCTTCTAGACCACGCATGATGATCTGTACGCCAGTCTTTTCGTCGCCCTCAACTTCATGCATCAGCTTTTCAACTGCCGGAATTGCATTGACATATGCAGTACCGCCGCCAGCAACGATGCCTTCCTCTACTGCTGCACGGGTTGCGTTCAGAGCATCCTCAATGCGCAGCTTCATTTCCTTCATTTCAACCTCAGTTGCAGCGCCAACCTTGATGACAGCAACGCCGCCAGCCAGTTTAGCCAGACGCTCCTGCAGCTTCTCACGGTCGAAATCAGAAGTGGTGTTTTCGATTGCATTGCGGATGGTTGCAACGCGCGCCTGAATTGCCTCAGAATCACCAGCACCGTCAACAATGGTTGTGGTCTCCTTGTTGACCTTAACCTGACGTGCCTGACCCAGCATATTGATGGTAGCATCCTTAAGGTCAATACCGAGGTCGTCAGAAATTACAGTACCACCAGTCAGAACTGCGAGATCCTGCAACATATCCTTGCGGCGATCGCCGAAGCCCGGTGCCTTAACCGCAACACAGGTGAATGTGCCGCGCAGACGGTTTACGATCAGGGTGGACAGTGCCTCGCCCTCGATATCCTCTGCAACGATCAGCAGCTTGCGACCCATCTTTACGATCTGCTCCAGAATTGGCAGCAGGTCAGCGATGACAGAAATCTTCTTGTCCGTGATGAGTACCAGCGCATCGTCCAGCACAGCTTCCATCTTCTCGGTATCAGTTACCATGTAAGGAGTTACATAGCCGCGGTCAAACTGCATACCTTCAACAACCTCAGAGTAGGTTTCTGCGGTCTTGGACTCCTCAACGGTGATCACGCCGTCGGTGGAAACCTTGTCCATTGCCTCGGAAATCAGCTTGCCGATTTCGTCGTTACCGGAAGATACAGCTGCAACACGTGCGATATCAGCCGCGCCGTCAACCTTCTTAGAGTGCTCAGCGATCGCGCTGACTGCAGTTTCAACCGCCTTGTTCATGCCCTTACGCATTACCATCGGATTTGCACCAGCTGCGAGGTTCTTAAGACCCTCACGCACAAAAGCCTGTGCCAGCATGGTTGCAGTAGTTGTACCGTCACCAGCCACGTCATTTGTCTTGGTTGCAACTTCCTTTACGAGCTGTGCGCCCATGTTCTCAAATGGATCTTCCAGCTCAATGTCCTTTGCAATGGTCACGCCATCGTTTGTGATGAGCGGTGCGCCAAACTTCTTGTCCAGTACCACGTTACGACCCTTCGGTCCCATTGTGATCTTAACGGTGTCTGCCAGCTGGTCAATACCATTCATGAGAGACTTACGAGCTTCCTCACCAAATTGAATCTGCTTTGCCATAGTGAATTTTCCTCCAATATATGAGTTTGGGAATGATTTTACTCAACAACAGCCAGAATATCGTTCTGACGAACAACGATCAGGTCTTCACCGTCGATCTTTACCTCGGTGCCAGAGTACTTACTGGTGATTACCTTGTCACCAACCTTGACCTGCATCACAACTTCCTTGCCTTCTACCACACCGCCAGGACCTACTGCCAGAACCTCTGCAACCTGCGGCTTTTCCTTTGCAGAGCCAGTCAGGATGATACCACTTGCAGTAGTTTCCTCTGCTTCAACCATTTTGATCACAACACGATCAGAAAGGGGCTTCAAAGTCATAATCTATTCCTCCTAAAAGATTAGAATATCATTTCAATGCGTTAGCACTCTTATGTTCTGAGTGCTAACCACGGTTATTATGATACATCAACTATATGAGAAACGCAAGTGCTTTTTTGAAGAAACTGCCAAGAAATTTGTGAAAGATTTGTAACGTCCCGCTTTATGTTCTTGGTTTTTCCGGATTTTGTGGTTTTCTACCGTTCGGAACATTTGTTCTGTTCCCTCTTTCTGCGCTTTTTTTGTGTCTTCTAAAGCCGTCTGTACCCTCGGTTTGTTCGCGTCGCTGGAAGGGCTTCTCCCCTCTGCTGTCCTGTCTGTCTCGGCGCACAAAGGGCTTTTTATCCTTATCGAACATTCTTTCAGTCTTGCCCATTCGGTCATTTCTGCCAAAAGGCTTATCCGTCTTGCGCGGTGCAGAATCTCTGCGTGTGAGTGCATCCGTTCTGCCTTGGTTTGTGCGCCCCATCGGGCGGCGTTCGTCCCTCGGCTTAAAATACATATAGAGATCACAGCGAATCATGCCATTGTACAGCTTGCGCCGCTTATCTGCCTGATATCCATAAAAGCATTCAAATTCCTGGTCTGATGTCAGGTAATACTGGCGCAGATCGCTTTTACCCAGTGTTCTGCCCATACCGCGATATAGCTGCTGTGCGCTCTCCTTGTCGAGCAAACGCTCACCATAAGGCGGGTTTGCAAGCAGTGTGCCTGTCTCAGGATAGTCGCGGCGTGTTGCATCTGCTGTCTCAAAACGAATAAACTGTTCGACGCCCGACTTGCCTGCATTGTCTCGTGCCAGAATGACCGCTGCCGGGTCAATGTCACTTGCACGAATATCCAGTTGGATTCCGGTGCGTACCTCGGAGATTGCTTGCTCTCTCGCCTCCTTCCAGTCCGTGCTTGTGATCCAGTGCCACTTCTCTGCATCATAGGTGCGCATGAGTCCGGGCGCACGGTTGAGCGCGATCATCGCCGCCTCAATCGGAATCGTACCTGATCCACAGAATGGGTCAATGAGCGTATCTCTGCCGCGCCAGCGTGCCACCTTGACCATTGCCGCCGCTAACGTCTCGCGCAGCGGTGCCGCATTTGCGTTGGCACGATAGCCACGCTTGTGCAGTCCCGCGCCTGACGTATCCAGAAAGATTTCCACTTGGTCACGCATGATGGAGAACTGGATCTGATACCGCTCTCCATCTTCTTCAAACCAGCTGATGCCATAGTGATCGCCCAGACGGTTCACGATTGCTTTCTTGATGATCTTCTGGCAATCGGGCACACTGAACAGCTTAGAGTCCAGCGCATGTCCCTTGACTGGGAACGACGCATGGACAGGCAAAAAGTGCTCCCACGGGATTGCCTTTGTGCCCTCAAACAGCTCTTCAAAATTATCTGCCGGAAAGGATGCCAAACGGATCAGCACCCGCTCGGCACAACGCAAATGCATATTCGCCCAGATAAGTGTCTGTACATCTCCGGTAAAGAGTACGCGTCCATTCTCCGCGCGTACATCGGTGAGCTTGCCGCCAAAGCGCAGTTCATCCGCAACAATGCCCTCAAGTCCGAATAACGTCGGACAACAAAATTCTAAATTCATATATTCACCTCAAACAAACGGATCTCCTGTGAAAACAAAAGCCCCTGTCCGGTCACCAGACAAGAGCCATTTCTGTTTTTATGATACCGTGTCCTCGGGACAAAGTCAAGGTAATGTTGTTTTATCTATGGCGTATCTGAAAACAAAGACCAGAATTTCAACTTTTCAGATAGCCCCTAATAGAAGAGCATGAAATCGTGTCTTGTGTGTCCTTTGACCGATAGGTATTTTTCGAGCTTGATGTCAAACAGACGTAGGAAGCATAGATAGAGCGCCCCTGCACAGATTGCTGTACATACAAGTGCTGCCCATTGTTCCCCAAACCAGCCGACAAAGAACGTGTAAAATATGCGCGTCCATAGGAGTACCGCAAACCCGCATAGCGCAGGCGCACCAAGGAATCTCTGTAAGCGAATGACAAGTGCCTTGCATGTAACAAGCCGACTGAGGTTGCATAATGCAACCCAGAGCGGCGCAATACACTCTGCAATAAGGAATCCATAAACTCGCAAATGAGGATCGCCTGCCAGGACATAGACAAGGATTAGCTGCAACACTTCTCCGGATAATGCTGTCATAACTGCAAATTGTTGTTTTCCAATGCCATTGAGGAGCGATGCTGTAATCATCTGGTAATAGCAGAAAATCGCAGAGATACCAATAAGCCAGAAATACCCAATAGGCACCGCGCGATAAAAGAACAGACGCGCAATCACAGGTGCAAGCGGTAATAATAGTGCAGTTGCTGGAATACCTACGATACCCGTTGCAAATAGGCTCTGTGATGTAAAGTGCTGTAAGAGCTTGCGATCATGCAGGGATACATAGCGGCTTACCTGCGGCATGGCTACCGTACAGAGCGAAGATAACAATGCAATAGGCAATAGCATAATGGGTGATGCAATACCAGAGACAATACCCAGCTCAGAAAGTGCCTCTGTCTGTGATAAACCGGAAGCCACCAGACGTGATGGCAGAATGACTGCACCCGCTGATGCAATGCCATTTGCAAGGAGTGCTGAGAGAGACACAGGCAATACTATTTTCCAAAATGGGTCAGCATCGACTGGCGGTGAGCAAGCTTTGGGCAGATGCATGCCGTGATACATCCGCACCATAATGAATGCACTGACACATTCACTGAGCGACATGCCGAGGAAAATGAGCACTGCAATGCGTCCCAAGTCTGCCGTCTGTTCAAACGATAAGAGTAAGATCGTTGCTCCAATGCGTACCAGCTGTTCGGTAAGTTCACTCACCGCTGCATTGTCCACACGGTTTAAACCGATCATCGTAGCCTTAAGCACATTCTCAACGCCAGTCAGCGCAATACAGACAAGCATAATCGGCATAGCTGCAACTGTTCTATGATCACCTAGGATATTGCTTCCGATCCAGCCACGGAACAACAAGAGTACAGAACCTGCACAGAAGAAGAACACAAAGAACGTCCGAAAGGCACGCCGCACCAAAAGACGCACCGATCCCGTCTTTCCCTGTGCGCTCCACTCTGCGGATAAGCGTGTACACGCCATCGTAACACCAGAGAGCGCCGCCGCATGAATCACGATATACGCCGAATAGGCAAGCCGATACACACCCAATCCTTCTGCGCCCGCAAAACGGCTCAAAAAGATACGGTATACAAACCCAAGTAACTGCAAGCCAATATTTGAAAAACACAAAAGCATGAGCCGATTCATAAAATTATCATACTTCCGCATGGACACGCCCCCTATCCTTCTCGCTTTCAGTCTATGGACGAGAGCAGGAAAAAAGACCAAAAGAAAAGAGAGAGCAATTTTACTCCCTCTTGTAAACAATCTTAAATTCTCTTTGCCAACTTTTCGCTGTACTCTGCGCGGAACGCTTCAAATCTGCCTTCGTCGAGTGCCTCGCGGATCTTGACCATGAGGTTGTTATAGAACCACAGGTTATGCTGCACAAGCAAACGCTGAGACAGCATCTCGCCTGCCTTAAGCAGATGTCTCACATATGCGCGGGAGAACTTCTGGCAGGTTGGGCACTGACAGCCCTCTTCGATCGGAAGTTCATCAGTCTGGTACTTGGCATTGTGGATATTCATAATACCGTTCCAAGTAAACAGATGACCGTGACGCGCATTGCGGGTCGGCATCACGCAGTCAAAGAAGTCAATACCACGTGCCACACCCTCGATGATATTGGACGGCGTACCAACGCCCATGAGATAACGTGGCTTGTCTTCTGGTGCATGAGGCAGTACCACATCCAAAATGTGATACATCACTTCTGTACTCTCACCGACTGCCAGACCGCCGATCGCATAGCCCGGCAGATCGAGCTTTGCGATTTCCTGCATATGCTCCACACGCAGATCGTCATAGGTACCGCCCTGATTGATGCCAAACAGCATTTGCTTCGGATTTACGGTATCTGGCAGTGCATTGAGACGATCCATCTCATTCTTACAGCGCACCAGCCAGCGCACAGTACGATCACAGGACGCCTTAACATATTCACGAGTTGCCGGATTTTCGATACACTCATCGAACGCCATTGCGATATCCGATCCAAGGTTTGACTGAATACGCATACTCTCTTCTGGTCCCATAAAAATTTTGCGTCCGTCTACATGGGAATTGAATGTAACGCCTTCTTCGCGAATCTTGCGCAGAGACGCGAGAGAGAATACCTGAAATCCGCCGCTGTCGGTCAGCATTGGACCATCCCAGCGCATAAACTTATGCAGACCGCCCATCTGTCTTACGATCGCGTCTCCTGGTCTTACATGCAGATGATAGGTATTGGACAGCTCCACCTGACAGCCCAATTCCTTGAGATCAAATGCATCAACTGCGCCCTTGATTGCGCCCGCTGTGCCAACGTTCATAAATACCGGCGTCTGTACCAAGCCATGTGCCGTCATAAACGAACCACGCCTTGCACGCCCCTCTGTTTTTTTGAGTTCAAACGTACCTACGTCCATATTGTTTCCTTTCTTTGCCTGTGTCCTATGATTTATAAAAATAACGTACTGTCTCCAAAAGAGAAGAAGCGATATTCATTTTCTACTGCGGTCTTGTACATATCCAGCACCCGCTCGCGTCCTGCAAATGCAGAAATGAGCATCATCAGTGTGCTCTCGGGCAGATGGAAATTGGTAATGAGGTGGTCAACACACTTAAAGGTGTATCCCGGATAGATGAAAATATCCGTCCAGCCCGACTTTGCGCGCACTGTGCCGTCTGGCTCTGCAATCGTCTCCAGCGTTCTGGAAGCTGTGGTACCAACTGCAAATATATCATGTCCCGCCTGTTTTGTCTCATTGATGATCTTTGCCGTCTCTTCGTCCATCATATAGAACTCAGAGTGCATAATGTGGTCTGTGATCTCCTCTTCCTTGACTGGACGGAATGTGCCAAGTCCAACATGCAGAGTTACAAACACGGTCTTTACGCCCTTCGCACGAATCTTTTCCAACAGTTCTGGTGTAAAGTGCAAGCCTGCGGTTGGTGCTGCTGCCGATCCGGGAGTTTTAGAGTATACCGTCTGGTAACGCTCCGGATCGTCCAGTTTTTCCTTGATGTAAGGCGGCAACGGCATGGTACCCAGCTTGTCCAGAATCTCAAGGAATACACCCTCATACTGGAAGCGGATCATGCGGTTTCCATCTGCGGGATTGACGGACTCTACCACACCAGTCAGTAAGCCATCACCAAAGGACAGCTTGACGCCCTCTCTGGTTTTCTTGCCGGGACGTGTCAGGCATTCCCAAACGCCGTCGCCGTGGTCGGTCAGCAGTACCACTTCGATCGGGGTTGTGCGTCCCTCTGCCTGCCCCATGAGACGCGCCGGAATGACGCGGGAATTGTTCATGACAAGACAATCCCCCGGCTTGAGGTAGTCAATGAGATTATGGAAATGCTTATGAGACAGTTCTCCTGTCTCTCGATCCATAACAAGCATACGTGACTGGTCGCGCTGCTCCATTGGATGCTGTGCAATGAGGTTTTCTGGTAAATCAAAATAAAAGTCGCTCTTCTTCATTGTATCTGCCAGATGCTTTTCTCTGGCTTCCTCCCTTTGTATGTTTTACAATCATTATTTCACGGTAACGCCCGTATAATAGAACTGCAAAATTTCTTTGTACGTCTTTCCTTGTTCTGCCATGGCTTTCGCACCGTATTGACTCATGCCTACATTGTGCCCCCAGCCTCTGCCTGAGAATGTATAGCTATCTGCGGACACCACAGGGTCACTGACGCTTTGTGTATTCTGTGCCATCTGTGTACTTTGAACGGACAGGGTTTTCCTGCCGGATGCTGTGAGTGCGGTTTTTCCGTTTATCGAACCAACGTTCGATACCGTATCTTTTCCCTGTATTGTATGGAACGCGCCATCCTTCATAGGCTTACCATTGACCAATATAGTCTCCGTGCCCTGCGGTGGTTGTGCTGTTCCCTGCCCACTGCCATCCAGCGAACCTTGCCCACCCACGGTATAGCGAATGCTGTTCAGCCCCAGCACAGTGCGGCATGGTTCTTTGGTCAGCGTGACCGTTTTCCCGCTCGTGTCCGTGATCGTGAGCTCGTTCACATTTCCCATTTCCGTTCTCTTGGTGACCTGCACGGATTTAATTTGCCCAATACTGCGTCCTGAGGCATTCAACTTCTTTTGAATCTCTGCCGCTGTTAGGGTCTTGCTCCATACCCCGTTTGAAATACTCTCGGTTTTCTCGTAAGGGTCTTTCTTGCCTTGGAGGTATGCATAGTTGCCGCCCCACACATTCACTGCGGATTCTGTCGCACCACCGTCTGAGGAAAAGAAGTATCCAACGACTTTCTTGTTCCCCTCATAGAGATACTGCCCACGCGTTTCCTCCACCGCCGCATCTGAGTTGGCGGTTGCCCGTCCTGTGCCATAGTATACCTGACAGTGCGTGGTATTGCACACATCGAAGCCGTGGTTCTTATGGCGTCCCCCCTGTCCGACTGCATAGGAACGCGCACAGACCGCCTGCGCTTTGAGTGCTTCTCTGTGCCAGTCTGGTGACATTTCATAGGGGATCACGCCCTTGACATATTCTTCAAGCGGCACTTCATTGATGACCGTCAGCTTACCATTTACGACCTGATACACAAAATTGCCACGGTATTTGTATTTTTGGAACCATGTCAGCTCCCCTTGTGGTTGGATTGCAAGAATGGGCACGCTTGTCTGATAGAGGAGCGCACCCGTGTCCGTGTCCTTGACCGCAATGCCACTGCCTGCTGGCACAATGGTTAGTTTCGCGTTTGACACGCTCTGTTCCTTGACAAATCCATCCGCACCAATGGTGCCGAACGCATAGCCTTCTGTATTTTGCAGCTGTGCTGCCGCAAGTGCCGTACTGCCATAGGCAAGCCCGACACGCAGGCGATCATTTTCTGCTGCTTTTGCCGAACCCCCTATGGAAAGCAAAAGCGCAGCACCCATGGCACAAAGTTGTCGTTTCATCTTGTGATTTCCTCCCTTTGTCTTTTTGTCATCTGCTCTCTTGACAAACGGTATCCCTTGCAATAGAATAAAGACAATATATATACTTTACCTGACAAAAGAAAATCCTTTCAGATAGAGGCGCGGTGTTCATCAGTATCGTCTGTGAGGGGCCGTAACCCCCATGACCACACGAAAAAGGGACCACTGCCGAAGGTCAGCCCAGCATTACGGCGCGGCAGTCCTGGACGGTACGGAAAAAATCCTGTCGTCTGTCACTGCATACCTGCTATGCCGGTGGAGCGCTATCTTTGATGGAAAGTACATACTTCCTGTCTTTCCATTATAGTTAGTCTATACCGGTTTTTCAACCGGTTTTTTTCTTCTCTATCGAAGGTTTCCTTTATATGGTGATGCGCAATGTAGGAGGATCTGTCATTATGAAGCAATATCAAGTGGGCATTGTAGGCGCGACCGGCATGGTAGGTCAGCGTTTTTCGCTCCTTTTGGAAAACCATCCATGGTTCCGTGTGACCGCAATGGCGGCAAGCGGACGCAACCGCGGGAAAACCTATGCCGAAGCGGTCGAGGGTCGTTGGAAAATGCAGCAGCCTGTTCCGGAGTCCATGAAAGACATTGTGCTCTTGGATGCAACCGCAGACGCAGAGGAACTGGCTTCCAAGGTGGATTTTATTTTCTGTGCCGTTGATATGCCAAAAGACGAGATCCGTGCACTTGAAGAGCGTTATGCAAAGCTGGAGTGCCCTGTCGTTTCCAATAACAGCGCACACCGCCTGACTCCAGACGTCCCAATGATTATTCCGGAGATCAACGCAGAGCATGCAAAGATTATCGAATCTCAGAAACAGCGTCTGGGCACCAAGCGCGGCTTTATCGCTGTCAAGTCCAACTGCTCCATCCAGAGCTATGTGCCAGCACTGAGCGCGATCTGGGAATACGGCATTGAGGAAGTTGCAGTATGTACTTATCAGGCAATCTCTGGCGCAGGTAAAACCTTTGATACTTGGTCGGAGATGGTGGACAATGTGATCCCATTCATCGGCGGCGAGGAAGAAAAGTCCGAGGTTGAGCCGATGAAGGTTTGGGGACACATCGAGGGCGATCAGATCGTATCTGCGGTTTCCCCGAAGATCACCGCACAGTGCCTGCGTGTTCCGGTTGCAGATGGACACATGGCAGCTGTATTTGTAAAGCTCAAAGAAAAAGCAACCAAGGAAGAGATGATTGCCAAGTGGCGTACATTCTCTGGACGTGCACAGGAACTAAAACTGCCGTCGGCACCAGAACACTTCCTGACCTATTTTGAAGAAGATAATCGTCCGCAGACCAAGCTCGACCGCGACCTAGAGGGTGGCATGGGCGTTTCCGTAGGACGTCTGCGTGAAGATACCGTTTTTGACTATAAGTTTGTCAGCCTATCGCACAACACCTTGCGTGGTGCAGCCGGCGGTGCCGTGCTCATGGCAGAGCTGCTGTGCGCAGAGGGCTACATCGACTGATTGGAGGAACCACTATGAAAAAGCCAATTTTTACAGGTGCTGGCGTTGCCATCATTACCCCATTCAAGCGCACTGGTGAAGTAAATTACGAAGTATTCAAGCAGATTATCGACCACCAGATCGCAAATGGAACCGATGCGATTATCATCGCAGGAACCACTGGAGAATCTGCAACGATGACCTTGGCAGAACATGCCGAAGTCGTAGATTTCGGTTGTTCTTATGTTGCTGGTCGTGTTCCACTGATTGCAGGTGCAGGCTCTAACGATACTGCCGCTGCAATCGAGCTGACACGGGAGGCAAAGAAGTCCGGTGCAGATGCTGTACTGTCTGTCACCCCGTATTATAATAAGACCTCTCAGAATGGACTGATCGCGCACTTTAACGCAATTGCAGATTGCACCAACTGCCCGATTATTCTGTACAATGTACCGAGCCGTACCGGAATTTCCATTACCGCTCAGACTTACCATACGCTTTCCAAGCATCCGAACATCAACGGTACCAAAGAAGCAAGCGGCAATTTCTCTTTGCTGGCAGAAGCAATGCAGCTTTGCGGCGACGAGCTGAACTTCTGGTCAGGCAACGATGACCAGATTCTGCCGCTTATGGCAATGGGTGGCAAGGGTGTTATCTCTGTTCTGTCCAATGTTGCACCGGCAGAAACCCACCGTCTAACTCAGCTGTGTCTGGATGGCAATTATGAAGAAGCTCGCAAGCTCCAGCTTGATTACTTACCGCTTATGAATGCCCTGTTCTGTGAAGTCAACCCGATTCCAGTCAAGAAGGCAATGGAACAGCTTGGCTGGAAGGTCGGCGGTCTGCGTCTCCCACTCGTTGATGTGACAGACGAGCATGCCGCACTCATTCAGGCAGAGCTGACCCGCATGGGCTGCCGCATTTGATAGAAAGAGAGTGTATCCCTATGCCAAAAATCATTCTTTCTGGCTGTAATGGTCGTATGGGGCGCGTCATTACTGAAATTTGTGCCGCAAAGCCCGAAATGCAGATTGTTGCAGGTCTGGATTTAAACGCCGTACAGCTGTCTGATTATCCAGTGTTCGCACATGTGTCAGAGTTTACTGGCGAAGCTGATGTTGTTATTGACTTCTCTAACGCCGCGGTCACCGAAGAACTGCTTGCCTACTGTGTTTCGCGCAAGCTCCCTGTGGTCATCTGCACCACTGGACACTCTGCCGAGCAGCTTGCCGCGATCGACAAGGCAGCAACCGAAATCCCAGTATTCCGTTCTGGTAATATGTCTATCGGCATTAACCTTATGATGGACTTACTACGTAAGTGTGCCTCTGTTTTGGGCGATGACTACAATGTTGAAATCGTCGAAGCGCACCACAATCAAAAACTCGATGCGCCGAGCGGCACAGCACTTATGCTGGCAGATGCGGTTTCGGAAGCCCTCCCCTATGACGCAGAATATACCTATGACCGCCATGAGCGGCGTAAAAAACGTCCCGCTCATGAAATCGGCATTCATGCCATTCGCGGCGGCACCATTGTTGGAGAGCATAGCGTCATGTTCTGCGGCCGTGATGAAGTGATTGAGATTAAACACTCCGCCCTCTCGCGTGAAGTCTTTGCAACTGGTGCTGTGAATGCTGCTGCATTTCTTGCCGCACAGACAAAGCCTGCTCTTTATAATATGAGCAACGTTATCGCAGCACAGGCGGCAGAATAAAGCATATAATAAATACAGTTAAAAATAGCGGGAGAATCCACAAATTAGTGTGGGTTCTCCCGCTAAAATATTGGGTTTAATTTTCCAAAAATGCATTTTGCAACGCGCCCAACAGCTACTCACGCATTACGAGAAATTTGAGAGTTTCTTTATTTTCAGATACGCCCTGCACACATATTGACCACTGTCATTCATCAGGTATCCTTTGTGGTCTGTGCATCAATGATTGTCCTTATAAATCGATGCATGACTGTTGCAATTTCTGCACGAGTCCCTATGCTTTGAGGACCAAACTGATTATTTCCTCTGCCAGAAAGAATATCAGCCTGCTGCAGTACCTGCACGGCATCTTTTGCCCAAAAAGTGATATCTTCACTGTCTGCAAAATCTAATTTTTCTGATTTTTTTGGCAAAGTATATCCTATCTTTTCACAATAATTCTTGATCATTACTGCTAATTGCTCACGCGTAATCGCATCTCTTGGTCCAAACTCAATATCGTTATAACCATGGACAACACCAGTCTCTGCCGCCCAGTTTACATAAGGAGCATAGTAATCATCTGGAGCCACATCAATAAATGGGCCAGCCTTGTAGCGATCTAAATCAATACATTCTAAGCGCCCTAATATAGTTACAAGCATTCCACGGGTCAGTTGCATGTTGGGACTGAATGTAGTGGCGCTGGTACCAGTGACGATTCCACGGCTGGCAATAAACATAATATCCTTTTCTGCCCAATGGTTTGCGATGTCTGTAAAGATTTTTTCAGTATTATTTTTATAACCAATACCATATACACCAAAATGATTTACTTCAAACACAACAGCTTTCTGTTCCTCGTCATAGATAGATTGGCTCATCCATTCAAGATTTCCGCTATCCCCCACATAAACCGCACGCAGATTCGAGATTGTTTCACATTTTTTTAGGGTATACGGAATAGAAATAGTGATGGTCTGGTTGTTGAGTGTGGTAATGGGCGTTTTTTGGCCGTTTTTGAACTTCCAAAGATTTATGTTGTATGCCGGACGGTTTCCGATCGCTATTTGAGCATCCTGAGAAGAAATATTTGCGCGTTTTAATGTCAAAATCAGATCACCAGAGTTCTGTTTTTTCAGTTCTGTAAGTGCATCCAAAGAAAGTGTCAAATCTGCCATATTGTGCACCCGAATCGTGAAGCGATCAATACAAGAAGAGATCAGTTTATCCAATGCATCTCTTTTGATTGTGATGTGTACACTCCCCAAATCTTTATCCGTTTTTATGGGTACCGATAGCTCAATGCCATTTGCTGTATTGCCATGTTTTATCACATCGCTCTGTGCAAGAGAGATGACACAATGTAGCATAGATTTTGTGATTGTAACATTTCCCAGCGAATCTGTCATGGCTATTTTGGTCTGAGCCGTAGTTGGGATGTCGGGTTTATTTTCATCTGGACGGCGAATGATCACACCAGCATCAGATAAATCACCACAACTGATACTACCAGAACTACCACCAGACGAACCAGAACTACCGCCAGATGAACCAGAATTATCATCAGTAGATTTTACCAATAAACTGACCTCTGTCTGGACTGCTATATCATAATCGTATGTTACTGTGACCGTAGCATTATATCTGCCTGGAGGCAGATTGTCCTTTGGTTGGATTGTCCAGTCATGAACTGTTTGACCAGCACCAATGATTTTGCTGCCTGTATGAATGATAAACGCATCCGAACTGACACTTACATGATTGATGATGATATCACTGCTGTCCCTGTTAAAAATACTGAGTGGTTTTGCTGCAGGCTGTGGGTCACCAAAAGTGATGTCATCAAATGTTGGTGCAGTAATGGTGAGTGTATAAGTTAGATCCGTACTTACCAACAAGTGGATTTGTGTCTGAGCGATTGCCCCATGGTCGTATGTTACTGTAATAGTATCTTGATATCTGCCAGCAGCAAGATTTTTCTTTGGTTGAATTGTCCAATCATCTATGGTTTCTCCTGCATTAACAGTAGTACTGCCTTTCGTGATGATAAAGTTATCTGAATCAACACTAATATGACTAATCGTAGCATCGGCATTGCCAGTATTCTTGATGATGATTGATTTTGGATCCGGCTGTGGATCACCTTCAATTATTGCATCAAATGTCAGTTCAGCGATATCAAGGTTGGATGTGGAAACAGGTTTTACTTCAAAGGTGACAGTTGCCTCAGCACTTGCTACAGTTCGTACATCTTTGCTATATGTTACTATAATTGTATCTTCATATCTTCCAACGGGAAGGTCTTCCTTTGGACGGATCGTCCAGTTGTTTAAGCTGTGTTCTAAACCTGGTGTAACAGTTTTGCTGCCTTCCGTAATGATAAATTTATCTGAACTACTGCTCACATGATTGATACGCGCATCACTGTTACCACGATTGGAAATAATGATCGGTTTTGCGTCTGGCTGCGGGTCACCATAGATGATATCATCAAATGTTGGTGCAGTGATCGTAAGGTCGTAAGTCGGTGTAGGAGTCACCAAGAATACGACCTCCGCTTCGGTCTGTGTGTTATTATTATATGTTGCTATAATAGTAGCTTTGTGAAGACCTGGCTTCAGTCCTTCTGAGGGCTGGAGCAGCCAATCGTCTAATGTTTGGTCTGTCTTAACAGTGTCGCTGCCTTTATGGATAATAAATTTATCTGAGCTATTATCCATAGTCCTGCGAAAATTGTTTGAGTGAATGGTCATACTGTCAATATTCACTTCACTATTGCCGCTATTAGAGATGATGATGGGCTTTTCCTCGGGTTGAGGATCACCATATGTAACAGTTTCAAATGTTGGTGGGGTAATTGTAAGTGTGTAGGTAGGCTCTGCCCCCTCCTCCACGATCACCGTTGCAGCTAGGCTTGCAAAAGATGTATCCTTAACAGCCTTCATACGCACTAGATATGTTCCAGCTGCAAGACCTGTAATCGTTGTTCCTTCACAGCTTATCCATTGATCGCTATTGATTTCTTTATACTCCATAGCCGGCGTCACATTTCTGATCTCACCGTCCTGCTTCCCTGTAACACTGGTGTTTTCGACATGTGGAACCGGTGTTGCAGGGCGTTCTGGAACTTGAAATGGCAATACTTGTCCAGCGGGATATGGTGGACTTTCTTTCCTTCGGATATACAGTGTTGTACCAATCAAACTTGAAACAGAACCTCCAGAAGAAAAATACCCGTGTTCATAAAAGGATTCTTCCAAATTGATCTCAAATTGTTCCTTAAAGTGGAGCGTTTCATTGATATAGTCTATGGTATAGTCTGTACCATTTGGTGGGTCTGGAACAGGAGGAACGATTGTGGTAACAATAATCTGCACGGGATTCGTGATTGTACCACCAGGAATGGTGTAGATACCATCACGCTGAGGGATCTTGGTTTCAGTTGCATCTTCACCTATCTTGTATGCCACATGATCAATGATAAAATCGGGGTTCGCAGTTACTTCAAAAACAACATCATCACCCTGTTTGGCATTTCCGTCATATACACCACTCCGAAATGTGATTGTAGACTGATTTGCAGCTGCATTTAGTGTATGGTAGATGATTCCGTCCTTAATTTTATTCGTATCGCTTATAATTCCGCCATTGATAATCGTGCCATTGTTCTTGATTATAACATTTTTACCAATTTCTAATTTTTCTCCTTCCGAAATAGTGAGCATCCCATCAATTGGAGTTTCAAAACTATCTCGGATATAGAATGGATTGTTATAATTGCCATGTATTTTACCATTTTTTCCGTTAAAGATTAAACCACTCCAGTCTTTTCGATTTGTTGTGTCCTGAATATTGGGAACAGCAATAATTACCGCATCGCCAGCACCAGTTTGAAAAGTACCTGTATCTGTGCTGCTATAATCACCACCAATACCTGAGCCATACATACTACCATGTGCCATAACAGTGCCACTGCTGATCGTGATATTACCACCTGTGCCATAGTCACCACCGCCGATACCTGATGCATAGTGGCCACTATGTGCCGTAATCACACCACCCTCGATCGTGATGTTACCACCTGCACCACCACGACCATAACCATCACCGCCACCGCCGCCAATACCTGCACCAGATATACCTCCGGTTGCCATGACTACACCGCCCTTAATGGTGATGTCACCACCACTGCCTCCGTAACCAAAGTCAGTGCCACCGCCGCCAATGCCTGCACCAAGTCTATCACCTTTTGCTGTCACCTGCGCATCGCCCTCGATAATGATCTTACCAGCAGAACCAGCGTCTCCACTTTCACCACCGCCGCCGCCAATACCCGCACCATCCATTTTGCCGTATGCCATGACTGTACCGCCCTTGATGGTGATATTACCACCAGTTCCGGCGGTTCCAAAGTTATAGGTAGCACCACCGCCGCCAATACCTGCGCCATCGTCACCGCCAGACGCTGTGACCATACCACCCTCAATGGTGATATTACCACCATGACCACCATGACCATAGTCACCGCCAGCACCGCCAATACCTGCACCAAAGACTCCACCATATGCTGTTACAGCACCACCACGAATGATAATATCGCCTCCGTCACCACCGTCAGCAACACCATCACCACCGCCACCTATGCCCGCAGCGAAAGAACCACCGTATGTTGTCACTACACCACCATTGATTGTAATATGACCGCCTGATCCTTTTTGCCCGCTGCCAATGCCTGCGCCGAATATTCCGCCAGTTGCTGTAAGTGTGCCACATTGGTCTGTATCCGCATTACAAGATCCCACATGGGGATGGATACCACACTGTATCATTAAGTTTGCTTTTTCTGGAACCTCCAATCCAGCATGGTACGGTCCGCTTTTTAAGGTATTTGTTCCTAAAAGAGTCAATGTGACTGTTGCATCTGGCTTGATTTGAAAAGCGGCTGTTTGACTCACATCAATATCTACTCCAGCAAGCGTGATGTTATGTGTGCCGCTTTCAACTACGATCGTGTTAGTTGTTGATGTTCCAGTAATTCTATGACCTGGACAAGCATCGCCACAACTATTATTGATTATGACAGACCCCTCACTTATGTCGTACTCTGTTTGGTTTACTGCTCTATTTGATACACTCACGACTTCATCCATCCCAGATGAACCTGAATCTGCATCATTTGAGATTTCGTGTGTGGCTTCTGTTGCTGCTATGTATTCATGAGCAATATCATGCCCTGGATGATATTTGTACATTGTCATCGCCGGTGCATTCACACCTGCCAGCGCAGTCTCTGACATCATAGAAAAGAGAAGGCTACTTGTCATCAATAGTGATAACATTCTTCTTTTTCGTGGTTTCATTTTTTTCTCCCTTGCTCTCAAATTATATTATAATAAATAATATGCTTTGATATTATATCACATTATTTTATTTTTTCCTACTGATATTATAGGATTACATTGTAAATTACAAAGAAGAAAGCCAAATAAAGAGTCTCACACCAAAGTTATTAAGACTTTGTAAAGCCTTTCAAAGAGGAATCAATCTAAACGCAGGCATAGCGATTATCTATGCCTCAATTATTTTTATGGCAATACCGCATAATTCAGCAAGAGCGATTTTGGGAAAAATTTCTCATCAGAAAAAGGCGTCAATCCACAGGAATCCTTGGTGGATTTCAAGGATTCACAACGAATTTATGGCGCGA